>JAIXZR010000227.1 GCA_027489455.1 Rubrivivax sp. | reverse complement strand
TCTACTTCCCGGGCTGCGGCAGCGAACGCCTGTTCAGCCAGGTGGGCCTGGCGACGCAGGCCATGCTGTGGCAGGCCGGCGTGCAGACCGTGCTGCCGCCGGGCTACCTGTGCTGCGGCTACCCGCAGCGCGGCAGCGGGCAGGCCGACAAGGCCGACAAGATCATCACCGACAACCGCGTGCTCTTCCATCGCGTGGCCAACACGCTGAACTACCTGGACATCAAGACCGTGGTGGTGAGTTGCGGCACCTGTTACGACCAGTTGCAGGGTTATCAGTTCGAAGACATTTTCCCCGGCTGCCGCATCATCGACATCCACGAGTTCCTGCTCGAGAAGGGCATCACCCTGCAGGGCAACCAGGCCGGCTACCTTTACCACGACCCCTGCCACAGCCCGATGAAGCTGCAGGACCCGATGAAGACGGTGAAGGCGCTGGTGGGTGAGCAGGTGCTGAAGAGCGACCGTTGCTGCGGCGAAAGCGGCACCTTGGGTGTGACGCGGCCAGACATCAGCACGCAGGTGCGCTTTCGCAAGGAAGAAGAGCTGCGCAAGGGCGAAACGGCGCTACGCCAGCGGATGGCGGCAGCGCCGGCGCAGCCCGGGCTGAGCACTGCTGCCGAAGCCAACCTGAAGATCCTGACCAGCTGCCCGAGCTGCCTGCAGGGGCTGAAGCGCTACGAGGGCGATCTGCAGAACGGCCTGCTCGAAGCCGATTACATCGTCGTCGAGATGGCACGGCAGATCCTGGGCCCGACATGGCTGGAGGACTACGTGGCGCGCGCCAACGCTGGCGGCATCGAGCGCGTCCTGGTCTAGGCCCACCGGCCACCGGTGCGCTGCGCTTGCCCGGCAGCCGCAATGCCAACAAGGCTGGGATGGGCGCTTTGTCTGCAGGGTCTGCCCGGCGATAGACTGGGGCCGTCATGCAGCAGCGGGCTGGCCCAGCCCCTGTTTCCCTGGGCCCTGTGGAACGTTCCCCCTGCAGTCTGTCGTACTCACCATGGCCACTCCTCCGTCAGCCCTGACATCGCGCGCCAAGCCCACGGCCCTGACCGTGCACCAGGCCTCCCGCGTCCTCGAAATCGCGTTCGACGACGGTGCGAAGTTCAGGATCCCCTTCGAGCTGATGCGGGTCTATTCGCCGTCTGCCGAAGTCCAGGGCCATGGGCCGGGGCAGGAAGTGCTGCAGACGGGCAAGCGTCAGGTGCTCATCACCGAGATCAGCCCAGTCGGCCACTACGCCGTGCAGCCGCGGTTTTCCGACGGGCACGAAACTGGCATCTTTTCCTGGCCCTACCTGTATCACCTGGGCGCCGACGAGGCCGAGCTTTGGCAGCGCTACGAAGCCCGGCTGGCGGCTGCGGGCGCCAACAGGGACGACGCCATGACCGCCCCGGCCGCGGGCGGTGCCTGCAGCCAACACTCGCACTGAACGACGACGCCATGGCGCAAACGCACTTCGGTTACCAGACCATCGACGATGCCGAGAAGGCCAGCCGCGTGCGGGGGGTCTTCGATTCCGTGGCGCCGCGCTACGACCTGATGAACGACGTTCTGTCGGGCGGGCTGCACCGTGCCTGGAAGGCCTACACCGTGGCGGTGGCCAACGTCCAGCCCGGCGACCGCGTGCTCGACATCGCCGGCGGCACCGGTGACCTGGCGCGCGCCTTCGCCACCCGCGTGGGCGACCAGGGGCGGGTGGTCCTGACCGACATCAACGAGGCCATGCTGCGCACCGGCCGCGACCGCCTGCTCGACGAGGGCCGGATCCTGGCCACGGCCGCCTGCGACGCCGAGCGTCTGCCGTTTGCAGACGCCAGCTTCGATCTGGCCAGCGTCGCCTTCGGCCTGCGCAACATGACGCACAAGGACGGGGCCCTGCGCGAGATGGCGCGCGTGCTGCGGCCGGGCGGGCGTTTGCTGGTGCTGGAGTTCTCGCGCCCCGCTGAGCCCCTGCGCAAGGCCTACGACGCCTATTCCTTCAAGCTCATGCCCTGGCTGGGCAAGGTGATTGCGGGCGACGCCGACAGCTACCGTTACCTGGCGGAGAGCATCCGCATGCACCCCGACCAGGCGACCTTGAAGAGCATGATGAAGGACGCTGGCTTTGGCCACGTCGACGTGCACAACCTGGCGGCCGGGATCGTGGCCCTGCATGTGGGGGTGAAGTGCTGAACCGCCTGCGCCGGCGCGTCGCCGAGCGCCTGGCCCACCGCCGCCGGCAGCCTGTGTCGCCGCTGCGGAAGGCGCGCCAGCGCGACATCGATGAACTGCTGCACGTGGCGCGCCTGAGCTTCGTACAGCTGCAGGCGGCCTGGGACCGCGCCGATCTGGGCGCGCTGCGCAGCCTGGCCACCGAACCCCTGCTCGAAGAACTGCGCGACCAGCTGGCCGAGCGCGGCCCCGGCCCCAACCACACCGAGGTGCTGACGCTGGACGCGCGCCTGCTGCGCCTGGAAGAGCTGCACGAGGCCTTTGTCGCCAGCGTCGAATTCAGCGGCCTGATCCGCGAGCAGACGGACGCCGGTGCCGCGCCCTTCCGCGAGCTCTGGCTGCTGGCCAAACTGAAGTCGGCTGGCCAGAACTGGCAGCTGGCGCGCGTGCAGTCGCTGTCCTGAGCTCCCAGGGCCGGCGGGCTGGGCGCATGGGTGGCCCCGGGGCAGCGCTGGGCGGCGCCCACGCGGTGCGCGGTGGCGCACCGCCAGGTTGGTGCCGTGAGTTTTTGCCGCCCCTACACCCAGTCCCGGGGGCGGTTGACAGCCCGAACCGTCATGGGCCCAGGGTTACACTCTGCGCCTTCGACCGCGGGGAACTGCGGGGGTGTTTTTGCCTCGCAGCCTGGGCCTTGGCCGGGTTGCCCGTGCGCCTGGCGTGTGGCGTTCCTCTTCGATGACCCAAGGACTTTGCGCATGAATCTGACGATGTTCGACGCCCGTGCACGCCGCTGGCTTCCGTTGGCCGCTGTCGCTGCTGCCGTGCTGTTGGCCGGCTGCGGCGAGAAGAAGGAAAAGGCCGCGAGCCAGACCGCCGTCAAGGTGAACAAGGACGAGATCACGGTCCACCAGATCAATTTCGTCCTGCAGCAGCAGCGTGGTCTGAAGCCCGAGCAGGCCGACGCCGCCAGCCGCCAGATCCTGGAGCGGCTGATCGACCAGCAGGTGGCACTGCAGAAGGCCGAGGAGCAGAAGATCGACCGCGATCCGCGTGTCGTCCAGGCCGTGGAAGCCGCCCGGCGCGAGATCATCGCCCGGGCCTACCTCGAGAAGGTCAGCGAAACCGCACCGCGTCCGCAGCCTGACGAGATCAAGAAGTACTATGACGAGAAGCCGGCGCTCTTCAGCGAGCGGCGCGTCTACAGCATCCAGGAAATCGCGATCGAGGCCAAGCCCGAGCAGCAGACCGAGCTGCGCGACGCCCTCACCGCGGCGAAGAACATCAACGAGTTCATCGAGTTCCTGAAGGCCAAGGACTACAAGTTCACCGGCAATCAGGCCGTGCGTGCCGCCGAGCAACTGCCGCTGAACAGTCTGGATTCCTTCGCCAAGATGAAGGATGGCCAGGCGGCGCTGGTGCCGTCGCCCACGGGCGTGCAGGTGATCGTGCTGGCGGGCTCGCGCAGCCAGCCCGTGACCGAGGAGCAGGCCCGTCCGGCGATCGAGCAGTTCATCCTGAACGAGCGCCGCCGCAAGCTGGTGGAAGACAACATCAAGGAACTGCGCGGCGCGGCCAAGATCGAGTACGTCGGCAAGTTCGCCGAGCCGGCAGCGTCCGCGCCGGCTGGGGCTGGCACGGCCCCTGCTGCAACGCCTGCAGCCAGCGCTACGCCGGGTGCAACTGCTGCACCCCCGGCGCTCAGCGCATCGGATGTCAGCAAGGGTATGGGCCTGAAGTGATGAACATGCAACTGATGAGAGCCGGCGCAACGCTGCTGGCACCTTTCTTCCTGGCCTTCGGCCTGTCGGCGCTGGCGCAGGCCCAGTCCCCGGCCCCCGCGACGCCTTCGCCATCTTCGGCAGCGGCCAACGAGTACCGCCTGGGCTCGGGCGACGTGGTTCGCATCTCGGTGTTCCAGAACCCCGATCTGACGCTCGAGACCCGCATCACCGAAGCGGGCCTCGTGTCCTACCCGCTGCTGGGCAGCATCCGGCTGGGCGGCCAGACGGTGACGAATGCCGAGAAGCTGATCGCCGACGGCCTGCGCTCGGGCAACTTCGTGCGCAGCCCGCAGGTCACGCTGGTCGTGATGCAGGTGCGCGGCAACCAGGCCAGCGTGCTCGGCCAGGTCAACCGCCCGGGCCGCTTCCCGCTGGAAGTGGCCGACATGCGTCTGACCGATCTCCTGGCGATGGCTGGCGGCACCGCCAACACCGGCGCCGACACGGTGGTCGTCACCGGCACGCGCGACGGTAAGCCCTTCCGCGAGGAGTTCGACCTGCCGTCCATCTTTGCCCGCGGCGGTGCTTCCAAGGACATCTTCATCCTCAATGGCGACACGATCTGGGTCGATCGTCAGCCTGTGGTCTACATCTACGGCGAAGTGCAGCGCCCCGGCCCGATGCGGCTGGAACGCGACATGACGCTGCTGCAGGCGCTGGCCACGGGTGGGGGCCTCACACAGCGTGGCACGGCCAAGGGCATCGTCGTGCATCGCAAGGGCCCGGACGGCAAGGTCCAGGTGATCACCCCGGAGATGACCGATACGGTGCGTGAAGGCGACGTCGTCTTCGTGCGCGAAAGCCTCTTCTGACGGAGTGATGCCATGACTTTCGGACAGTTCCTGTCGATCCTCAAGGCGCGCTGGTGGCTGGTGCTGCTGATCATCGGCACCGTGGTGGGTGTGACCCTGGTCATCAGCCTGATGCTGCCCAAGGAATACCGCGCTTCGGCCAGCGTCGTGCTGGATTTCAAGCCCGATCCCATCAGCAGCGCGCTGTATGGCGGCATTGCTTCACCGGCCATGATGGCCACCCAGGTGGACATCATCCGCAGCGATCGCGTCGCCCAGCGCGTGGTGCGCAACCTCAAGCTGAACGAGAACCCGCAGATCCGCCAGCAGTGGCAGGACGAAACCAAGGGCGAGGGCAGCATCGAGGCCTGGTTGGCCACGGTCTTCCAGCGCAACATGGAAGTCGACCCCTCGCGCGAAAGCAGCGTGATTTCCGTCAGCTACAAGGCTGCCGATCCGCGCTTCGCGGCCGGGCTGGCCAACGCCTTCGTGCAGGCCTACATCGACACGGCGCTCGAGCTGCGCGTCGACCCGGCCCGCCAGTACTCCACTTTCTTCGACACCCGCTCGAAGGAAGCCCGCGAAGCGCTTGAGAAGGCCCAGACCCGGGTCAGCACGTTCCAGAAGGAGAATGGCATCATCGCTACCGACGAACGCCTGGACGTCGAGAACGCGCGCCTGAACGAGCTTTCCTCGCAGCTCACGATGCTGCAGGCCATCGCGGCCGAATCCAGCAGCCGTCAGGCCCAGGCCCAGAGCGGTCAGGGCGACCGCATGCAGGAAGTGCTGAACAGCCCGCTGCTGGGCGCGCTCAAGGCCGATCTCAGCCGGTCCGAGGCGCGTTTGCAGGAACTCAGCACGCGCCTGGGCGATAACCATCCGCAAGTGCAGGAAACGCGCGCCAGCACGCAGGAGCTGCGCACCCGTCTGGAAGCGGAAACCCGTCGCGTGACCAGCGGCGTGACGGTGTCCAACACCATCAACCGCCAGCGCGAGAACGAAATCCGCAACGCCCTGGAGGCGCAGCGCAACAAGGTGCTGCGCATGAAGGCGGTGCGTGACGAAGGGCTGGTGCTCTTGCGCGATGTCGAGAACGCCCAGCGCTCCTATGACGCTGTGCTGCAGCGCTTCAACCAGACGAGTCTGGAAAGCCAGACCACGCAAAGCAACGTCAACATGCTGACGCAGGCCGCGCCCCCGCTTCGGCCCTCTTCGCCCCGCATCACGCTCAACACGGTGCTGGCAGCCATCGGCGGCACCCTGCTGGGGATTGGCGTGGCGATGGCCCTGGAACTGCGCGACCGGCGCGTGCGCAACATCGACGATGTGGTGACGACGCTCGGCCTGCCGGTGATCGGATCGATGCCGCGCCCGGGGTCCAAGATCGCGCTCGCGAAGCGTCCCTCCCTGATGCAGCAGCGCCTCCTGGCGCCGCTGCCGGCACCCGCAAAGGTGGCTTGATGGCCAAGTTCAGAGATTCCACGATCGAAGTCGTCGACCCGACGCCGCCGGCCCGTCCGCCGGCACCCGCAGTGCCGCCGCTGGCAGCCACCACCGGCGCAGGCGATGACCCCGTGGTCGACCGCAGCATCGGCGACATCATTGCCGAGCTGCGCAACCTCACGGCCGAGCAGGTCGAGAAGGTGCTGCAGCACCAGCGCGACACTGGCGTGCGCTTTGGCGAAGCGGCGGTGGCCCTGGGGCTGGCGAGCAAGGACGACGTGCTCTACGCCCTGGCGCAGCAGTTCCACTACCCCTACGCGCCAGAAGAACAGCGCAAGCTCAGTGCCGACCTGGTGGCGCTGAACGAGCCTTTCTCCCCGCGGGCCGAGAGCTTCCGTGCGCTGCGCAGCCAGCTGATGATGCGCGTGTTCACCGAAGGCACCGTGCACCCGGCGCTGGCCGTGATCAGCCCCGATTCCGGTGACGGCAAGACCTACTGTGCCGCCAACCTGGCGGTGACCTTGGCCCAGCTTGGCGGCCGTACGCTGCTGGTGGACGCCGACATGCGCGGTCCGCGCGTGCACGAGGTCTTCAACCTGAAGAATTCCACCGGCCTGTCGGGCATCCTTTCTGGCCGCGCCGACAAGCAGGTCATCCAGCAGGTGGTGGGCATCCCCAGCCTGTTCGTGCTGCCCGTGGGCACGACACCGCCCAATCCGCTGGAACTGGTCGAGCGGCCAGCCTTTGGCCTGCTGATCCGCGAGCTCGTGAGCAAGTTCGACCACGTCGTCGTCGACACCCCCGCTGCGGTCTATGGCGCCGACTGCGCCGTGATCGCGGCCCGCTGTGGCGCTGCCGTGGTGGTGGCCCGCAAGGACGCCTCGCGCTCTGATTCGCTGCGCGAGCTGGTCGCTTCGCTGGCGGGTGCTCCTGTCAAGCTGGCCGGCGTCGTGTTCAACGAGTTCTGAGATCCCGCCCAACCTATCCGAGGCTGAACGACGATGTCCAGCGTGTTGCCGCGTCCCGTGGGCGCAGGCCCCGATCTGAGCGCCAGGATCGCCATCGGCGCCTTGCTCGCCGGCTTCTTGCTGCTCATGGTGCCCACCATCATGGACCTGGCGCGCCAGGTCTGGCAGACCGATGAGCAGGGGCATGGCCCGATCATCGGCGCCGTCAGCCTGTGGCTGATGTGGCGCAGCCGCCAGCGCGTGATCGACGCGCCCTACCAGCCCGCCAACGTCGTCGGCGGGCTGCTTTTCCTGGCCGGCATGGTGATGTACGCGCTCGGGCGCAGCCAGCAGATCATCCAGGGCGAAGTCGTTGGCATCTGGGCCGCCGGCGTCGCGCTCGTGCTGCTGCTGCGCGGAACGCAGGCCCTGCGCGTCTGGGCCTTTCCGTTTTTCTTTCTGATCTTCCTGGTGCCCCTGCCCGGCGTGCTGGTGCAGACGCTGACGATCCCGCTGAAGACCGCGGTGTCGTACGTCGCCGAGTCCATCATGCACTGGGCCGGCTACCCCGTGGGCCGCAGCGGTGTCATCTTGACCGTGGGGCAGTACCAGCTGCTGGTGGCTGATGCCTGTGCCGGCCTGAACTCGATCTTCACGCTCGAAGCCCTGGGCCTGCTGTATGCCAACCTGATGGGCTACACCAGCAAGCTGCGCAATGTGCTGCTGGCCATCCTGGTGCTGCCGATCGCCTTCATCGCCAACATCATCCGCGTGCTGATCCTGATCCTCGTCACCTACTACTTCGGCGACGAAGCGGGGCAGGGTTTCGTGCACACATTTGCGGGCATGGTGCTGTTCGGTGTGGGCCTGGTGATGATGCTGGCCACCGATGGCGTGCTCGGGCGCATGCTGGGGCAGGACCACGGAACGAGGAACAAGAAGTGACGACCGAAGCCATCCGTTCCACCACGCCGGCCCCCGCCGGCCTGCCCTGGCTGCGCGTCGGCGTGCTGATCGCCTGCATGGTGGGCGCGTCGATCGCGGGCGAAGTCCTCCGCCCCGAAACCCGCCTGGCCGAGATCAAGCCCAAGATCATCCTGGACAAGCAAATCCCGGAAGCCTTCGGCGATTGGCGCGTCGACAACAGCATCCGCCCGGTGGTGCCCGACCCCAGCTTGCAGGCCATGCTGGATTCGCTGTACTCGCAGACGCTGGCGCGCACTTACATCAACGCCCAGGGTGAGAGGGTGATGTTGTCGATCGCCTACGGCAGCGACCAGAGCAACGAGGCCACGGCCGTCCACCGGCCCGAGTTCTGCTATTCGGCCCAGGGTTTCCGCGTCCGCCCACTGGGCAAGGAGACGGTCCAGATCGGTGCCAGCGCTGTTCCGGTCGCGCGCGTGCTGGCCCAGCTGGGCCAGCGCAGCGAACCCATCACCTACTGGGTGACACTGGACGAGGCCGCCACACTGCCGGGCCTGGGCCGCAAGCTCCAGCAGATCCGATACGGGCTGAAGGGCGAGATCCCCGACGGCATGCTGGTCCGCGTCTCGAGCTTCTCGGCCAGCGAAGCCGCGGCCTTCAGGCTGCAGCAGGGCTTCCTGGAGCAGATGTACACCGCCGTACCTGCCGATGTCCGCAACCGCTACTTCGGCAGCCGGTCGGGTGGCTGACGCGCCTCAGCCATCTCGTGCACCTGCACCGACGCCATGGATTACGCGACCCGCAATGAACTGCAGGAAGGCAGCGAACGCGATCCGTTCACCGAATCCCGCTACCAGCAATTCGCCCGCTTCCTGCCGCCCGGCCCGCTGAAGGTGCTGGACGTCGGCTGCAACACCGGCCGCGGCGGTGCAGCCCTGAAGGCCGTGCGGCCCGACATCGAGATCCACGGCCTGGATCTGCTGCAGTCGCGGCTGGACCGGCTGCCTAAGGATGTCTATTCCGGCACCGTGTGCGGCTCGGCGACGCAGATCCCCACCGACGACGAGACCTACGACGCGGTGGTGGCCGGTGAGTTCATCGAGCATCTGCTGCCCATCGATGCGCACCGTTTTGTGGCGGACGTGTTCCGCGTTCTCAAGGTGCGTGGACGCATCTTGCTGACCACCCCCAACCCGGGCGACACGAAGATGCGCCTGCGCGGCGGCACCTGCCTGGGCGGCGCCCATTTGTCCCAGCATCATCCGGACACCTTGCGGACCGTGCTGAAGATGTACGGCTTCGCGCGCGTACGGACCCTGGGCAGCGGCAAGGTGACGTGGTATCTGGGTAGTCGCTTCCCCTGGCTGGGCCTTTACGGCAGCTTCCTGGCGGTAGGCGAGAAGGTGTGACACCGCGCCGCCGCATTCTGCTGTCGTCCTTCGCCTGTTCGCCACTGTGGGGCTCCGAGCCCGGTGTGGGCTGGCAATGGTTGGTTCAGCTGGCTCGCCAGCACGACGTCGTTCTGCTGACGCACGCCTACTTCCGCAGCCACCTCGAGCCCGCGCTGGCGCAGGCCGGCGTGCAGGTGGATGCGCACTACTTCCAGGCGCCGGCCTTCGGCGCGCATCCCCACCGTCAGCTCAATTCGCGCCTGTATTACACCTGGTGGCAATGGCGGGTGCGCCGGTTCGCCCAGCGGCTGATCCAGAACCAGCGGTTCGACCTGATTCACCACCTGACCTGGGGGACGCTGCGCTTTCCCTGCTTTCTCACCGGCCTGGGCGTGCCCTTGGTGATGGGGCCGCTGGGCGGTGGCGAAGCGGCGCCCCTTCGGCTCTTCCAGGGCTTGCCCTGGCGGGTGCGGGCCTTCGACTACCTGCGCAGCCTGAGCCTGCTGTGGGTACGTGCCGACCCACTGGCGACCTGGGGCCCGCGGCGAAGCGAACTGGTCCTGTGCAAGTCCGAGGACAGCTTGCGTGCCTTGCCGGCGGATGTCCGGGCCCGTGCCGTGGTGGTGCCCGAAATCGGCAGCCCGGAGGTTGACCTCTCGGTGCGCCAGCGTCGCCCGGCACCCCCGCCCGCTGGAAGCAAGCCGCTGCACTTGCTGTTTGCCGGCCGGCTGCTGGGCTGGAAGGGCGTGGCGCTAGCGCTGGGAGCCGTGGCGCAACTGGTCGAGCGCGGCACACCGGTTCGCCTGGACATTGCCGGTGACGGCCCGCTGCGTGCCCACCTCGCGGCCGAGATCGCCGCGCGGGGGCTGCAGAACAGCGTGCGCCTGCTGGGCGCCATCCCGCGCGACGAACTGCTGTCGCTGTACGGCCAGGCCGACCTGTTTGTCTTTCCCAGCCTGCACGATTCATCGGGTAACGTGGTGCTGGAATCGCTGTCACGCGGCTTGCCGGTGGTCTGCCTGGACCTGGGCGGCCCACAGTTGTACCTGGACGCGAGTTGTGGCGTCGTGGTGCCCACGGCCGACCGCTCCCGCGCGCAGGTGGAGGCCGCGATTGCCGACGCGATCACCCGGTTGCTCGCCACCCCGGCGCGCTTGGCCGAGCTTTCGCGCTGTGCGGCAGAACACGCCGCGCGGCAGACCTGGGCAGCGGCGGTGCAGGGCGCCTATGCCCACATCGGCCAGCGCCTTCAGTGGTGATGAAGGCCGAAGCGCCCATGGACCCGCCCACCGGTCGCCTCGTCTCGCGGCGCTCGTTCGTCAGCAGCTTCATCCTGCTGGCCGAGAACCTGGTGCGGCTGGGCCTGGTGGCTGCGGTGTCGTTCTGGATTGCCCATGTCCTGGGGCCGGAACGGTTCGGGCTGCTGAACTACGCATCCGCGCTCGTGATGGTGTTCTGGAGCATCGCGCTGCTGGGTCTGGACACCCCTGTCGTGGCCCGGCTGACGCATCGTGAAGACCAGGGCGTGGTGGTCGGCAGCGCGCTGGTGCTGCGCGCCCTGGCCGGGATCGTCTGCGCGCTGGCCGCCTGTGGTGCGGTGTGGATCATGCGGCCCGACGAGCCGCTGGTGATCCTGCTGGTCGCCATCGTCTCCATCAGCATCCCGATCTCCGCGCCCCTGGTCATCGATTGCTGGTTCAAGGCCCACAACGAAGCCCTGCAGCCTGCCATCGCCCGGTTGGTGGCGACGCTGCTGTCGTCGGCAGCCAAGGTCGGCTGCCTGATGCTCGGGTTCGGCGTCGTGGCCCTGGCCTGGACGATCGCCCTGGAAGCCATCCTGGGCGCACTGGCGCTGGTGGTGGCCTACTACGGCATGGCGCGCGGGCAAGTGCGGCAGGCCCTGCGCACGCGGCGGGGCGAGCTCGTCGGCCTGCTCAAGGAAAGCTGGCCCTATGCCCTGAGCACGGCCGCCATTGCGGCCTACATGAAGGTCGACATCATCCTGCTGGGCATGCTGTCGACGAACGTCGAGGTCGGCCTGTATGGCCTGTGCCAGCGCTTGTCGGAGGTGCTGTACATCCTGCCGGTGATCGTCGTCGACGTGCTGTATCCGCAGCTGGTGCGGCACCAGAGTGCGGGTGCCGCCGGTTCGCTGGGGGCGCCGCAGACGTTCTTCGATCTGAGCTTCGCCGTCGCCATCATCGGCACGCTGGTGGCGGTGAGCGCTGTGCAGTGGCTGGTGCCGTGGTTCTTTGGCGATGCCTACCTGCGCACGGCCGATCTTTTCCTGGTGCATGCCTTCAGCTGCATTGGCGTGGCCATGGCGCACGCGCGCTACAAGTGGATGGCCGCCAGCGGCCTGCAGAACCTGGCGCCCGTCGTCACCCTGGTTGGCCTGGGGCTGGCGATCCTGCTGAACCTGCTGCTGATCCCGTCGCATGGCGCCATGGGCGCAGCCGTGGCCACGGTCATGGCCTATGTAGGCTCGGGATATCTGGTTTCTTTCGCCTTTCCGGCCCTGCGCCCCGCGGCGATCATGCAGAGCCGTTCGTTCTGGCCCTGGCACCGCCTCTGGCGCGAAGTCAAGCGCCGCTGAGCTTCATCCCCATGCTCACGACATCGTCCGATCCGGTGCTGTTTTCTGTCGCCACGCCCACGCGCAACGACCTCACGCAGTTGCGGCGCTGTGTTGGCTCGGTGCGCGGGCAGCAGGGTGTGAGCGTGGAGCATCTGGTGCAGGATGCAGTTTCCGGCGACGGCACGCCCGAGTGGCTGGCTGAGCAGCCCGACCTGCTGGCCGTGAGCGAAAAGGACAGCGGGATGTACGACGCCATCGGCCGTGCCTGGCGGCGGTCCCGCGGGCGGTACCTGAGCTGGCTCAATGCCGACGAGCAGTACCTGCCCGGTACCCTGGCGGCGGTGCACCGGTACTTCGAAAGCCATCCCGAAGTCGATGTGATCTTCGGCGACTACATCGTCTGCCAGGACGACGGCAGCCCGGTGGCGTGGCGGCGCGAGATCCCCTTCCGGCGCCTGTACGTCGCCAACAGTTTCCTGTATGCGCAGTCCTGCACCTTGTTCTTCAGGAGGAGGCTCCTCGATCAAGGTCTGCTGGGTTTCGACATCCAGTTGAAATACGCATCGGACAAGGACTTGTTGCTGCGGCTGGCCGACGCTGGCGTTCGCATCGTGCACCTGCCGCAGACGCTGGCGTTGTTTGGCATCGACGGCAACAATCTCAGCACCCACCCGCAGGTGGCGCAGGAAGGCGAGCTGGTGCGCCTGCGCCATGGGGCCTGGCGGTTGAAGTGGCTGCGGCATGCCGTGTTGGTGGCACGGCGCGTGGAGCGCCTGCTGGCAGGGGCTTACGTGCGCCGCGACTTCAGTTACCAGTTCGCCAGCGACGAAGTGCCGCATTACCAGCAGTTCAGTGCCCAGTCAGTCGGTGGCCGCTATGCGCTTTCCGACGCTCGACCGCAACGGAGATAGAAAGTCATGGCCCTGCAGTTAGGCAGCAAACTCTTCGCGCCCAAGCCCGCCGCGCCCAACATGCGGCTGGCGGGCGCACGCGAGCGGCGTGCCGCTGTCTGGCCCACCGTCTCCATCGTGATCCTGCTGATCATGCCGGTGATCTTCGCGCCGCTGATGCTCACGATCATGAACTTCATGCTCGTCAGCCTGGCCGCCGCCGCCGTGCTGCTGAGCAATCACCGCCTCGACCGAAGGCTGCTGGCCATCCTCGTCCCCTTCGTCCTGATGTCGTTCCTCGGTCTGGCCACAGGCGTGGGCACCCCGACTTATGAATACCTGAAGGACGCGTGGTACGTCGCAAACCCCGTGCTCGTCGTCCTGACGGGCTACGTCCTGTACATGGGCAAGCCCGATCTGGCGCGCGGATTGCGGGCATTCATCATCGGCGGTGTGATCATCTCCGCCTGGCAGTTGCGCGGGTACTTCATCGCGCCGGAGATCCTGTTCCTGCCGGCCGGCACGATCCGCCGCATCATTGGCACGGGCTTTTATGCGCCAGTGCTGGCGGTGGTGATCTTCATCGTCTATTTCGGCCGGTTCAAGGAAGGCGTCAAGCTGCCCGCGCCGGTGGCCTGGGTGCTGATCGTGATCGCGTCCCTGGCCGTCATCGGCGTGTTTTCGCGCACGGCCTTGCTGGTGGTGTTCATCGGCGGGCTGGCGATCGCAGGCTCCTTTGCCAAGCGCGAGTGGTTTAGGCTGGGTTTCCCGCTGGTGCTGTTGCTGACCGCATCTCTGATGCTGCAGCTGGTGGTCGACGTCGAGTCAGACCGGGTGCTGCAGACCTTCGCCGGCAAGTTGGCGCGGTCGTTCAGCGAACTCGTGATCAGCGAATCCGCCGACGTGCGCGAAGTCAACCTCAGCTTCCGCGCCTACGAGACCCAGCGGGCGCTCGACCAGTTCGCGAGCAGCGGGCCCGTCGCCATGCTGTTCGGTCAGGGGTATGGCGCGACGGTGGATCTGGGCATGGCACTGCCCTTGCAATCCAGCGAGACGGGTGGCTTCGTGCGCCACATCGGCTATCTGCACAACGGTTACATGTACCTGCTCACGAAAGTCGGCATCGTGGGCATGCTGCTGTATGTCTTCGTGCTCGCGTATCTGTACTTCGTGGCGCGGCCGCTGGCCAACCGGCCGTTGTCAGATCCTCTGGCCAGACCGGCCCGCCTGCTCCAGGCCTGCATCGTGACTCTGGCGGCCACCACGTACATCGTGGGCGGCGTTTTCAACAAGCTCGACATGTTCCCGTTCATGCTGCTGACGGGCTACCTGCTGGCCCACCTGCGGGATGAAGGCCGCGACAGGCCTGTCGACGGCCAGGCGGCTGCTTAAGAACAAGAAGGAAACTCCGTGACAACATCCCCCTGGCGCCGCACGGCCAAGACCCTGGCGCGCAGCGTCGGCTTCGACGTCATCCGCTTCCATCCGGAAAGCTCCGACAGCGCCAAGCTGCACTTGGTGCTCAAGCACCTGGCGACCGATCTTGTGCTGGACGTGGGCGCCAACGAAGGCCAGTACGTGGGCATGCTGCGCGAGCTGGGCTATCGCGGCCAGGTGGTGTCCTTCGAGCCCCTGAGCTCAGCCCACGGCAAGCTCACGCAGGCAGCGCAGGGCGATGCCGGCTGGACGATCCACCCGCGCTGCGCCATCGGTGCCGAAGATGGCCAGATCAGCATCAACATTGCCGGCAACAACGTCAGTTCGTCGGTGCTGCCCATGCTGGCCCAGCATGCCGACGCCGCGCCCGAATCCCGCTACATCGGCAGCGAGCTCGTG
>JAIXZR010000299.1 GCA_027489455.1 Rubrivivax sp. | reverse complement strand
CATGTATGCCTGCAACGGCATCCTGTTCAACCACGAAAGCCCGCTGCGCGGGGAGACCTTCGTCACGCGCAAGATCACGCGGGCGATTGCCCGCATTGCCCTGGGCCTGCAGGACTGCCTGTACCTGGGCAACCTGAGCGCGCTGCGCGACTGGGGCCACGCGCGCGACTACGTGCGCATGCAGTGGATGATGCTGCAGCAGGACGTGGCCGAGGACTACGTGATTGCCACCGGCGTGCAGTACAGCGTGCGGCAGTTCGTCGAGTTTGCGGCAGCGGAACTGGGCGTGACGCTGAAGTTCACGGGCGAAGGCGAAGCCGAGATCGGCACCGTGGCCAAGGTGGAAGCCGTCAAGGGCGAGATGAAGGCCAAGTGCAAGGTGGGTGACGTGATCGTGCGCGTGGACCCGCGTTACTTCCGCCCCACCGAGGTGGAAACGCTGCTGGGCGACCCGAGCAAGGCCAAGGCCAAGCTGGGCTGGGAGCCCACCACGCCGCTATCGGAGCTGGTGCGCGAGATGGTGGAAGCCGACTACACCGCCGCCAAGCGTGACAGCCTGGTGAAGCTGGCCGGGTTCCAGGCCTACGACTACCACGAGTAAGCCCGTGGACCAGAAAGCGAAGATCTACGTGGCCGGCCACCGCGGCCTGGTAGGCAGCGCCATCGTGCGCCGCCTGCAGGCGGCCGGCCACACGAACCTGCTGCTGCGCACCCATGCCGAGCTCGATCTCACGAACGAAGCCGCCACGCGCGCCTTCTTCGAAGCCGAGCGGCCTGCCTACGTCTTCCTGGCCGCTGCCAAGGTGGGCGGCATCATCGCCAACAACACCTTCCCCGCCAGTTTCATCCGCGACAACCTGGCGATCCAGACCAACACGATCCACGCCGCCTATCTGGCCGGGGTGGAACGGCTGCTGTTCCTGGGCAGCAGCTGCATCTACCCCAAACTGGCGCCGCAACCGATGCGCGAGCGCGATCTGCTGACAGGCCCGCTGGAGCCCACCAACCGCCCCTATGCGCTGGCCAAGATCGCGGGTGTGGAAATGTGCTGGAGCTACAACCGCCAGTACGGCACGAAGTACCTGGCCGCAATGCCCACCAACCTCTATGGCCCGGGCGACAACTACCACCCCACCAACAGCCACGTCATCCCGGCGCTGCTGCGCAAGTTCCACGAAGCCAAGCAGGCGGGCAGCCCCACGGTCACCGTCTGGGGCACGGGGTTGCCCCGGCGCGAATTCCTGTTCAGCGACGACATGGCCGACGCCTGCGTTTACTTGATGAACCTGCCTGACGATCGCTACACCGCTTTGCTGGGCAGCGACGAAAGCGTGAGCGGACGTTTCGAGCCGCCGCTGGTGAACATCGGCGTGGGCGAAGACGTGACGATCGCCGAATTGGCTGCCCTGGTGGCCAAGGTGGTGGGTTACGAGGGCGACATCGTGTACGACAGCACCAAGCCCGACGGGACCCCGCGCAAGCTGATGGACGTGGGCTTGATGAAGGCGGCCGGGTGGCAGGCGCGCACGCCGCTGGAGGCGGGCTTGCGGGTGGCCTACGCCGAGTTCGCCGCACACGAGGCCGGCTGAGCGCGCCACGCGACCGACACCCATCCATCGCCGTGGAGAAGAGCCAGTTCCTGCAGGTGATGCGGTTCGTTGCGGCAGCGCTGGTGCTGTGCACGCACGCCACCTTCTACTACCACGAACGCGTGAGTGCGGACCTGGCGGTCTGGCACTTCGGCGAAGTCGGCGTGCCGATCTTCTTCGTCATCAGCGGAATCGTGATGGTGCTCTCGGCCCAGGCACTCGAGCCTGGGCCGCCGGGCGCCAAGGCTTTCATCCTGCGCCGCATCGTGCGCATCGTGCCCTTGTGGTGGTTTGCCGTCAGCATCAAGGTGGCCGTGGCGCTGGCGCATCCGGACGTGGTCAACCACAACCACTTCCAACTGGATTACGCCATCAAGTCGTACTTGTTCATCCCTTACTTCAACGAGCTTCATGCCGTCGTCCCGCTGCATGGCGTCGGTTGGACGCTGCTGCATGAAGTGTTCTTCTATCTGCTGTTTTCGCTGGCGCTGCTGCTCAGGCGCCACCCGGCGGCATGGACGTCGTTCGTGATCATCGGACTCTGGGGCCTCGGTCAGTTCGTCCACTTCGACAACCCGTTCTGGGTCGTGGCCAGTCACTCTGCCAACTTGCAGTTCGTGATCGGCATGGCCACGGGCAGCCTGCTGCTGGCTTCCGCGCGCCGGCCAGCCTGGCGTACCTGGGCAGCGGGGGCCCTGGTGGTTCTGGCAGCTGGCCTGCAGATGGCGCATCTGCACTGGGGAGCGCATTACATGTATCCCGTGCTGGCCCTCACCGCTGCCGGCACGCTGGCGCTGGGCTCGCGGGAATGGCGTGGCGCCAGACCGTTGGAAAAGCTGGGTGACAGTTCGTATTCGCTGTATCTGTTCCACCCGTTCATCGCGCCGGCTGCAGTGATCGTTCTTTCGCGGCTGGCGCCAGGCATGGACGTCGCCCTCCACCTGGCCGTGGTGGTGGTGTTCACCATTGCCACGGCGCATGTGCTGCATCTGATCGTCGAGGCCCCACTGGTGAACTGGGCCAAGCACAGGCTGCTGGGCGGGCCGCGCCCCGGCGCGCGCCCGCCGCTGGCGCGAACCTGAATCCGCAACAGGCTTTACGGCTGGTTGCACCTGCAAGGTCAAGGCCTTGCACGCATGGACGATACCTCGGGCAGACGCCGGCAACGGCCCCTGTCACGCCAGCACGCTGGCTCCCGCGATTCCATGCCCACCATGTCCATCCCCTTGCGCTTCGGTCTTCCGGCCCTGCTGCTGTCCATGCTGCTGGTCGCATGTGGCGGTGGTGGCGGCGGCAATGAACCGGCAGCCGACGCCACGGCCGGCGCCGGCAGCACTGACGCCACCGCCACCAGCCTTGCATTGACGGGTGCGTCGCGTACCGTACGCCCTGTGACCAACCCCACTGCACCCACCCTCACCGTCCGCGCTGGCGGCAGCCTGGCAGGCAATGTCGGCCCGATCATGGAGGTGCGGGTCAACGGCAGCGTCATCGGCCGCGCCGAGGTGCGCAGCACGGAGCCGGCCGACTACAGCTTCACCGCGCCCGGTCTGCAGGCCGGGGCAGCCGTCGACGTGATCTTCATCAATGACGCGCTGGTCGACGGCCAGGACCGCAATCTGTTCGTCGCATACCTCACCGATGCCAGCGTGTTCGTCACGCCGACGCAGCCCGGCGTCACGCTCGACCCTGGCAGCGGCATCGAAGCCACGGACGGCAAGGGGGTCGTCGCCGGCACCGAAGCCATCTACTTCAACGCCGCGCTGCGCATGACCTGGCCTTCGGCCGCGGCCTTTGCCGTCACGGCACGCGAAGCCGACTCCTCGCGCTTCCTGCAGCAGGCCAGCTTCGGGCCCACGCGATCGGAGATCGCGCGGCTCAACACCCTGAGCCAGGCGCAATGGCTGGACGAGCAGCTGGCGATGCCGGCCCAGCCCGAGTACCTGACCTACATCCAGGGCAAGTACGACCTGGGCAACGCCTATCTGCCCCTGAGCCATGCGCTCTACACGCCGGACTGGATCGGGCAGAAGTTCTGGGCGCTGGCTGCCACCAGCCCGGCCCAGCTGCGCCAGCGCGTGGCCTGGGCGCTGCACAACATCTTCGTCGTGTCGCAGGTGGACAGTAACCTGTTCCACCATGCGCGGGCCTATGCCGCCTACCTGGACCACCTCAACCGACTGGCGTTCGGCAACTACCGGCAGATCCTGGAGGAAGTGGCGCTCAGCCCGGCGATGGGCATCTACTTGTCCCACATGCGCAACCAGAAGGAAGACCCGGCCACCTTCCGTCTGCCCGACGAAAACTTCGCGCGTGAGCTGATGCAGCTGTTCAGCATTGGCCTGTATGAACTCAATGTCGACGGCAGCCTCAAGCGCAACGCCCAAGGGCAGCCGGTGGAAACCTACAGCAACGACGACGTCATGGCCATGGCCAAGGTGTTCACGGGCTGGTCCTGGGGCTACGACGACAACCAGCTCACCGAGCACAACTTCCGCTGGGGCACGCCCGATGCAGCCACACGGGGCAATGCCCGCGTGGACATCCGCCGCATGAAGCCTTACCCGGGTCAGTGGTCGACGGCCGAAAAGCGGCTGTTCACGGGCAAGCCGCAGGCCGCGGTGATCCCGGCTTCCACCGCACCGGCGGAAAGCGTGCGCATCGCCCTGGACACGCTGTTCAACCACCCCAACGTCGGCCCCTTCATCGGCCGGCAGCTCATCCAGCGTCTGGTGACCGGCAACCCCAGCGCCGACTACGTGCGCCGGGTCGCGCTGGCCTTCAACGACAACGGACAGGGCGTGCGCGGCGACATGGCCGCTGTCATCCGCGCCGTGCTGCTGGATCCCGAAGCCCGCGCCGGCAGCACCCCAGGCTTCGGCAAGGTACGGGAGCCGGTGATGCGCCTGACGCACTGGATGCGCAGCTTCGGCGCGCGGTCCAGCAGCGGCGAGTACCTCATCAGCACCGAGCTGGCCAACCTGAACCAGCGCGCCAACTACATGCCCTCGGTGTTCGGCTACTTCCGGCCCGGCTACGTGCCGCCGGCGTCCAGCCAGATCGGCGAGGGCGTGACGGCGCCAGAAATGCAGATCGTCGACGAATCGACGACCGCCAACTGGGTCAACACGCTGGAACTGATGCTGCGCGAAGGCCTGGGCTGGCATGGCACCAACCGCGATCTGACGCTGCTGCCCAGCACCGAGGCTGCGCTCATCGCCCAGGCCCCCGGCGCCCTGCTGCAGCACCTGGACATGCTGCTTTTCGCCGGCCGCATGTCACCCGCCCTGCGCAAGGACATCATGGACGCCATCCAGGGCGTGCCCGAAACCGTGGCCGGCCGTGACCTGATGCGTGCCCGTGTGGCGATCTTCATCGCCATGGCTTCCCCCGAATACCTGGTGCAGCGCTGAACCCATCATGAACAACTCCAAGCGTCAGTTCCTCAAGCTCGCCACGGCTGGCCTGGGCACGCCCTTCACTGCCGGCCTGGCTGGCGTGGCAGCCCTCGCGGCGCAGTCCGCACAGGCGCAGAGCAGCGACTACCGGGCCCTGGTCTGCCTGTTCATGGCCGGCGGCAACGATGCGCACAACTGGGTCGTGCCCGTGGACAGCGAAGGCTATGGCGACTACAGCCGTGCGCGGTCCAGCCTGGCGATGCCGGTCAGCGATCTGCGCGCCCTCAGCGCCGCCAGCCGCCAGGCCCCAGGCCGGCAGTTCGCTTTCGCGTCCGACCTGGACCCGCTGCGTGATCTGTATGAAGCCGGCAAGCTGGCCGTGGTGGCCAACGTCGGCACCCTGGTGCGGCCGACCACCCGCGCCGACTACCAGGCCGGCCTGGGCCTGCCCCCCAAGCTGTTCTCGCACAACGACCAGCAGTCCTGGTGGCAATCGCTGGCCCCCGAAGGCGCACGCTCGGGCTGGGGCGGCCGCATCGGCGATGCCGTCGCCGCCAGCAACCAGCATCCGGTGTTCACGATGGTCTCGGCCAGTGGCAACGCCATCTTCCTGGCTGGCGCTGCCGGCCAGCAGTACCAGATCACCACCAGCGGCGCCGTGGGCATGACGCCCATGCTGAGCGGCAGCACGCTCGGGTCCAACACGGTGGCCAAGGTGCTGCAGCGCAGCCAGTTCGATGCCGGCAGCCACGCCCTGCAGGCCGCCTATGCCCGCACGGTGAAGCGTTCGTCCGAAGCCTACGCCGTGCTGGCGCAGGCCGTCAGCCAGGTGCAGGTGCGGCCGATCGGATCACAGCCGGTGCGTCTTTCCAACCAGGGGCTGCTGGCGCTGGACCAGCTGCCCCTGGCCCGCCAGCTGCGGGCCGTGGCCGAGATGATCGGCTGCCACCAGAACCTGGGCATGCGGCGCCAGGTGTTCATGGTCTCGATGGGCGGCTTCGACACCCACGGCAGCCTGATGCGAGACCAGCCAGCCCTGATGGCCGGGGTCGCGCAATCCATCAACTACTTCCTGAGCGTGCTGCGCGATATGGGCCTGGAGAACCAGGTGACGCTGTTCACGGGCTCGGACTTCGGCCGCACCCTCACGTCCAACGGCTCGGGCAGCGACCATGGCTGGGGCGGCCACCACTTCGTCGCCGGGGGCGCCGTGAAGGGCCGCGACATCTATGGCCGCTTCCCGATCACGGCGCTGGGCAGCACCGACGACGTGGGCTCGGGGCGGCTGCTCCCCAGCACCAGTGTGACGGCCTACGCCGCCACCCTTGCGCGCTGGATGGGCCTTTCGGCTTCCGATATCGCCATGGCCTTGCCCAACATCGGCAACTTCAGCGGCACCGACCTGGGCTTCGTCTGATTCGGCTCAGGCCTGGCGGGGCAGCCAGCGCTCGAGCAGCGCCTCGTACTCGGCATTGATGCCGTCCAGGGTGAAGGCCTGGGCATGCCGAGCCTGGGCGGCATGCCCCAGCTGAAGCAGCCGCTGGGGCTGCGACAGCACCTCGTCGAAGGCACGCGCTGCACCGTCACTGCCTGCAAAGTAGACGGCCGCATCGCCCGCCACCCAGCGGTTGAAGCGGTTGTCGTGCGCCAAGATCGGGTTGCCTGCGCCCAGCGCCTCGACCAACGAGGGGTTGGTCCCGCCGACCTGATGGCCGTGCACATAGGCCAGGCAGTGCTGGCGCAGCGCCCCCACCGTGCCCTGGTCGTAGATCGCCCCCAGGAATCGCACTTCGGGCCCGGCCGCAGCGCGCACCGCCTGGTGGTAGGCGTGATCGGCCTTGTAGTGGCCGAGGATCGCCAGGGTCACGCCGCGCTCGCGGCGCGAGAAGCCCTGCACGACCTCGAGCACCGAGTTCTCCGGCTCGGGCCGGGCGATCAGTGTCAGGTAGCGCCCGGGGGCCAGCCCCAGGGCCTGCACGGGGGCCGGATCGGCGCCGTGCGTGCGAGCCGAGCCATAGGCAATCACGCTGATCTTGCTGGCGCGTGTCTGGCGGCCCAGGTGGCGGGCGATCTCCGGGTGATCGGCCACCAGATGGTTGCCCAGACGGCAGCCTGCCCATTCGTTCAGCCAGAACCAGGTCTTGGCCACGGCGCCCCACTTGGCGCGCTGCCATTCGATCCCGTCCATGTTGATCACGTTGGGCGTGCCTGCCCGGCGCAGCAGGGCGCAGAACACGGCCGTGTTGTAGCCCAGCGTAAGGCAGAGATCGCGATGCCGCGCCGCGTGGCGTGTGGCACGCCAGTCGAAAAGCATGCTGGCCGCCGAGCCATCGCTGGCCACCGGGATGCGTACCCGGTGCACACCGTTCCAGGTGTCTTCCTGCATCGGCCCGGTGCCGGCTTCCTGGCAGTAGACGATCACCTTCCAGCCACGGCGTACGAGGAAGAGCGCCAGGTGCTCCGCAAAGGTCTCGAAGCCGCCATGCGCCGCCGGCACGCCCCGCGTCCCAAGGATGCGCAGCACCTTCATGCTGTCTGCACCATGCTGCGGCAGATGTGTCGCGTGCGATCCACTTGGGCCTTCAAGGAAAACTGGTCTGCCTGCCGCTGCATGCCGGCAGCCCCCATGCGAGCCCTCAGGGCATCGTCGCCCGCCAGCGTAAGCAGGGCCTGGGCCAGCGCCTGGGCCTGCCTCGGCTTGAACAGCAGGCCGGTGACTTCCGGCTGGACGATGTCGAGCAAGCCCCCATGGGCGGCCGCCACCACTGGCAGCCCGCAGGCCATGGCCTCGATGGCCACCATGCCGAAGGGCTCAGGCTCCAGGGAAGGGACGGCTGCGATGTCCGATGCCCACCAGATGGGGTAGATGTCGGGTACGAAGCGCACGAAATGTACACGCGCCTGCAGCCCAAGTTGCTGGACCTGCTGCACGAGACGGGCACGGATGTCGTCGTGCCCGGCAAACACGTCGCCGACGATGGCCAGATGCAACGCGCCCAGGCGCCCTTGCTGGGCGATGGCGTGGAAGGCATCGATCAGCAAATCCTGGCCTTTCCAATGGTTCAGCCGCCCGGCCACCGTCACCAGCACATCCGTGGGGGCCAGGCCCAGGCCCTGGCGGAACGTCTGGGCCGCAGCATCGTCACGGGCCGGCACGGGGGGCAGACCGTTGAAGACCACTTCCGATCGGCTGCCCAGGGCCGGGGCCTGGGCCAGCAGCCAATCCTGGGTCGGCCCGGAATTGCAGATCACCCGCTGAGCCAGCCACTGCGCCAGACGCGGCAAGGCCAGGCGCACGATGGCTGGCTGCAGAATGATCTCGTGCACGTGCCACAGGTGCGGCAGCCGATGGCGCCGTGCCCAGAAAGCGCCACCCAGCACGGCTAGCGTATTGGAGTACACCAGCCCGACCGGCCGGCCGCGTACAGCCAGGTCCAGCGCACGCGCCGCTGCCTGCAACTCCGTGCGCAGGCGCAGGGGCGCCAGCGGGCCGAACATCGCGCGGCGGATCTTGCCGACGGCGCCCACGTGCACTTCGACCCCGGCGTCGCCCAGCGCAGCCACCAGTGGCCCCGGCTCGTGCAGCAGCACCAGCGGCTGCAGGCCATCGTCGGCCGCGAGCTCGCGCACCAGGTTCAGCAGCACCTTGTCCGAACCATAGAGCTCGGCCGAACCATGGACGAACACAGCCAGAGGCCGCGCGGCCCGCAGTTCAGACTCGCGCAAAGATGGCATCCATCTGCAGAGTGCGGCCGGTGGCCGGGTCCACGAAACCCGGCAGTACGGTCCACAGCACGAAGCCCTGGGCCTGCAGGTGGTCCAGAAAGTAGTCCCAGAGCTTTTGACCCTCGTACAGCGGCACCAGGCTCATTTCCAGCTGCACCGCGCGGCATTGAGGCAGCAGCGCGCGCGCGCCGTCCAGCACCGAGGCTTCGAACCCCTGGGTATCGATTTTCAGGAAGATGCTGCGCGCGCCGGCCGTGTACGCAGGCGCCACGGTATCCAGACGGGACAGAGGCACGAGCTCGCTGCCGATGTAGCGGGATTCGGGCGCGGCGTCGGCATGCTGGGCCAGCATGGGCAGCACCGACGAACTGACGTTGTTGCCGGCAATGTTGATGCTGATCTGGCCATCTT
>JAIXZR010000205.1 GCA_027489455.1 Rubrivivax sp. | reverse complement strand
CTGGCCGGTGCGGTGACGATGAGCTTCTTCAGCTACGCCTTCGTCAACATGGGCATGGTCAGCGGCATCCTGCCGGTGGTGGGCGTGCCGCTGCCCTTCATCAGCTACGGCGGCACCGCCATGGTCTCGCTGGGGCTGGGGCTGGGCATCCTGATGTCGGTGGCCAAGAGCCGGCGCCTGCTGCAGAGCTGACACCGGCGCCCGTCAGCCAGCCTCCGTCTGCAGCGGGAACCGCACCGTGAACAGCGCCCCGGGCGTCTTGCCGGCGCCCGGGGCCTGGGCGTCGCCGACGGTCACTTCCGCGTCATGCCGCTGCGCCACTTCCTGCACGATGGCCAGGCCCAGGCCGCTGCCGTCCACCTGCGTGCCCAAGGCCCGGTAGAAGGGCTGGAAGACCTGCTCGCGCTCGGCGGCGGGGATGCCCGGGCCGTTGTCCTCGACCTGCAGCACCACCACCTGGCCAAACGGGTCAGGCAGCACCCGGGCCGTGACGCTGCCGCCCGCCGGGGTGTAGGCCAGCGCGTTGTCGATCAGGTTGCGCACCAGTTCGCCCAGCAGCACGGCTTCGCCCATCAAGCGCAGGGCGGGCGTACCGGTGGGCGGGCCTTCGTAGCCCAGGTCGATGCGCTGCTCCAGCGCGCGCGGCACGAAGTCGCGCACGACGTTGCGCACCACCGCTGCCAGATCCACCGGCTGGCGGCGGATGGCCAGGCCGTGGTCTTCGGCCCGGGCCATCGCCAGCAGCTGGTTGACCATGTGCGCCGCACGCTGGCTGGACAGCGAGATCTGCTTGAGCGAATGCCGCAGCGCGCCCAGGTCGGCGCGGCCGCCGTCGATCTCGCGCGCCGCCAGCTCGGCCTGGGTGCGCAGGCCGGCCAGCGGTGTCTTGAGCTGATGTGCCGCGTCGGCCAGGAAGTGCCGCTGCGCGCCCATGGACTTGTCCAGCCGCTGCAGCAGCTCGTTGATGCCGCGCACCAGCGGCGCGACCTCCAGCGGCACGTCGCGTTCGTCGATCGGGCTCAGGTCGTGGCTTTCGCGGTCGCGGATCGTCTGCTGCAGCCGCAGCAGCGGGCTGAAGCCACGCGACAGCGCGAACCAGATCAGCACCACCGACACGGGCAGGATCACGAACTGCGGCAGGATCACGCCCTTGACGATCTCGGTGGCCAGGCGCGACCGCTTGCCCAGCGTCTCGGCCACCTGCACCAGCGCGTCGCTGTCGCCCGCCTGCACGCTGGCGCCCGGGGTGCCATCCGCGGCCAGCCAGAGATAGGCCACGCGCACCGGCTCCTCGCCCAGCGTCTCGTCGCGGAACCGCACGGCCCCGCTGGTGACGCGGGTGCCCGGGTCCAGCTCGGGCACGGCCAGCCGCGAATCGCCGGCCAGCAGTTCGCCGCGGCGCCCCAGCACCTGGAAGAACAGCTGCTCCTCCTCTTCGG
Source organism: Rubrivivax sp. (assembly GCA_027489455.1). Taxonomy (GTDB): domain Bacteria; phylum Pseudomonadota; class Gammaproteobacteria; order Burkholderiales; family Burkholderiaceae_C; genus Rubrivivax. The sequence continues at coordinate 1,428 of JAIXZR010000205.1, read as the reverse complement.
TGCTCAACAGCACCAGCGCGGCACGCTCCAGCGCGCTGCGCGCCGCATCGGGATCGGACATGTCGGCCGGCGGCGCCGTGGTGGCCAGCCGCGCCAGCGTCTGGACACGCTCGCCCAGCTCGCGGTCGTACGGCCGGTTGGCGATCGTCTGCGCCACCAGCCACGTGATCACCAGGCTCATCGGCCACAGCAGCAGCAGCGGGGCGAGCATCCAGTCCAGGATCTCGCCGAAGAGCGAGCGTGGCTCCCGCGGGTTGCTGACGCCGAAGGTGCCGCGCAACGCGGCCAGGCCGCGGATGCGCGCCGTTGCCGGCGCCGCGGCGGCTACCGGCACTGACGCCGGGGCCGACGTCGAGGCCGGCGCGTCACGCGGCGTCAAGTGCAGCCGGCCCGCACGGGGGCCTCAGGCCGCGATCTTTTCCAGGCAGTAGCCCAGGCCGCGGACAGTCGCAATGCGCACCGGGCCCTGCTCGATCTTCTTGCGCAGGCGATGGATGTAGACCTCGATGGCATTGTTGCTGACCTCTTCGCCCCATTCGCACAGCCGCTCGACCAGCTGGTCCTTGCTGACCAGGCGGCCGGAGCGCTGCAACAGCACTTCCAGCAGGCTGAGCTCGCGCGCCGACAGCTCGACCATCTGGTCGTTCAGATAGGCCACGCGGCCGGTGGCGTCGAAGGTCAGCGGTCCGTGGCGCAGCAGGCTGGACGCCGTGCCCAGCCCGCGCCGGGTGAGCGCGCGCACACGGGCTTCGAGCTCCTGCAGCGAAAAGGGCTTGGCCATGTAGTCGTCGGCGCCCAGGTCCAGGCCCTTCACGCGCTGCTCGACGCTGTCGGCCGCGGTGAGGATCAGCACCGGCACGCTGGTGCCGCGCGCGCGCAGCTTGCGCAGCACCTCGAAGCCGTGCAACTTGGGCAGGCCCAGGTCCAGGATGACGAGATCGAACTCCTGCCCGGCCAGCGCGGCATCGGCCTCGGTGCCGGTGCCCACCTGGTCGACGGCATAGCCCGCCGCCCGCAGCGAGCGCAACAAGCCATCGGCCAGAACCTGGTCGTCTTCCGCAATCAGGATGCGCATGCGTGTCGTCTCCGGCTACTGCTGTCGTCTGGGCGACGCTTGAAGGCGGCGAACCCGGCCCGATGCCCGGCGCGCCATGACCAAGATTCTAGGAAGTGGCTGCAGGCCTGCCCTTGAGCCGGATCAACCATCCCCCCGGAAGCGGGCCCCCGGGCCCGCTGCAAAGCGCACCCCCGAGATACCCCAAAAAGAGCTGTACGAATATCCAGTCTCTGCGATAATCTGCACCACATTCCGCCAGGCCAGGAGAACCCCATGGACGCACCCGTCAAAGCCCTCAACACCGAAAAAGCCAAGGCCCTGCAGGCCGCCCTGGCCCAGATCGAAAAGCAGTTCGGCAAGGGCTCGATCAT
>JAIXZR010000307.1 GCA_027489455.1 Rubrivivax sp. | reverse complement strand
GACAACGCCGGCGTGGACCTGAACAACATCCCGGCTGGCGCCATCCAGCGCGTGGAAGTGCTGAAGGACGGCGCCTCGGCCATCTACGGCACCGATGCGATGGGCGGCGTGATCAACTTCATCACGCGCAAGGACTACCAGGGCGTGGACCTGAGCCTGTACGCCCTGGGCACGCAGGAAGGCGGCGCCGGCAAGACGGCCTTCAATGCCTCGGCCGGCTACGGCGACCTGTCGCGCGACCGCTTCAACGTCTTCGCCGCGGTGGACGTGCAGAAGCTGGACCCGCTCAATTCCAGCCAGCGCCAGTTCATCCAGGACTACGACCTGGCCACCCGGCTGCCGCCGCAGCTGTCCAGCAACCCCTTCCCGGCCAACGTGGACCTGACGGCCGCGCAACTGACGGCACTGAACAACTTCGTGCGCGCCAACCCCACGACGGCCCTGCGCGGCAGCAATGCCGACGGCACCTGGAACCCCGGCGGCCCGGCGACCACGGCGCGGCGCGTGAACTTCGCCAAGTCGTCCTGCACGGGCGGCAGCAACCCGAACTCGGTCTCGCCCACCAGCCTGGGCGGGCGCGAAGGCTGCGCCTACAACTACATGGGCGACACCGAGATCTACCCCGCTTCCGACCGGGCCAACATCATCGGCCGCGCCACCTTCCAGCTGGCCGACAGCCACCAGCTCTTCGTCGAAGGGCTGATCAGCCGCACCGAGACCGACTACGCGGCTTCGCCCGCCACGTCCGGCAACATCGCCACCAGCGTGGGCGTGCGGCTGCCGGCATCGCTGCAGGCCGTGACCGGGATCACCACACCAGTGGCCTTCCGCTTCCGCCTGTCAGATGCCGGCAAGCGCACCAACCGCGTCGAAAGCGAAGCCACGCGGCTGGTGCTGGGCGCCACCGGCACGCTGGGCGCGTGGGACTACGACACGGCACTGAACTTCAGCGTCAACAAGGCCACCGACACCAACATCTCGGGCTGGGTGTCGAACACGCGGCTGCGCGCGGGCATGGTGGACGGCAGCTACAACCCCTTCGTGCTGCCCACCGCCGCGGGCAAGGCCTTCATGGACAGCATCGCTCTCAACGGCGGCGAGCGCACATCGAAAGGCACGGCCACCAGCCTGGACGGCAAGCTCACCCGATCGCTGGCCACCCTGGCCGGCGGTGACCTGATGCTGGCCCTGGGCGCCGAGCTGAGGCGCGAGAAGACCGAGTTCCGCGCTAACGACATCCTGAAGAGCAACGACGTGGTCGGCGACCGTTCGACTTCGGGCGCGCTGCTGGCCGACACCAGCAACCGGCGTGATGTGATGGGCGCTTATGCCGAGATCAGCGCCCCTTTCAGCAAGGAATGGGAAGCGCAGTTCGCGCTGCGCCACGACCGCTACGACGGCGTGTTCAACGCTGCTACCAACAGCACCTCACCCAAGCTGAACACCACCAACCCGAAGCTGGGCATCAGCTACCGGCCCGCCCGCAGCCTGCTGGGCCGGGCTTCGTATGGCACGGGCTTCCGCGCGCCGTCGATCTCGGAGATGTTCCGCCCGGTGCGGGCCGGCATCACGGCCAGCTTCGTGCGCGACCCGGTCTCGGGCGAGATCGGCCAGCTGCCGGTGGACCGCTTCTCCAACGCCGAGCTCAAGCCCGAGAAGAGCAAGCAGTTCAGCATCGGCGTGGTGTTCGAGCCCTCGCGTGCCTGGAACGCCAGTGTCGATTTCTGGAGCATCCGCAAGACCGACATCATCTCGGAGATCGGCGAAGAGACCATCTTCAGCAACCCGATCTACTACAACGACCCGACGATCGTGCGGCGCTTCTCCGACGGCTTCGTCGACGTCATCACGGTGAAGAAGGAAAACCGCGGCAAGCTCAACACCTCGGGCCTGGACCTGGCGCTGCGCTGGTCGGGCGAGAACACGGCCTACGGCCGCTTCGGCGCCGGTGCCAGCGGCACCCTGGTGACGGAGTACAAGTTCAGCACCGACCCGCGTTCGCCGCTGGTGGACGGCCTGGGCCGCTTCCGCGACGACAAGGCCGTGCAGCGCTGGCGCCACAAGCTGAACGTCGACTGGGACCTGGGCGACTTCGGCCTGACCCTGGCCAACACCTACCTGTCGGGCTACCGCGACCAGAACGTGCAGGGCCTGGCCGCGCCGGAATGGAACGATCGCGACGTGAAGGCCTATTCGCTGTGGGACCTGACGGGCAGCTACCGCTTCAGCAAGAACCTGCGCGTGCGCGGCGGGGTGCTGAACCTGCTGGACACCGCGCCGCCCTTCACCAACCAGTCGCGCTACTTCCAGGTGACCTGGGATTCGACCTACGGCGACCCGCGCGGGCGTTCGTTCTTCGTGAACCTGCAGTACAGCCTGAACTGAGGCCCGCCAGCGGCTGTTTTTCAGCCGCTGATTTCCCGGTGCAAGCCCCGCCCTGGCGGGGCTTGTCGTTTCTGGCATCTGCCCGGTGCGGATGGCGGCCGTGAAGCCTGTCACGGCCGTCAGCCCGTGTAGGAATTTGCCTGACAAGAAAGGGCGAACAACCGGGACTGCAGCGACGGAACTGGGCTGATGTCGGGGGTCAATTCGGGCCCCTACAGTCCTTCTCACACCCTGCTTCCCCGCAGTCACCTGGAGTCCACCGATGAGCCCCGAACAGACCCTTGCCGAGATCCGCGAAGCCAACCTGTCGTACCTGATGCTGGCGCAGAGCCTGATCCGCAGCGACCGCGAACAGGCCCTGTACCGCCTGGGCGTGAGCGAAGAAACCGCCGGCCTGATCGACGCCATGACCCCGGCGCAGATGATGAAGATCGCCAGCGGCAGCACCCTGCTGTGCCGCTTCCGCATGGACGACGACATCGTCTGGAACCTGCTCACCAGCCACGGCAAGGGCGCGGCGAACGACGGCATGAGCCGGCTGCACGCCAGCATCCTGCTGGCCGGCCGCCACCGCGAAGCAGCCTGACCCCAGCAGCCCACCAGACACCAGAACACAGCAGGAGAACCGCACCATGGCCCGCACCAAGAGCATCCTGACCGAAGCCAGGCAGATCGAGCGCGCTGTCACGCTCATCCAGCTGGGTGCGCGCCTGCAGGTGCTGGAAAGCGAGACCGATCTCAGCTACGAACGCCTGCTGCGCCTGTACAAGGAAGTGGCGGGCAAGAGCCCGAGTAAAGGCCAGCTGCCGTTTTCCACCGACTGGTTCATGACCTGGCAGCCCAACATCCATAGCAGCCTGTTCCTGAACATCCACGAATACCTGAACAAGGCCGCGGCGCTGGACGAGATCGACAACGTCATCAAGGCCTACCAGCTCTACAGCGAACAGATCCAGGCCCACGGGCTGGAACCGCTGCTCAGCGTCACGCGCGCCTGGCGCCTGGTGAAGTTCGTCGACAACGGCATGCTCACCATGACCGAGTGCAGCAAGTGCGGCGGCCACTTCGTGACGCACCCGCACGAGATCACGCGTCACTTCGTCTGCGGCCTGTGCAACCCGCCTGCACGCGCCGGCAAGGGCAAGCTGGCCGGTTCGCTGCAGCGCGGCCGCAGCGAATGTGAAGATTCTCACGCCGATGCGGCGCATTGATGGCGTTCACTGCAGGCCGCGCTCAAGCTGATGGCTTGGCGCGCCGAAAAGCTGGGTGAGTTGTTTGCATGTCGCCTCCTGGCACAGTTCTCTGTGCTTTGCAGCGGGTCCCTCGGGACCCGCTTTTTTTTTCTACTTACACCGCCGTTTCCAGGAAAGTTCCTTGATCCCGGTGGCCCGGTGCCGATGACCGGGTGAGAGAAACCAGGGAGCACTCTCGATGATCCAGATCCGAAACGCGCCGTCCGACTTCGTGCAGCTCGACGCCGTTCCGGCGATCAACTGCTCGGGCTGCGGTACGAGCGACCGGCTGGGGTTCCAGTTCGACTTTGCCTACCAGCCCATCGTCGATGTCGCGCGCCGCAGCACCTATGCGCACGAAGCGCTGGTACGCGGGCCCGCGGGAGAGGGCGCACTGACGGTTCTGTCACAGGTCACCGAGCACAACCGCTACCGCTTCGACCAGGCCTGCCGTGTGAAGGCCATCAAGACTGCCGCAGCAGTTGGCATGCGGGACCGGTTGTCCATCAACTTCCTGCCCAATGCCGTCTACAAGCCCGAGGTCTGTATCCGCACCACGCTGGAAGCTGCACGCGTGCATGACTTCCCCATCGACCGCATCATCTTCGAGGTCACGGAAGGCGAGCGCGTTGAAGACGGCCGCTGGCTTGCTTCGATCCTGCGCGAGTACAAGCGCTGCGGCTTCCTGACCGCCATCGACGATTTCGGCGCCGGCTATGCCGGCCTCACACTGCTGGCCGACTTCACGCCGGACATCATCAAGCTCGACATGGCGCTGGTGCGTGGCGTCGACGCCAGCCGCAATCGGCAGGCCATTGCGCGGGGCATGGTGCGCATCTGCCAGGCGCTGGGCATACAGGTCATCGCAGAGGGGGTGGAGACGGTAGCTGAACGCGACTTCTTCCTGGGCGAAGGGGTCTCGCTGATGCAGGGCTACCTCTTCGCCAGGCCGGCGTTCCAGGCCATCGCGGCTGCGCCCTCATTCGATTGACGGGCGCCGGCCGGTAGTTGCAGCAACTGAGGCCCGCTCAAGTTGGGTCCGCAGGCGTCGATACTCGCGTCAGGGGCGGCCCGTCGGGCGGCCCATGGCGCATTGAGATTGCCTGATTCAGCAAGGTGTTGAGACTCGTCCCGTTCTCGCCCCAGTACATCCGCAAGGACAAGCCATTGCCCTTCGGGTTGCGCGACGCTACCGGTCGCCTGTTGCTCGCGGCCGGCGACCGTGTGGAGAACGATCACCAGTTGGAACTGCTCACCACGCAGAGCCTTTACACCGACGAAGCCGAGTCCGCGGAATGGACGCGCCGCCTGCAGGCGGCCATGGACGCCATGATCCGGCAGGGCGGCACGCTGTCGCAGGTGGCCGCCGTGAGCCCCGACATGCAGGCCCGCGACAACCGCCCGGCACGCGTGCAGAGCCTGCCCGAGCAGTGGGAAGAACTGACGGCGCAGCTCGACGCCGTGCTGCGCGACGTGCGCCCCGGCGGCGACTGGCTGCCGCGCCTGCTGG
>JAIXZR010000136.1 GCA_027489455.1 Rubrivivax sp. | reverse complement strand
GTTCGGCCAGACGGCGCAGGTTTTCCACCAGCACCACCCGCAGCGTGGTGGGCAGGGCCCAGAGCTCGCCCTGGGTCAGTGGCTGGTGTTGCTGGTAGGCCTGCAGCAGCTCCACCATCAGGCGCGGGTCGAAGGCGCTGTCGGCATGCGCCACGTACGTCCAGGCGATGGCGTAGACGCGCGGCAGCCCGGCCAGCGGGCCCGTGGCCAGCACGGGCAGCCCGCGGAAGTAACGCCGCGGCAGGCCGTCGTGCACCTCGCGCGTCTGCGCCACCACCAGATGGATGTTGTCCAGCAGCCAGGCGCCCGCCGGGCTGATGTGTCGGCCGTTGCTTTCCTGCTGCGCGATCGCCGCATGGGCCTGGTGCAGCACGGCGATGTTCTGGCGCAGGCGCGGGAAGAAGGGCCGCGACCGGCCCGTGCGCGATGGCTCGCCGTGGGCCAGCGCCAGGTCCAGGCCCAGCTGGTGGAAACCGGCTGCGCCCAGCAACCCGGCCCGGATCGGCGGGGCCTGCTCACCCGGCGCCTGCGGTCGCAGCACCTGCCAGGCCAGCGGCCGGCGCAGCGACTGGAAGGGTGCCGGCGTGCGCGAGCACAGCCGCAGCCACCAACGCGACCCGCTGGCCGCTGGCCTGTGCTGCCAGGGCCGGCGCGTCATCGCTGCGCCCCCGTCAGGCCGCGATCCAGCCCAGGCCACCCAGCAGCACCGCCAGCACGACGGCCAGCACGAAGAGGGTGGACACGAAGCGCGACGTGAGGAAGGCATCGGCCAGCTCCACGGCGCTGCGCACGTGGTGCAGCGGGCCGCTGGCTTGCCGGCAATGCCCCAGATGCTGCGACAGCTGTGCCGCATCGCCCGTGAGCAGGGCGGCATCGGCCTGCGGCGCAGGGGTGTGGGAAGGCAGGGAAGACGGGGGCAGGGAAGACATCCCCCCGATGCTGAAGCGCCGGCGGGCGCGGGTCTGTCCGCCAGCGCACCGACGGCGCGCCGCCTGTCGACCGGCGTGCGCTGGCATACAGACGGCCGCGACGCGCTGCCACAGACTGCACCGCAGATCGCGCTAGGGCGGTGGCCCCGTGGGGTCACGCGCCCCAGCGCCTGTCGCGTTCCCGCCTGTCCCCAGGCCGCCACCCCACCCCGCCGGGCACCGCCCGGCTGCAGGAGCCCCGCATGAAGCACCGTGATGCCCTTTCCGCTGTATCCGCCGTATTCGCCCGATCCGCCCCACCCGCGGCGCGGTCCCCGGCCCTGCGCGCTGCGCTGTGCGCCGCCTTGCTGGCTGGCGGCTGTGCCAGCACGCCCATGCCCGTGGCCGAGCTGGCCGTGGCCGAAGCCGCCGTGCAGCGGGCCAGCAGCGCCGGCACGCGTGAATCCGCCCCCGCTGAGCTGGGCGTGGCCGTGGCCAAGCTGGCCAGCGCGCGCAGCGCCGTGACGGCCGGTGATGCCGACCTGGCCCGACGCCTGGCAGACCAGGCCACGGCCGACGCGCAGGTGGCCGAGATGCGGGCCCAGGCCGTGCGCGCCGGCAAGGCCGCGCGCGACAGCGAAGACGCTGCCCGGGCGCTGCGCGAAGAGATCAACCGCAAGACCCCCCGCTGACCACCCATGAAAGCAGCCATGAACCTTCCCCGCCGTTCGACCCCTTCCCAGCGCACTGCGCTGGCCTTGGCCATGCTGTCCCTGCTGGCCGCGCTGGGGGCCTGCAGCAGCGTGCCCGCGCGCAATGCTGCGCTGGACCTGGCGCGCAGCCGTCTGGACGCGGCCCAGGCCCAGCCCCAGGTGGTGACGCTGGCGCCCGAGGAACTCAAGCGCGCGGCCGATGCCTTGCGCACCGCCCAGGCCGCCCAGCAGGACGGGCAGGGCAGCGCCAGCGTGGACCATCTGTCCTACCTGGCCAGCCAGCAGGTGGCGATCGCGCAGGACGCGGCGTCCAGCCGCGCCGCGCAGGCCGTGACCGCCGGCGCCGGCGCCGAGCGCGACCGAATACGCCTGGCCATGCGCACGCAGGAAGCCGACAGCACCCGGCAGCAGCTGGACAGCGCCCAGCGCAGCAACGCCGCGCAGGCCGGCCAGCTGGCCGCGGCAGCCGCAGGCGCGCAGGACGACCAGGCCCGCCTGGCCCGCCGCGATGCCCAGCCGGAGGAAATGCAGGGCCAGATGGCGGCGCTGAACGCCCGCAAGACCGATCGCGGCATGGTCGTGACGCTGGGCGACGTGCTCTTCGCCACCGGGCAGTCGCGCCTGCAGGCCGATGGCGACCGCACGATGGACAAGGTGGCCGAATTCCTGCGCCGCTACCCGCAGCGCAGCGCCGCCATCGAGGGCTACACCGACAGCGTAGGGTCGAGCACGGCCAACCAGGCCTTGTCGGACCGCCGTGCCCAGGCCGTGAAGGACGCGCTGGTGGGCCTGGGCGTGCCCGGCGACAAGCTGCGCAGCCGGGGCTTCGGTGAAGCGCGCCCGGTGGCCAGCAACGACACCGCCGAAGGCCGCCAGATGAACCGCCGGGTGGAGCTGGTCTTCGCCCCCGATCCGGCCGAAACGACGCCGCGCTGAAAGACCGCCCCGATCAGCCCCGGTCGGGCGCCGCGGGCTGCGCGGGCGTGGCATCGCCCGGCGGCCCTTGCGTGCCGAAGACGTGGTCCCAGAGGGCCAGGCTGACACCGAAGTGGCCCACCACGTTACCAGCGCGGCCGGCAGCGTGACCATTCGACACGCCGCCGGCGCGGCCGGCAGCGTGGTGTCGCGCATGCCAGCGCCGGCGGCGTGCGAGCCACGCGCTGCGCTGCACCCAGGCCGGCACGCGGTGGTGGGTGGCGTGATGCGTCAGGCCATACAGGCTGTAGCCGGTGATGAGCCCGCACAGCAGGGCACGGGCCGGCCAGGGACCCCACAGGGCCCAGGCCGGTAGCGCGGCCAGCAGGGCGAACAGGCTGGCGCTCAGCAGCGTGGGGGTGGCGATCAGGGCTGCGGGCCGGTCGTGGTGCCGGGCATGCCAGCGGCTGAATGGCGGCAGCCCGTGCAGCACGAAGCGGTGCAGCAGGTATTCCGCCAGCGTCCACGCGCCGAGGCCGCCCAAGGCCCACAGCGCCAGGGCAGGCCGGGCCTGTGCCGGGCTGCCGATGGCCAGGGTGCCCGCCAGGCCCAGCGACAGCACGCCGTACAGGGCCAGATCGGCCCGGTAGGCGGCCCGGCTGTGCTCCAGCCTCAGCGCGGGCACGGGGCCGGGCGCGGGCGGGCCGGGGCGCGCATCAGCGCGTGCCTGTCACGTCCACGTCCACTCGGCGATCGGGCTGCAGGCACTCGCGCAGTTGCGCCATCGGCAGGCTGGCCAGGCAGGCGCCGGCCTGTGTGGCGGCGGTTTCGCCCATGCCGGTGGCCGACACCTTGCCGGGATCGACGCCGCCGCTGGTCACGAGATAGGACTTCACCGCGTCGGCCCGCTGCATCGACAGCTTCTGGTTGTAGCTGGTTGACCCCAAACGGTCGGTGTGGCCTTCGACCACGATCAGCTCGAAGCGGGTACCCGCCATCTCGCGCGCGAACTGGTCCAGCGCGCTCTTGCCATCCTGGCGCAGCGTGGACTGGTCGAAGCCGAACAGCGCGTCGGCCGAGAAGCTCACGCGGCGCGGCGTGGCCATCGGCAGCGGGGCCATCACGGGCGGGGCCACGGCCATCGGGGCCGCCGGGGCGGGCGGCGGCATCGGTGCCACCGGCGGTGCGGCCGGGGCCGGCGTGGTGCTGGCCATCGGCTGGTAGGCGGCCGGCATCGCGGCACTGCGCGACCCGCTGGCGCCGGCACCGAAAGGCACCACCAGGCTGACCAGCAGTGCCTGCACGCGGGCGTGGCCGCCCAGGGCGTCGCGCACGCGGTACTGCTCGGCTTCCAGGCGCATCAGCAGGTTCGGGTTGAAGGCGTACTGCAGCCCGGCGCCCACCTTGTAGTTGAGCTGTCGGTCGCTGGGCGCTGGGTTGGTGATGGCCACGGCACCGCTGCCGCTGAAGTTGTTGCGCGTTTTGGCGTATTGCCCGCCCACGCGTGCCAGCAGCGCGAAGCTGTCGCTCAGCGGGAAGGTGGCCACGGCGTCCAGGCTGGCGCCTTGCACCTTCATCTCACCGTCCAGCAGCCCGGCCGGCGAGGTGCTGGCCTGGAAGTGGTACTTGCCCAGATTGAAGAAGCCGGCTTCCAGCGCCATGTAGCGGTTGAACTGGTAGCCCAGGAAGACGCGATAGGCGTTGTCGCGCTGGTCCAGCGTCAGCCCGGTGCGCGTGACCGGGGGGGTGTTGCCCTGCAGCAGGATCGACGAGATGCCTTCCTCGTTGAACTTGCCGCGCGTGGGCCCTGCGGACAGGCCGCCGTAGACGTAGCTGGCGTCCTGCGCCAGGGCGCTAGTGGCGCCGCTTGCGCTGACGGCGGCCAGGCTGGCCAGGGCCAGCAGATGCAAGCTGGGGCGTCGGGTTTTCTGTTGGGTTTTCATGGACTGCTTTCGGGTTGACTGGCGATGCCGGGGTTGTAGGCGTCGCCGCGCCGGGCGTCTGTGCGCTGGGCGACCCTGGGCTGGCGGGATGGCCATCACGCCTGTGTGCGCTGCCAGACGGTGCGCGCCGGCGGCCCGCTGCAGACTGCGCGGGCGCTGATCCGGCGCCGTCCTGCCCCGGGTTCCAAAGCCTGCTTCATGCCTGCCGACAACCAACTCATCGCGTCCCTGCCGCGCGCCGACCGTGCGCGCCTGCTGGCCTTGTGCGACCCCGTTCAGCTGGTGCTGTCCCAGGTGCTGTACGAAGCCGGGCAGGCCACGCGCCATGTCTACTTCCCGACGGGCTGCTTCATCTCGTCGATCGTCGAGCTCGACGACCACCACGGCCTGGAAGTGGGCATGGTCGGCCGCGAGGGCATGCTGGGCGTGCAGCTGGCGCTGGGCGTGGCGCGCAGCCCGCTCAAGGCCCTGGTGCAGGGCGCCGGCCCGGCCTGCAGGATCGCAGCGGCACCCTTCCGGCGGGAGTTGCTGCACAGCGCCGCACTGCGCCAGCGGCTGCAGCGCTACGTCTACGTACTGATGGAGCAGCGTGCGATGTCCGCGGCCTGCCTGCGCTTTCACGAGATCGGGCCGCGCCTGGCGCGCTGGCTGCTGATGAGCCAGGACCGCGCCGGCGTCAGCGAGTTTGCGATGACGCAGGAGTTCATCGCCACCATGCTGGGCGTGCGGCGCGTGGGCGTGACCGCCGCCGCCAGTGCCCTGCAGCAGCGGGGATTGATCGGCTACCACCGCGGCGTGCTGACGGTGCTGGACCGGGCCGGCCTGGAAGACGCCGCATGCAGTTGCTACGCCCGCGGCGAGCGCGCGCAGGCGCAGACCATGGGCACCGTCGACGCCGGCCCGCCCCGGCGGCCCTGATGCAGATCGGCAGGGCCAGGGGCTGCGACCGCAGACCGTGGCCATGACACCGGCGCCCAGGCCGGGGCTGTCGGCGGCCGAAGCCGCGCAGCGCCTGGCGGCAGACGGCCCCAACGCGCTGCCCGGGGGGCAGCGCCGATCGCTGCTGGTGATCGCCGCCGAAACCGTGCGCGAGCCGATGTTCCTGCTGCTGCTGTCGGCAGCCACGCTGTACTTGCTGTTCGGCGACCTGCAGGAAGGCCTGACGCTCGTCGGCTTCGTGCTCGTCACGCTGGCGCTCACCCTGTACCAGGAAGGCAAGACCGAGCGCGCCATCGAAGCCCTGCGCGATCTCACCAGCCCGCGCGCGCAGGTGGTGCGTGACGGCCAGCCGCAGAGCATCGCCGGGCGCGACGTGGTGCGGGGCGACCTGCTCAAGCTGAGCGAAGGCGACCGCGTGCCTGCCGACGCGCTGCTGCTGGCCGCCGATGGCCTGCGCGCTGATGAATCGCTGCTGACCGGCGAAGCCGTGCCGGTGGGCAAGCGCCTGGCGCAGCCGGCCGAACTGGCCGCCGCCGACGCGCCGGGGGCCCCGGGCCGCATCCCCCCGGGCGGCGATGACCGGCCCGGCGTCTACGCCGGGACCCTGATCGTGCAGGGGCAGGCGCTGGCGCTGGTCACGGCCACGGGGGCGCGCAGCGAGATCGGCCGCATCGGCACGGCCCTGGGCACGGTGGTGAGCGAGCCTTCGCCGCTGCAGAAGCAGACGGCGCGGCTCGTGCGCCACCTGGCCTGGCTGGCGCTGGGCTTGAGCCTGCTGCTGGTGCTGGTGCATGGCCTGCTGCAGGGCGACTGGCGGCAGGCGCTGCTGGCCGGCATCGCCCTGGCCATGGCCCTGCTGCCCGAGGAATACCCGGTCGTGCTGACGATCTTCCCGGCCCTGGGCGCACGCCGGCTGGCCAAGGAAGGCGTGCTGACGCGGCGCATCAACGCCATCGAAACGCTGGGCGCCACCACGGTGCTGTGCAGCGACAAGACCGGCACGCTGACCGCCAATCGCATGACCGTGACGCACCTGGCCGCCGGTGGCCCGGCGCTGGGCCAGCGCCTGGTGCTGCAGACGCTGGACGGGCCGGCCGCAGGCCCGCTGCCCGAGGCCTTCCACGCGCTGGTGGAGGTGGCCATCCTGGCCAGCGTGGTGGACCCCTTCGACCCGATGGAAAAGGCCTTCCACCAGCTGGGCGAGCGCTTCCTGGCGGGCACGGACCACCTGCACCGCGACTGGCGCCTGGTGCAGACCTATGCCCTGAGCCCGGCATTGCGGGCGATGTCGCATGTCTGGGCGGCGGCCGGCGACGGCGTGCAGACGGTGGCCGCCAAAGGCGCGCCCGAAGCGGTGATGGACTTGTGCCACCTGGACGGCCCGCAGAAGGCGCACATCGCGCGCGTGGTCGACGCGCTGGCCGCCGACGGGCTGCGCGTGCTGGCGGTGGCCCGCGGGTCGTTCGAGGGCCAGCACTGGCCGGCCAGCGAACACGACTTCGACTTCACCTTCCTCGGCCTGCTGGGCCTGGCCGACCCGGTGCGCCCGGAGGTGCCTGCCGCGGTGGCCGAATGCCGGGCGGCGGGCATCCGCGTGGTCATGATCACCGGCGACTATCCGGCCACGGCGCGGGCCATTGCCCACCAGGCTGGGCTGGCCGACCGCGACGGCGGCCTGCTCACCGGCGACGAGATCGCCAGCCTGGGCGACGCTGCCCTGCGCGAACGCATGGCCAGCGTCAGCATCTGCGCCCGCATCGCGCCCGAGCAGAAGCTGCGCATCGTGCAGGCGCTCAAGGCCCGCGGCGACATCGTCGCGATGACGGGCGACGGCGTGAACGACGCCCCGGCCCTGCGCGCCGCCCACGTGGGCGTGGCCATGGGGGCGCGCGGCACGGACGTGGCGCGGGAATCGGCATCTCTGGTGCTGGTGGACGACAACTTCGCTGCCGTCGTGCGGGCCGTGCGCCTGGGGCGGCGCATCTACGACAACCTGCGCAAGGCGATGTCGTACATCCTGGCCGTGCACGTGCCGATCGCCGGCATGGCGCTGCTGCCGGTGATGCTGGGCTGGCCGGCGCTGCTGTACCCGATGCACATCGCGCTGCTGGAACTCATCATCGACCCGGCCTGCTCGATCGCCTTCGAGAACGAGCCGGCAGAAGCCGACGTGATGCAGCGCCCACCACGCGACGCCAGCGCGCCGCTGTTCGGTGGCGCCACGCTCTGGCTGGCGCTGCTGCAGGGCCTGGGCGTGCTGGCGGTGGTGATGGGCGCCTTCGCCTGGGCCAGCCCGCGCCTGCCCGAGCCCGAGGCGCGTGCCTTCGCCTTCGCCACCCTGGTGGTGGGCAACCTGGCGCTGATCCTGTCCAACCGGTCGGCCACGCGGCCGCTGTGGCTGACGCTGCGCACGCCCAACCGCCGGCTGTGGGCGGTGGTGGGGGGCTCGTTCCTTCTCTTGCTGGCGGCGCTCTACGTGCCGTGGGCGCTGGGCGTGCTGCGCTTTGCGCCGCTGCCCGCGCATGAGCTGGCCGCCGCCTGCGCCCTGGGGCTGCTGAGCGTGGCCTGGTTCGAAGGCATCAAGGCGCTGCGGCGGCGCAGCGCGCCGCGCACGCCGCTGCCCCAGGGCGGCTAGCGCCGCACCGCGGCCTAAGGCCGGATCGTCAGATGGTCATGGACCGCGTGGGCGCCTTCGGCCGCGCGCGCGATGCCCAGCGCATCGTCGATCTGGGCCTGGCTGGCCAGCACGCCTGACAGCCGCACGTCGCCGTTCAGCGTCTCGACGCCGATGTCCAGCCCCTGCAGCGATGGCGCCTGGTGCAGCGCGGTCTTCACGTGTTCCGTGACGTCGATGTCCGACACCTGTGCCGCGGCCGCGGCCGGGGGTGGCTTGGCGGGCGTGGGGGCGGGCGCAGGGGCCGGGCTGCAGGCTGCAAGGGCGGCCAGTAGCAGCGCCGGTGCGGCGCGGGCAAGGCGTGTGGGTTGCGGAATCATGGGGTGTGGCCTGGTAGGGGGGCGTTCGCCGGCTGGCGTTGCCACGCCCACCTTCGCTGGCCCGGGCGCTGGCGTCTGTGCGTCGCCAGACGTACTGCCGGCTGCCTCTGGCGCAGGCGTTCAGTCCCGCAGGCCGTGCTTGTCCAGGCGGTAACGCAGCGTGTCGCGGGTGATGCCCAGCTGCCGCGCCGCCAGCGACACGTTCTGGCCGGCGGCCTGCATGGCGGCGACCAGTTGTTCGCGCTCCAGCCGTTCCAGCACCGAGCCGCTGGCGCCGGCGGGCAGGGCGGCTTCGGCCGCCGGGCCGGTGGTGCCTGGCACGCCAACCGCGGCCGGGGCCGTGTCGGGCAGCATCAGATCGGCCGCGCCGATCTCCGAGCCCGGCGCCAGCATCACCGCCTGCTCGATCAGGTTGCGCAGCTCGCGCACGTTGCCCGGCCAGTCGTGGCGGGCGATGGCGGCTTCGGCCGCGGCCGACAGGCGCAGCTGCGGCCGGCGGTAGCGTTGCGCAAAGCCCTGGCAGAAGTGCCGGGCCAGCAGCAGCGCATCGCCGGCACGCTCACGCAGCGGCGGCACCTTGAGCTGCAGCACGCGCAGGCGGAAGTACAGGTCGGCGCGGAAGGCGCCCTGGGCCACCCGGGCTTCCAGATCCTGGTGCGTGGCGGCGACGATGCGCAGCGCCACCTGCTGCTCCTGCACGCCGCCGATGCGCCGCAGCCGGCCGTCTTCGATCACCTTCAGCAGCTTGGCCTGCTGCAGCAGGTCCATGTCGCCGATCTCGTCCAGGAACAGCGTGCCGCCGTCGGCGGCTTCCAGCAGGCCCAGCTTGCGTTGCTTGGCATCGGTGAAGGCGCCGCGCTCGTAGCCGAAAAGCTCGGCCTCCACCAGCTGCGCCGGCATCGCGGCGCAGTTGATCTCCACGAAGGGCTGGTGCCGCCGCGGGCTGCGGTAGTGGCAGCCGCGCGCTACCAGCTCTTTGCCGCTGCCGGTCTCGCCGGTGATGAGCACCGGCGGGCGCATGCCTTCGCTGTCGATGGCGGCGATGCGGTCGATGCGCTCGCGCAGCGCCTGCATGGCGGGCGAATCGCCGATCAGCTCGTGCCCGGCCTCGCGCTCGCGGGCTTCGAAGTACTGCAGCCTGCTGGCATCGCGCTGGTGGCGCGCCAGCGCCTCGACGCGGCTGCGCAGTTCCGGCAGGCCCACGGGCTTGGTCAGCAGGTCGTTGGCGCCGGCCTTCATGGCCTGCACGGCCAGCTCGATGCTGCCGTGGCCGGTGATCAGCACGATCGGCAGCTGCGCTTCGCTGCTGCGGATGTGCTGGATCAGGTCCATGCCGGTGCCATCGGGCAGCCGGTAGTCCAGCACCACTACGTCGGGCGCCTGTTCACGCAGCATCGCCTGCGCCTGGGCTACGGTGCCGGCCACGCTGGCCTGGTGGCCGGCGCGTTCCAGGAAACGCGCCGCATTGCGGGCGAAGGTGGCTTCGTCGTCGACGATCAGGACGATGGCCATGGCGTCACCCGCGCGGCAGCTCGATGCTCACCGTGGTGCCCTGGCCGGGCTGGCTCTGCAGCTGCAGCCGCCCGCCCAGGCGGTCGACGATGCGCTGCACCAGGCTCAGCCCCAGCCCCAGGCCCTGCGGCTTGGTGGTGAAGAAGGGCCGCATGGCCTGCGCCAGCTGCGCCGCCGGCAGGCCCGGGCCGTCGTCCTGCACCTGCACGCGCAGGTGGCCGGGCCCGGCGGCCTGCAGCCGCAGCCAGCAGGTCTGGCCTTCGGCCATGGCCTCGGAGGCGTTGGCCAGCAGGCTGTGCAGCGCCTGGCGCAGCAGCTGGGCGTCGGTGCGTGCCGTTGGCGCCGGCGCACCGGCAGCCGCCGCTGGCGTGCCGGGCGCAGCTGCCAGCGCGTTGTCGAAGTGCAGCTGCTGCTGCCGGCGCGCAAAGCCGGGGCGGTGTTCCTGCACGCAATCCTGCAGCAGCCGGGCCAGGTCGACGCTGCGCTGTTCGGTCGGGCCGGTCTGCCCCAGGCGCAGCAGTTCGTCGATGCGGGTGGCGATGCGGTCCACCTGCAGCAGGATGTCGTTGGCGTTCTCTGCGGCGTGTTCGCCGGGCGCGTCCAGCGTCAGCTCGGCCGACGAGCGGATCGACGCCAGCGGGTTGCGGATGTTGTGCGCCACCGAAGCCGCCAGCTCGGCCGTGGCGGCCGAGGTCTCGGCTTCGCGCAGCTGCGCCTGCTGGCGGCGCAGCGTGCGGTCGGCGCGCGCCACCAGCCAGAACAGGCTGGCGTAGAGCAGCAGCGCGCCCACCAGGGCTGCCAGCGCCACCTGCTGGCGCCCCTGGCGGATGGCCTGCGTCAGCGCCTGCGGGGCCTTGTAGATCTCGACCGCGCCCACCACCGGCCCGCCTTCGACGGCGTGCACCGGGATGTAGGTCTCGATGAAGAAGGCGATGTCCGGCGACAGGCCCTGGTGCTCGCCCTTGGTGCCGTGCTCGTGGTGCTGGCGCTCGCTCAGCGGCCCGCCTTCGACCACCAGTTCGCCGGCCAGCGCGCGCTCGAGATCGTCGTTGTCGCTGAAGCGCTTGCCGATCAGGGCGCCGTCGGTGGACCACAGCACGCTGCGGTCGCGGCCGTAGACGTTGGCGCGCAGCACCCCCTTCAGGCGCAGCAGGTGTTCGATCGATCCCAGGAAGCGCTGGCGCAGCGCGTCGGATTGCGGATCGGCCAGGTAGCCCAGCGAGCCGTCTGCCGACAGCACGTTCTGCACGAATTCGCGCGAGATCACGGCTTCGCGCTGCAGCAGCTGGGTGGTCAGGAAGCTGGACATCAGCCAGCCGTTGGCCAGGCCGATCAGCGCCACCACCAGGGCCCCCAGGCCCGCGAACCAGCGCAGCAGGTGGAACGGGGTGGTGCGGGCGGACGGCATGGACAAGGCAGGCGTGGCGGCAAGGGGCGTGCTCGCCCGTGAGCTTAGCCGCCCCGGGCCGGCCCCGGCCCGGCGGCGCTGCCCCGCAGCCGTTGCCAGCACCATTGCGCAGCGGCCAGCAGCCGGGCGTCTTTGCCCCAGCGCCCCACCAGTTGCACCCCCATCGGCAGGCCATTGGCGGCCTGCGTGAAGGGCAGGTGCACGCAGGGCAGGCCCAGCAGCGTCCAGCCGCGGCAGAACAGCGGGTCGCCGGTGGACTGCAGGCCGGCTGGTGCCGCGCCCGTGGTGCTGGGGGCCAGCAGCAGATCGTGGGTCTGGAACCAGTCGTCAGCCAGCACCCGCGCTGCCTGTGTGCTGCGCAGGTGGCCGGCATGGGTGGCGGCGGCGATGGCCAGGCCCTGGTCGCACAGCTGCTGCAGCTGCGCGCTGAGCGCCGGCCCGTGCTGCAGCCGTTCGTGGCTGAAGGCGCGGGCCATCTCGTGCGCCATCACGGCCTTCTGCAGCGCCACCAGATCAGGCAGCGCGGCGGGCCAGGCGGCGTCCTGCAGGGCCGCGGCATCGGGGGCCAGGGCCTGCACGGCCTGATGCCAGGCGGCCTGGGCATCGCTGTCCATCTGCGCGGCGTCGGGTGTGGGGCACAGGCCGATGCGCGGCGCGGCAGGGCTGTCCAGCGCGCCTTCGGCCAGCAGGGCGTCATCGCCCAGCAGCACGGCTGCCAGCAGCGCCAGGTCGCGCACGCTGCGGCCGAACCCGCCCACCGTGTCCAGCGTCTCCGACAGGCTCTTGATGCCCGCCCGCGGCACGCGCCCGGCGCTGGGCTTGTAGCCGAACACGCCGCAGTAGGCGGCCGGGCGGATGATCGACGCCGCCGTCTGCGTGCCCAGGGCCAGCGGCAGCATGCCGTCGGCCACCGCTGCGGCCGAGCCGCTGGACGATCCGCCTGGGGTATGGCCCAGCTGCCGCGGGTTGCGCGTGGGCCCGGGCTGGAAGTAGGCGAACTCGGTGGTGACGGTCTTGCCCGGCAGCACGGCCCCGGCCTGCCGGCACAGCGCCACCACCGCGGCATCGGCCGCCGGCCGGTGCCCGGCGTAGAGGGGCGACCCGTAGCCGGTGGGCATGTCTGCGGTGTCGAAGAGGTCCTTCACGCCCAGCGGCAGGCCGTGCAGCGGGCCTTGCCAGGGGCTGGCGTCCAGCGCACGCGCACGCGCCAGCGCGGCGGCCGGGTCGATGTGCGCGAAGGCCTGCACCTGCGGTTCGCGCGCGTCGATGCGCTCCAGGCAATCCTGCAGCAGCGCCGTGGCGCTGAGCTCGCGGCGGGCCAGCAGCTGCGCGGCCTGCCAGGCGTCCAGGGTGTGCGGTCGGGGCATCGGCGGCTCAGCTGGCTGGGGCGCCGGCGCTGTCGTCGGCGCTGTCATCGGCGTTGACATCGGCGGCCGCCTGCGCCAGCCGATCGGCCAGCTGCGCCAGCAGCGCATCGACGCGCGGCACCTGCAGCGGCTTGGCGATGTAGTCGTCGAAGCCCGCGGCCAGCACGCGCTTCACGTCGTCGGTCATCGCCTGCGCGGTGATGGCCACCACCGGAATGCCCTGCGTGCGCGGGTCGGCGCGCAGCCGCGCCAGCACCTGGAAGCCGTCGATGTCGGGCAGGTGGATGTCCAGCAGCAGCAGGTCGGGCCGGTGCGATCGCGCCAGGTCCAGGCCCAGGCCGCCGGAAGGCGCCAGCAGCAGCTCGACGCGGACGTGTCGCTGCACGATCTGCTCCAGCAGCTTCAGGTTGGCCGGGTTGTCCTCGACGTACAGCACCCGGGCCCGGCGCGCCGGCGGTGGCGGGGCGGGGCTGCCGGCCAGTGCATCGCCGGCGTCCGGGCCCTGCGGGGCCAGGGCCGCGCCCGGGCCCGCAGGCTGCAGCGGGGGCGGTGGGTCGGCGAGGTGGTCGCCGGGCAGGTCGACCCAGAACTCGCTGCCCACGCCGGGCTGGCTGTTGACGCCGATGCGCCCGCCCATCATCGCCACCAGCCGGTGGCTGATGCTCAGCCCGATGCCGGTGCCTTCGGCCACCGCGCCGCCCACGCGGCTGAAGGGCTGGAACAGCTGCGGCAGGTGCGCCGCGGCGATGCCGATGCCGGTGTCGAGCACGCGGATGCGCACCGTGAACAGGTCGTGCTCGACAGCCTCGACGCGCACCGTACCGCCGGCGCGGTTGTACTTGACGGCATTCGACAGCAGGTTCAGCAGCACCTGCTTCAGGCGCAGCCGGTCGGCGCGCACCACCAGGCCGGCCGGCGGCACGGGGCCCAGCTGCACCTCGCGCTGCTGTGCCAGGGGCTGCACCAGGGCCTGCGCTTCGTGCACCAGATCGGCCAGCGGCAGCGCCTCGGGGCTGAGGCTGAGCTTGCCGGATTCGATGCGTGCCAGGTCGAGCACGTCGTTGATGAGGTCCAGCAGGTGGTGGCCGGCGCGCAGGATCTCGTGCACGAAGCCGGCGCTGCGGGCGTCCAGGCTGCGGTCCAGCTGCAGCAGCTGCGAAAAGCCCAGGATCGCGTTCATCGGCGTGCGCAGCTCGTGGCTCATGCTGGAAAGGAATTCGCCCTTCGCACGGCTGGCGCGCTCGGACAGGTCGCGCGCGGCGATCAGCTCGTGCGTGCGTTCCTCGACCAGGCGCTCGAGATCGTCGCGGTGGCGCTCGAGTTCGCGCTCGGTGGCCACGCGCTCGGTCACGTCCAGCAGCGTGCCCACCATGGCCTGGGGTTCGCCGGTGTCGGGGTCGCGCGTGAGCTCGGCGCGGGCGTGCAGCACCAGCATGGCGCCGTCTTTGCGCACGGCGCGGTACTGCACGTCGTAGGCGCCGCGGCCGGCCAGGGCGTCCAGGTGCACCTGCATCACGCGGTTGGCGTCTTCGGGGTGCACGAAGCGCATGAAGTCTTCGTCGGCGACGATGTTCTGCGCCGGATCGACACCGAACAGGCGGCAGGTTTCGTCGGACCATTCGCTGCGCCGCTCGGCGCTGCGCCAGCGCCAGCTGCCCATGCGTGCCAGCCGCTGCGCCTGCAGCAGCACAGTGTCGCGCTCGCGCAGCTGCTGCTCGGCATGCTTGCGCTCGCTGACGTCGGTGATGAAGCCGTGCCACAGCGTGCTGCCGTCGGCCAGCCGCTCGGGCTGCGATCGCCCGTGCACCCAGCGCACCGCCCGCCCGGGCACGCAGATGCGGTACTCGGAATCCCAGAGCGTCAGGTCGCGCGCCGAAGCCGCGATGCTGTTCGTCACGCGCTCCACGTCGTCGGCGTGCAGCCGGGTCAGCAGCGGGCTGGCGTCGCGAATTACCTGGTCGGCGCGCAGGCCGAAGAGCTCGACGATGCCCTGGCTGGCGTAGGGCATGCCCGTGCTGCCATCGGCGCGCAAGTGGTACTGGTACAGCACCCCCGGCACCTGCGCGCCCAGCCGGTCCAGGCGGCGCTCGCGGTCCATCAGCGCCCCCTGCAGCACCTGCAGGTCGGCCATGTCGGCCTCGTGGCGGGCGCGGGTCTGCTGCAGCTGCAGGGCCTGCTGGCGCTGCTGCAGCAGCGCCATGGCTTGGCGCGCCAGGGCCTGCAGCACCCGGGTCTGCAGGGGCGACAGATCGCGCGGCCGCGTGTCCATCACGCACACCGTGCCCAGGGCCTGGCCGTCGGGGCCGTGCACCACCGCGCCGGCATAGAAGCGGTAGCCCTCGCTGAGCAGTGGCTGGCCGGCAAAGCGCGGGTCGGCCTGCGCATCGGGCACCACCAGCAGGGTGGCCGGGGCCTGCGCCAGTGCCGCGGCGCAGAACGAGCCTTCGCGCGGCACCGCGGCCACGGCCAGGCCCAGGCGGCCCCGGAAGTGCAACCACTGGCGGCCCAGCACGGTGAACAGCGCCGCCGGTGCGTCACAGCCGGCGGCGGCCAGCTGCACGATGTCGTCGAACGCCGGATCGGCGGCCGCCGTCGCGTCGCCGGCAGCGACCGGCTCTTCGCCACGCTGCAGCAGACCCAGGCCGTGCAGGGCGGCCAGTCGACGGAGGTCTGTGTCGCTATCGATGGCGGTTTCGGAAGGCACGGAAGGCGGGCTCAGTGAAGGCCAATGTAACCCCTGGGGGGCCAGTGCAGCAGCGGTTTCCGGCGGGCCCGGCTTGCCCGCGGCCCGTCGCAGCACCTACGATGGGCTGGCCGCTGCGCCGGCACGGCACGATCAACACGAAAGGCACCATGAATCCAAGCTTCCGGCCCGCGGGCCGCGACACCGCCGCGCGCGGGCGCCCGGGCCCGATCGCCCCCGCGGCCCACCGGCTGCGGCAGGCAGCGCTGGGCCTGCTGTGCGCCTGCACATGGGGCGCGGTGCAGGCGGCCACGGTCTGGAACGAAGCCACCCAGGGGGACTTTGCCAACCTGGGCAGCAGCCCCACGCAGATCAGCCTGCAGGCCGGCGCCAACCTTATCATCGGCACCACCGGCCGCACCAATGGCGTGGTCGACCGCGACTACTTCCGCTTCACGCTGCCCGCCGGTGCACAGCTGGACAGCCTGACCGTGATGCCGGGCACCAGCGCGCTGGGCATCTCGGCGCTGAGCTTCATCGCGCTGCAGGCGGGCAGCCAGGTCACCGTCAACCCCACCGGGGGCAGCCCGGCGGGTTTGTTGGGCTACTGGCACTACGGCGAAAACGACATCGGCAGCGACATCCTGCCCGTGATGGGCACGAGCCCGGGGGCGATCGGCTTCAGCACGCCGCTGCCCGCCGGCAGCTATGCCTTCTGGATCCAGGACACCGGCACCGGCACGGCCGTCTACCACCTGGAATTGGGCGTCAGCGCGGTGCCCGAGCCGGCCAGCGCCGGCCTGCTGCTGGGCGGCCTGGCCGCGGCGCTGGGCTGGGCGCGCCGGCAGCGCCGCGAGCGTTGAACGCACGCGCCCGGGCCGGCGCATCGGCCACGGCAGGCCCGCCACCGGCTTAGGCACCCGGCGTCCAGCGCCCGCCCAGTGCGCGCAGCAGGGCCACGCGGTTGCTCTGCTCGGTCTGGCGCAGCGTCACCAGGCCTTGCTGGGCGGTGGCCAACTGGCGCTGCGCGTCCAGCAGTTCCAGCTGGCTTGCGCCGCCCAGGCGGTAGGCCTGCTCCGACAGCGCCAGACTGCGCGCTGCGGCCGCCACCTGGGCCTGTTGTGCGGCCAGGCGTTCGGCCAGGCTGTCGCGCACGGCCAGGGCATCGGCCACTTCGCGGAAGGCGGTCTGCAGCGCGGCCTCGTATTGCGCCAGCGCCTGCCGGCGCCCCGCTTCGGTGGCGTCGACCTGGCCTTGCCGCTCACCGCCGTCGAAGATCGGCAGCACCAGGCTGGGCACGACGCTGAAGACGCCGCTGCCAGGCCGGAAGAGGCCGTCCAGGTCCGCGCTGCGGGTGCCGGCGCTGGCCGTCAGCGACAGGCGCGGAAAGCGTGCCGCCCGCGCTGCGCCCACGTCGAAAGACGCCGCCTGCAGTGTCTGCTCGGCGGCACGCAGATCCGGCCGCTGGAGCAGCACCGTGGCCGGCAGGCCGGGGGGCAGATCGGGCAGGGCCGATGCGTCGGTCGCTTCGCCCCCGGGCAGCAGCGTCGCGGGCAGGGGCTGGCCCACCAGCAGCTCCAGCGCCAGCCGGGCCTGCACCACGGCCGCGGCGCTGCGCGCAGCTTCGGCGCGCGCCGCTTCGAAGGCGGTCTGCGCCCGTGCACGCTGCAGGCCCGATGCCGCGCCCAGCTGGTACTGCCGCTCGGCCAGCGCCAGGCTGCGCTGCTGGCTGTCGCGCAGGGCCCGCGCCAGCTGCAGGCGCTGGCCTTCGGCGGCCAGGGCCAGCCAGGCATTGGCCACGTCGGCCACCAGGGCCAGGCGGGCGCCGCGCTGGGTTTCTTCCTGCGCCAGGTAGCGGGCCAGCGCCGCCCCCTGCAGTGCACCCACGCGGTTGAAGAGATCGATCTCCCAAGCCGCCAGGCCCAGCTGCACGCTGTAGCTGCTGCTGGTGCCAGCGCTGCTGCCGCTGCTGCGCTGGCGGCTGGCCGAAGCCGTGGCATCGAGATCAGGCACGGCGTTGGCCAGCGTCACGCCGTAAAGCGCCCGCGCCCGCTCCACCGCGGCCATGCCGGCGCGCAGCGTACGGTTGTCGGCCAGCGCCAGGCCAACCACCTGGCGCAGGCGCTCGTCAGTGAAGAAGCCGGCCCATTCGTGGCTGCCGGCGGCGGTGGACAGGGGCGGGTCGCTGGCGTCGCGGAAGCTCTCGCGCAGCTGCGGCGCCGGGCTGGCCGCTGGCGGGACCAGGCTGCCGCAGCCGGCGAGCGCGGCGCCCAGGGCCAGCACGCTGATGCGCAGGTGCTTCATGACGACACCCCGGCTTGCGGCGCAGCCGGCCCCGCTGGCGGCGCGGCTTGGGGCTGCGAGCGCGAGAACAGCGACTTCACCCACAGGTAGAAGAGCGGCACGAAGAAGATCCCCAGCACCGTGGCGCTGATCATGCCGCCCAGCACGCCGAAGCCGATGGCCTGCTGCGAGCCCGAGCCCGCACCGCTGGCCAGCGCCAGCGGCAGCACGCCCATGCCGAAGGCCAGCGACGTCATCAGGATCGGCCGCAGCCGCTGCTGGCAGGCCTTGAGCGTGGCGTCCAGCAGCCCCATGCCCTGGGCGCGCAGGGTCTCGGCGAACTCGACGATCAGGATCGCGTTCTTCGCACTCAGCCCGACGGTGGTGAGCAGGCCCACCTGGAAGAACACGTCATTGTTCTGCCCGCCCAGATGGCTGGCCGCCAGCGCCCCGAGGATGCCCAGCGGCACCACCAGCATCACGCTGAAGGGCACGCTCCAGCTTTCGTACAGCGCCGCCAGGCACAGGAAGATGAACAGGATCGACACCGCGTACAGCAGCGGCGCCTGGTCGCCCGACAGCCTTTCCTGATAGCTGCGGCCGGACCATTCGTAGCCGATGCCGGCCGGCATCTCGCGCAGCAGTTCCTCCATCGCCTTCATCGCCGCGCCCGAGCTCACGCCCGGGGCGATGTCGGCCTGGATCTCGAAGGCCGCGCTGCCGTTGTAGCGCACCAGCTGGCGCGGGCCGTTGACCCAGCGGCTGCTGGCAAAGGCGCTGAACGACACCATCTGCCCGCTGGCATTGCGCACGTACCAGTGGCGCAGGCTGTCGGGGTCGGCGCGGTAAGCGCCTTCGCCCTGCACCAGCACGCGCTTGACGCGGCCGCGGTCGATGAAGTCGTTGACGTAGCTGCCGCCCAGCGCGATCGACAGGGTCTCGTTGATGGCCGCGGTGCTGACACCCAGCGCGCCGGCCTTCTGGTCGTCGAAGCTGATGGCCAGCTGCGGCGTTTCCGTCAGGCTGTTGTTGCGCGGACGGCTGAATTCCGGGCGCTTGGAAGCGGCGTCGATCAGCTGGTCGCGGGCCTTGGCCAGGGCCTCGGGGCCCAGGCCGCCCAGGTCCTGCAGGAAGAACTGCACGCCGGCGCTGCCGCCCAGCCCGCGCACCGTGGGCGGCTGCACGACGAAGACGCTGGCATCGCGCACCCGCCGGCCCATTTCGCGGCTGAAGCGTTCGGCCAGGGCGCCCGCGGCCTGGTTGGCGGCCGGGCGTTGCGACCAGTCCTGCAGGCGGATGAAGCCGCGGCCCGAGCCCTGGTCGCCAGCATCGCCACGCACCAGGTTGTAGAACTGCACCTCGGGCTGCTCGGCCAGGTAGGCCTCGACGCTCTGCATCACGCCTTCCAGCCGCTCGGCGGTGGCGCCCGGCGCCATGCGCACCTGGATCTGCAGGCCGCCCTGGTCTTCGTCGGGCAGGAAGGACGTGGGCAGGCTGCGGTAGAGCAGCGCCGTGACGCCCACCAGCAGCAGGAAGACGGCAAAGCTGCGCTTGCCGCGCCCGGCCAGCCAGCCCACCTGGCCGACGTAGCGCTGCGTGAAGCGGTCGAAGCCGCGGTTGAAGCCCCCGAAGAAGCGGTCCAGCAGCGGCCCCAGCGGGCCGGCGTGCTTGTCGTGGCCGGTGTGCGGCTTCAGGATCGTGGCGCACATCGCCGGTGACAGCGTCATCGCTACCAGCACCGACAGCACCATCGCCGAGACCACGGTGATGCTGAACTGCCGGTAGATCACGCCCGTGGAGCCGCCGAAGAAGGCCATCGGGATGAACACCGCCGACAGCACCACCGCGATGCCCACCAGCGCGCCGCTGATTTCGCCCATGCTCTTGCGCGTGGCCTCGCGCGGCGACAGGCCTTGCTCGCGCATCAGGCGTTCGACGTTTTCCACCACCACGATGGCGTCGTCCACCAGCAGGCCGATGGCCAGTACCAGGCCGAACATCGTCAGCGTGTTGATCGAGAAGCCCGCCACCGCCAGGATGCCCATCGTGCCCAGCATCACCACCGGCACCGCCACGGCCGGGATCAGCGTGGCGCGCAGGTTCTGCATGAACAGGTACATGATCACGACCACCAGCACCATGGCTTCGATCAGCGTCTTCACCACGCCCTGGATCGAGACGCGGATGAAGGGCGTGGTGTCGTAGGTCACGGTGGACTTCACGCCCGGCGGGAAGAAGGGCGCCAGCTCCGCCAGCTTGGCCTTGACCGCTTCGCCCGTGGCCAGCGCGTTGGCGCCGCTGGCGGGGAAGATGGCCATGGCCGACGCAGCGCGCCCGCCGCTGCGGATGGTGGTGGTGTAGCTGTCCTGCCCCAGTTCCACGCGCGCCACGTCGCCCAGCCGCAGCGCCGAGCCGTCGGCCTGCACGCGCAGCACGATGTTGGCGAACTGCTCGGCCGTCTGCAGCCGGCTGCGTGCGGTGACGATGGCCGTCAGCCGCTGGCCCTCGGGGGCGGGCTGGGCGCCGATCTGCCCGGCCGAGACCTCGGTGTTCTGCGCCAGCAGCGCCGTGCGCACGTCGCCCGGGACGAGCGCATAACGCTGCAGCTTCACGGGATCGAGCCAGATCCGCATCGCATAGCCCGAGCCGAAGACGTTGACGTCGCCCACGCCGTCGATGCGGCTGATGATGTCCACCAGCGTGCTGTTGAGGTAGTCGCCCAGATCGGCCGAGTCGATGTCCGGGTCCTCGCTGGTGAGGGTGGCCACCATCAGGAATTCGCTGCCGGCCTTGGTCACGCGCACGCCCTGCGCCTGCACCGCCTGCGGCAGGCGCGATATCGCCTGCTGCACCTTGTTCTGCACCTGCATCTGCGCCGTGTCGGGGTTGGTGCCGGCGACGAAGCTGAGGTTGATGTTGGCGCTGCCCGAAGCGTTGCTGGACGACTCGATCGACAGCAGGCCGTCGATGCCCTTGAGGTTCTGCTCGATGATCTGCGTCACCGAATCCTCGATCGTCTTGGCCGATGCCCCCGGGTAGCTGGTGTTGATGCTCACGCGCGTGGGCGCGATGTCGGGGTAGCGCTCCAGCGGCAGGCTGAGCGTGGCCCCCAGGCCGGCCAGCATGATGATGATGGCGATGACCCAGGCGAAGATGGGCCGGTCGATGAAGAACGATGCCATGGCGTGTGCTCCGCTCTTGGCTCAGCGCGGTGCTGCGCTGGCAGGGGCGGGGGCCGGGGCCGGGGCGGGTGTGGACTTGGCCGTACCCGGTGGCCCCTTGCCGCCGGCCTTGGCGGCGCTGCCGGCGGGTACCGGCCGTACCGGCTGGTCGGCGCGCGCGCGTTGCAGGCCTTCGACGATCAGCCGGTCGCCGGGCTTCAGGCCGGCCGTCACCAGCCATTGGTTGCCCACCGCGCGCGTGACGGTCAGCCGGCGCCGCTCGGCCTTGTCGCCTTCGCCCACCACCAGCGCGGTGGCGTCGCCAGTGGCGTTGCGCGTCACGCCCTGCTGCGGCACCAGCAGCACGCCGCGGTCTACACCGGCCAGCAGCCGCGCCTGCACCAGCATGCCCGGCAGCAGCGTGCCCTGCGGGTTGGGCACCACGGCGCGCAGCGTCACGGTGCCGGTGCCGCGGTCCACGGTCACGCCACTGGTCTGCAGCGTGGCCGTCTGCGGGTGCACGCTGCCGTCTTCCAGCACCAGCTGCACCTGCGGGCTGCCCGTCTGGCCGGCCAGCTGGCGGCGCAGCGCCAGGATTTCCGCGCTGCTCTGCACGATGTCCACGTGCATCGGGTCGAGCTGCTGGATGGTCGTCAGCGCCTGCGTCTGGATGGCGGTGACGAGCGCGCCCGGGGTGACGGTGGACACCTCGATGCGGCCGCTGATCGGCGCGACGATGCGCGCGCGCTGCAGCTGCACCTGGGCGGCTTCCAGCGCCGCGCGGGCCACGGCGACATCGGCTTCGGCCTGCTGCAGCGCGGCGGCGCTGGCATCGGCGGCTTCGCGGCTCAGGGCGTCGGCGCGCAACAGCTCGGCGTCGCGCTGGGCCTTGGTGGCGGCGGCGGCGCGCTGCGCCTGGGCCTTCTGCAGTGCCGCGGCAGTGCGCGCGCGCTCGGCTTCCAGCGCTGCCGCGTCGATCTGGTACAGCGGCTGCCCGGCGCGCACCATCGAGCCTTCGGTGAACAGCCGGCGCTGCACCAGCCCGCCCACCTGCGGCCGGATGTCGGCCACCTGGCTGGCGCTCAGCCGGCCCGGCAGCTGCAGCTGCAGCGGTGCGTCCTGCAGTGCCAGGGTGACCACGCCCACCTCGGGCGCGGGCGGCGGGCCGCCACTGCCGGGCTTGGCGGCCGGCTTGTCCTGGCAGGCGGCCAGCAGCAGCACCAGGCCCAGCGTCGCCGGCACGGCGGCCAGCATCCGCCCCGGTCGCTGCCGGCGGGCCGTGGCGCGGGGCGTGGGCGCCCGGCGGGTGGCTGCAGCGGGCAGGGCGGTGGTGGCATCGGAAAAGCTGGCGTGGTCGGGCATGGGCATGGCGTGGCAGCGGCAGGATCAGAATGTCCGGTGTCGGATGCTGCCTGCACAATGTGGAGACAGCTTGAAGAGCCCGGCTGGGCGAAGGCCACGCCCGCCCGGCCGTGCAGGCCCTGGCGGGTTTGGTGTAAACCCCGGGCCACGGCGGCTGCAGACCTGCCGCAGCACGTGCCCGCCTTGCCGCCACCGGCCCTGACCCTGCCCGCCCCTGCCATGAAGCTGAGCCTTGCCACCCGCCTGTTTGCCGCCGTGCTGGGCGCGGCCGTGGCCGTGGCGGTGGCGATGGGCGTGGGCGCGCATGTGGCGCTGAACCGCGATTTCCTGGGTTTCCTGAACGAGCAGGCCGTCGGCCGGCTGGACCTGGCCGTGCCCAGCGTGCAGGCCGGCTACCGGCAGCAGGGCAGCTGGGACTTCCTGCGCGAGCGGCCCGATCTCTGGTACCGGCTGCTGCGCCCGGCGCCAGGCGACGGCAGCGTGCCGATCACCGCCCGCCCGCCCGCCGCGGCCACGCCGGCCGAGCTGGCCGGTGCTTCACGCCGCTTCACGCTGCTGGACGCCGATCGCCGCCGCATCGTGGGCTTTGCCAGCCCGGCGGCCGATGCCATCGAGCGCGCCATCGTCGTCGACGGGCTCACCGTGGGCTGGCTGGTGCTGACGCCGTTCGAATCCGTCAGCTCCGGCGCCGAGAAGCGCTTTGCCGACGCGCAGGCGCGCAATGGCTGGCTGGTAGGCGGCGCGGCCGTGCTGCTGGCCGCGGCCGTGGCGCTGTGGGTGTCGCGCCGGCTGCTGCGCCCCGTCAGCCGGGTGGCCGAAGCCACGCACCGCCTGGCCGCGGGCGACTACGCCACGCGCGTGACCGAGCGCGCCAGCGACGACGAGATCGGCCGCCTGTCGCGCGATTTCAACCAGCTGGCGCTGACGCTGCAGCGCAATGAATCGATGCGGCGCGAATTCATGGCCGA
The DNA here is from genome assembly GCA_027489455.1 of Rubrivivax sp. Classification (GTDB taxonomy): domain Bacteria; phylum Pseudomonadota; class Gammaproteobacteria; order Burkholderiales; family Burkholderiaceae_C; genus Rubrivivax. The sequence goes on along the minus strand of JAIXZR010000136.1, from coordinate 55,958 downwards.
CGTCTCGCACGAGCTGCGCACGCCGCTGGGCGTGCTGCACGGCGAGCTGGAAGCGCTGGAAGACGGCGTGCGCCAGCTCGATGCGCAGGCGCTGAAGTCGCTCAAGGCCGAGGTCGCGACGCTGCACAAGCTGGTCGACGACCTGTACGAGCTGTCGCTGGCCGACGTGGGCGCGCTGTCCTACCGCAAGGCCACGCTGGACCTGCGCGAGATCATCGACGACACCGCCGGTGCCTTTGGCGAGCGGCTGCGCAGCAGCGGCCTGGCACTGCAGCTCGATCTGCCGGCCGGCCCGCTGCCGGCCTTTGGCGATGCGCGCCGGCTGCGCCAGCTGTTTGCCAACCTGCTGGAAAACAGCTGCCGCTACACCGATGCCGGCGGCGCGCTGCGCCTGCAGGCGCGCCAGGAAGGCCGGCAGACGCTGATCGACCTGCACGACAGCGCCCCGGGCGTGCGCGACGAGCACCTGCCGCGCCTGTTCGAGCGCTTCTTCCGCGCCGAAGCCTCGCGCAGCCGGCGCAGCGGCGGCGCCGGGCTGGGGCTGTCGATCTGCCAGCGCATCGTCGAAGCTCACGAAGGCCGCATCGAAGCCCGGCCCTCGCCCCTGGGCGGCCTGTGGCTGCGCGTGGCGCTGCCGGCCCTTGGCTGAGCCCGCCCCCCACGCCCTGGCGCTGGACCCGGGCCCGGCCCGCGTGCTGGTGGTCGAGGACGAACCCAAGCTTGCCGCGCTGCTGGCCGATTACCTGCGCGCGGCCGGCCACGAGCCCGAATGCGTGGCCGACGGTGCCCTGGCCCTGCGCGCGTGGACGGAGCGCCGGCACGACCTGGTGCTGCTGGACCTGATGCTGCCGGGCATGGACGGCCTGTCGCTGTGCCGGCAGCTGCGCACGATGACGGCGGTGCCCATCCTCATGCTGACCGCACGCGCCGACGAGCAGGACCGCCTGGCCGGGCTGGAGCTGGGCGCCGACGACTACATCGCCAAGAACCCCTTCAGCCCGCGCGAAGTGATGGCGCGGGTGAAGGCCGTGCTGCGCCGTTCGCGCGCCGCTGCGCCGGCGGTGGCCGCGCCCCGGCCCGCGCAGCCCGCACTGCAGATCGATGACCGGGCCTGGTGCGCACGCTGGCAGGCGCAGGACCTGGACCTCACGCCGAATGAATTCCGCCTGCTGCGCGCGCTGGCCGCACAGCCGGGCCGGGTGTTTTCGCGCCCGCAGCTGTTGGGCGAGCTGCAAGGCGAAGCCCGGCCCGCCACCGAACGCGCGGTCGACAGCCACGTGAAGAACCTGCGCCGCAAGCTGGAACAGGCCGGTGCCGGCAGCGAGCGCATCCGCTCGGTCTATGGCGTCGGCTACTGTTACCAGGCCTGAAGGCGCTGCCTGCCGCCGCCGGCAGGCCCCTGCTGGCCCCTGCTGGCCCACTTTCCCCCGGAGACCCCCCGTGAAGACCTACGACATCGAAGTGCAGCGCCTGCGTTCCATCCGCCACGACAAGGGGCTGGTCGAGCTGGGGCTGGACGTGCTGGTGCTGCCGCAGAAGCCGCGCGACGACGGCATGCCGGCCAGCTGCCTGCGCCTTCCGGTGGACCACGCGCGATCGCTGCTGCTGCTGCTGAAGCAGCAGCTGGCCGAGCTGGACAAGCTGCAGCCGCGCAGCCGGCGCTCAGGCCGCTGCTGACGGCGCCGCCGGGGCCAGGCCCCAGCTGGGCGGCAGCAGATCGCGCACGCGCGGCTGGGCGTAGCGGTCGTCCAGCAGCCACAGCCAGCCGCGGTCTTGCGGCGTGCGCAGCACGCGGCCGGCGGCCTGCACCACGCGCTGCATCGCCGGCACCAGGTCGGCGCCTGCGCCGTCCGTGCCCAGCAGCTGCGCCAGCCGCGCCTGCACGGCCGTCTGCACGGGCGATACCGGCGGCAGCCCCAGGGTGGCGATGAAGGCGCCGATCAGCAGCGGCCCGGGCAAGTCCACGCCTTCGGCGAACACCCCGCCGAGCACGGCGAACCCCAGCCCCCGGCCCTGCGGCTCGAAGCGCGCCAGGAAGGCCTGCCGCGCTTCGCTGCCCATCGCGCGGTCCTGCCGCCACTGCGGGATGTCCGGGCGCCGCAGCGCCAGCGCTGCGGCGGCCTTGTCCAGGTAATCGAAGCTGCTGAAGAAGGCCAGGTAGTTGCCCGGGTGCTGGTCGAACTGCTGCGCCACGCGGTCCACCAGGCGCAGCAGCGACCGGTCGCGGTCCGGGTAGCGGGTGGACAGGCCATGCGCCACGCGCACCTGCAGATGCTCGGGCGGGAAGGCCGGGGGCAGATCGATCCAGCCGCTGTCGTCCGCCAGGCCCAGCACCTGCCGCGCGTGGCCGGGCGGCGCCAGCGTGGCCGAAAACAGCGTCGCGCTGTGCAGCGCCTGCCAGCGTGGGCGCAGGAAGGGCGCGGGCAGCACGTTGCGCAGGCTCAGCCGCAGCGGGGCTGCGGCTGGCGGCGCGCCTTCTCCGGCCGGCGGGCCCGGGGCCTGCAGGTCCAGCAGCGAATGCTCGCCCAGCTTGTCCAGCAGCCGCAGCCAGCGCTGCAGCGCAAAGTGCAGGGCCGGCAGCGCGCCGGTGGCCAGCGGCTGGCGGTGGCTGTGGTCCGACAGCGCTGCGGCCGCGGCCTGCAGGGCTGGCTTGAAGCCGGCGTCGAAGGCTTCTGCCGCCGGGTCCAGCAGGGTGTAGCCGGGCTTGGCGGCGTTTGCCGGCCCTGCCAGGCCGGCCAGGGCCTGCTGCAGCGCGCCCAGTGCGCCCGCCAGGGCCGGCGGGGCCTGCTGCGCGGCGGCCTGCAGGTCGGCGCTGCCGAGTTCGGCCCCGTGCATCGCGCGGGCGCGCTCGGCCAGGTTGTGGGCTTCGTCCACCAGCACCGCCAGGCGCCAGTCCAGCGCCTGCATCAGCCCGAAGAGCTGGCCGCCCGGGTCGAAGTAGTGGTGCACGTCGCCCACCAGCACGTCGGCCCAGCGCAGCAGCTCCTGCCCCAGGTGGTAGGGGCAGATGCCATGGGCCAGGGCCACGCGGCGCTGGGCCTCGGCGTCCAGCCAGCCCAGGGCCACGGCTTCGGCGCGTGCAGCGGGCAGGCGGTCGTAGAAGCCGCGCGCCAGCGGGCAGGCTTCGGGGTGGCAGGCGCGGTCGGGGTGCTCGCAGCCCTGGCGCTTGGGCACCATCGCCAGCACGCGCCAGGTCTGGCCCGGGCTGGCCTGGCGCAGCCGGGCCAGCGTGTCCAGCGCAGTGATGCGGCCCGTGCCCTTGCAGGTGAGGAAGGCGATCTTGTCGATGCCCTGGCCCGGCATCGCGCGCAGCAGCGGGAACAGCGTGCCCAGCGTCTTGCCGATGCCCGTGGGCGCCTGCGCCAGCAGGCAGCGGCGGCCCGTGGCGGCGCGGTACACGGCTTCGGCCAGCGCGCGCTGGCCGGGGCGGAACTGCGGCAGCGGGAAGGCCAGCTGCGCCAGCGCGGCATCCCGCGCCGCCCGGTGCCGGGCTTCCTGCTGCGCCCAGGCGGCGAAGGCGGCGCAGCGGTCGTCGAACAGCGCCTGCAGCTCGTCGCTGCCGTAGACCTGGCGCAGCACCACTTCGCCCTGGCTGGCGACGTCGTAGTACACCAGCGCCAGCGTCAGCTGGTCCAGCCCGCGCTGGCGGCACAGCAGCGCGCCGTAGGTCTGCAGTTGCGCCCAGTGCAGCCGCCGGCGGTTGGCCGGCAGCTCGTCCGGGTGGCCGCGGATCGTCTTCACCTCTTCCAGGCACTGGCGGCGCGGGTCGTAGCCGTCGGCACGGCCGCGCACGCGCAGCCGGCCCCATCGGCCTTCGAGCGCGATCTCGGTCTCGTACCCCGGCCCGCGCGCGCGGGCCACGGCCTGCTGGCCCTGCAGGCCTTCCAGCGCGGTGGCGCTGGGCGTGAAACGGCGGTCCAGATCGCCCTGCTTGGCGGTGAAGTCGCACAGCGCGCGCACGGCGACGGTGTAGTCGGTGTCGGGTTCGGTATCCGGCTGCGCGTGCGTGCCTGCGCCCGCTGCTGCGGGTGGCGCCGGGGTGGCGGTGGTGGGCGGGCGGGGGTCCGGCGACAAGGCGATGGCCCTGGGTGAGCAAGGGGTGAGAGCAAGCGGCGAGAACCCCGGGCGAAAGCGGCGCCCGAAGGTGGCGGCAACCGCCCGGGCGCCGTTTGCGGCGATGATGCACCGCAGCCGCCGCCCGGCGGCGCCAACTGGCGCAGCCGCCTGCCCACCCGATGCTGCATCACCCCCTGACCCAGAGCCTCGTGCTGCCGCTGCTGCTGGCGCTGGCTGGCCTGCTGGCGCTGCGCGCCTGGATGGGGCCGCGCTGGGCGCCGCTGGGCGCGCTGGCGGGCTGGGTCTTGGCGCTGGCCTGGTGGCCGGGGCTGGACTGGCCGGCGGCCTCGCGGGCGCAGAAGCTGCCCTGGGTGGCCGTGCTGGCGCTGCTGCTGGCCCTGCTGGCCGCGTGCAGCGCTCCCAGGCCCGTGCGGCGCTGGGGGCCCTGGGTGCTGGGGGTGGCCTGGCTGGGCGCGATGCTGTGGCTGCAGGGCGGCTGGCCTGCAGCCGGCACGGCGCAGGCGGCGGGTACCGCGCAGCCGCCAGCGGCCCCGCTCTGGGCCACGGCCGGGGTGGCCGGTCTGGGCCTGGCACTGCTGGCCCTGCTGGCGGCTGGCGCCGGCCGTGGCCTGGAGAGTGGCAATGACGATGACGATGGCAAGGATCGCGGCAGCCGGGGCCATGCCACTGGCGCCGCACCCGGCCTGCGCACCGCCGCAGCAGCGGCCACCGCCCCGGCGCTGGCGCTGGTCGTCGCGGCGCTGGGCCTGGCGGGGGTCTGCGCCGTGGCGGGGTCACTGCTGCTGGCGCAACTGGCCGCCACGCTGGCGGCGGCCGGCATGGCCGTCGTGCTGGGCGCCGTCTGGCCGCGGTGGCCGCGGTGGCGGCAGGCGTCGGGCCGGGCCGTGCTGCCTGCGCTGGCCGCCGGGCCGCTGTTGCGCGTCGTCACCGCCGTGTTGGCCCTGTTCTGGCTGGCGCTGGGCTGGACATGGGCCCTGGCCGCGCCCACGCCCACCCTGGCGCGGGCTGCGGTGCTGCTGGTGCTGGCCTGCGCCCTGGCCCCCGCGGCGCTGGCCGGCCTGCGCGCGGGCGCGCCCCGCCCCGGCCGCTGGCCGGTGCTGGCGCCGGTGCTGCTGGCGGCCGTGCCGGCCGCCCTGGCCGTGGCGCTGGCCATCACGGGCTGGCCCGACGCCGCGCCGGCGCTGCCCGATGCCGCCGCCGACCCGGACGATCCTTACCTGCAGCCCCCGGGGCGTTGAAACCCCGACCGCCCTTCCTCCGCTTCCTTCACTGTGCCCATGACCCTGCCCCCTGCCATCCCGGCCCCCCTGCCCAGCGGCTACTGGCAAGACCTGGCGACCACCGATTTCGCGCGTGTGGACCCGGCTCGCACCGTCGCGCTGCTGCCTGTGGCCGCGATCGAGCAGCACGGCCCCCACCTGCCGCTGGCCACCGACGCCATCATCAACCAGGGCGTGGTGGCGCAGGCCCTGCAGCGCCTGCCGGCCAGCGCCCAGGTGCTGGTGCTGCCGGCGCTGAACGTTGGCGACAGCCTGGAGCACAGCGCCTTTGCCGGCACGCTCAGCGCCGATCTGAACGACCTGCTGGGCCTGTGGCTAGCCGTGGGCCGCGGCGTGGCCCGCGCGGGGGTGAAGAAGCTCGTGATCTTCAACAGCCACGGCGGCCAGCGCGCGCACGTCGACCAGGCCGCGCTGCGCCTGCGCGTGGCGCATGGCCTGCTGGTGGTGCGGGCGCACAGCTTTTCCTTCGGCGTGCCGCCCGGGCTGTTCGAAGCCGACGAGCTGGCCCACGGCCTGCACGGCGGCGCGGTCGAGACATCGCTGCTGCTGCACCTGCGGCCGGATCTGGTGCGCCAGCCGGCACTGGCCGATTTCCCCAGCCTGGGCGCGGAGCTGGCGCGCCGCGGCGGGCTGCTGGGGGCAGAGAAGCCGGTCGGCATCGGCTGGATGACGCAGGATCTGAACCCCCATGGCGCCTGCGGCGACGCCACCGCCGCCAGCGCGGCCAAGGGCGCCTTGGTGCTGGACCATCTGGCCGGCCGGCTGGTGCAGCTGCTGGCGGAAACCGCGGCGATGGATCCCCCGCCCGGGCCGGGCTGAGCCTGCCGGTCAGTCGCTGCTAGCGGCCACGCTGTCCAGCCCCAGGTGGCCGGCCTGCTGCTTGGTGCGCAGGTAGCGCTCGTTGTGGCTGTTCACCTGGCCGTGCAGGGGCAGGCGATCCACGACCTCGATGCCGCCCTGGCGCAGCGCGGCGATCTTCTGCGGGTTGTTCGTCAGCAGCTGGATGCGCGTGTGGCCCAGGGCCAGCAGCATCGCGGCGGCGACGCTGAAATCGCGTTCGTCATCGCGGAAGCCCAGGTGGCGATCGGCCTGCAGCGTGTCCAGGCCTTCGTCCTGCAGCCGGTAGGCGCGCAGCTTGTTGGCCAGGCCGGTGCTGCGGCCTTCCTGCGCCAGGTACAGCAGCACGCCGCCGGTCTCGGCCAGCCGCGCCACTGCGCGCTGCAGCTGGGGGCCGCAATCGCAGCGCAGGCTGCCCAGCAGATCGCCCGTCAGGCAGGCCGAATGCAGGCGCACCGGCACCGGCGCGTCGGCCGGCGGCTGGCCGACGATCACCGCCAGGTGCTCGGCCTCGCCATCGGCTTCGCGGAACAGCACCAGGGTGCAGTCTTCCTCGGCCGTCAGCGGCACGTGCGCGTCGCTCACGCGCAGCAGCCGTGCGGGCTGCGGCTGCGGGGCGCCCGCCGGCGGTGCGTGTGGCGCGGGTGCGGCGCCGGCATCGCGCGGCAGGGCTTCGTCCAGGGCGCCCAGGTCGGCCGGGGCCAGGCACAGCACCTGGGCCTGCGCCAGCGCGGCCTGGGCGCTGGCGTCCAGCCGCTGCAGCAGCAGCGCCGGCACCAGCCGCGCGCGCTTGCACAGCGCCAGTGCGGCCGCCCAGGCCGGGGCTTCGCCCTCCGCCGGGCCGGCGGCGCTGAAGCCCGGCGGCACAGCCCCCGGCAGCGGCGCCAGCGCGGCCCAGGGCCGCAGCATCGCCAGGCTGGCGCCCGGCGGTACAGGGACGGCCTGCGGTGTGGCCGTGGGCCGGCCGATCGCCTGCAGCCTTTCGGCGCTGAGCAGCAAGCGCGGCCCGGGTGCGGCCTGCAGCAGGCGTTGCAGCCAGGCATCGCCCAGGGTCTCGACCGCGGCCAGCAGCAGCCAGCCGCTGCCGGCGTCCAGGCGCAGCGCCAGCGGGCGGCCGCGGCGAAGTTCGACGCGGCAGCGGTCGCGCAGCACATCGGCCGTGGCGGCGGCATCGGTGGCATGGCCCAGCCAGGCCGCGACGCTGGCAGGGGAGGGGGCAGGCAAACTCATCGGGGGCAGGATAGCCGCTCGATGCCGCCCTGGCTGGCGGGGGGCCGGAATCACCGCGCCTGCGATGATGCGGCGATGTCGTCCCGCCCACCCCACCCGCCCGGGCCGGCCCCGGCCCCGGCCAGCCCTGCCGTGCCCATGCCGGCCGACTGGCCGGCGCTCTGGCAGGTCCTGCTGCAGGCGCGCAGCGCTGGCCCCGCGGGCCGGGCGGCGGCTCGCGCGGCATGGCGGGCCTGGCAGCCGGGCGGGGCGGCCGGCAACGCCAGCGCCTGCGCCCACGGCCTGGCCGATGCGATCACGCCCGCCAGCGCCGACTGGCTGTCGCTGTACGCGCCGCTGCTGGCCGCGCGCTGGGCGGCCGACGATGCGGCCACCCCGGCTGCGCCCGCCCGGCCCTGGGCGCTGGGCCAGCTGGGCCAGAGCCTGGACGGCTGCGTGGCCACGGCCAGCGGTGATTCGTACTACGTCACCGGCCCGCAGAGCCTGGTGCACCTGCACCGCCTGCGCGCGCTGTGCGATGCGGTGCTGGTGGGTGCCGGCACGGTGGCGGCCGACGACCCGCAGCTCACGACCCGCCACGTGCCCGGCCCGCAACCGCTGCGCGTGGTGCTGGACCCGGCTGCCCGGCTGGATGGCCGGGCGCGGGTGCTGAGCGACGGGCGGGCGCCCACGCTGTGGCTGTGCGACAGCCGGCATGCCGCGGCCGCCCAGGCGCGCCGGGCCCCCGGCGGCGCCGAAGTGCTGGCGGTGGACGGCCTGCTGCCGGCAGGCCCTGCCGCCGAAGGCGCACCCGCAGCCCGGCCCGGCCCGCAGCTGGCGCTGGCCTTCGCCGCACTGGCACAGCGCGGCGTGCGCGTGCTGCTGGTGGAAGGCGGCGGCGTGACGGTGTCGCGCTGCCTGGCTGCCGGGCTGCTGCAGCGCCTGCACCTGGTGACGGCGCCCGTGATCATCGGCGCCGGGCGTCGCGGCCTGCAGCAGCCTGCGCCGCTGCGCATGGCCGATTGCCTGCGCCCACCGGCACGCCGCCTGGCGCTGGGCGACGACATGCTCTGGGATCTGGACCTGGACCTGGACCTGGACCTGGCCCTGGCCCCGGACCGGGCCGCTGCCGCGCCCGGCGGCTGAGGGCCGCCCTCAATCGGGCGGCAGCCCCAGCACGTCCAGGTGGCCGATGCTCAGGGTGCAGCGGCGCGCCGCCGCCAGCCGCTGCCGCCGCCAGGCCAGCACGCGCGCGGCGTCGGCGGGGGATTGCTCGATCGCGGCGCCTGCCATGCCGCGGATCAGCGCGCGCTGCAGGCGGGCGGCGGCGGGGTCGCCTGCGCCCGGCAGCTGCCAGTCGCTGCGCGCGGCCTGCACGCGGTAGCCCGCCTGGCGCAGTGCCCGCACCAGCGCCCGGGCCGCCGCCGGCCCCAGGGCCGGGCCGCCCAGGCCCTTGTCGCGCTGCTGGTGGGCCGCAAAGAGGGCGGCGACATGCGCATCGTCAGCCGCCAGCGCCTGGGCCTGCGTGGGTGACGCGGGTGACGCGGGTGAAGTCGCCCGCCCGGCCGCCGGCATGCCTGCCGGGCCCCAGTTGTCGCGCCCGTCCACCGTCAGCGCCACCAGCACGGCCACGCGTGCCCGCGCAGCGGCCGCGACGAACGCCTGCAGCCACGGCTGGCCCACCAGATCCAGCAGCGCCGACGCCGTCACCAGGTGCGCGGCGTGCCAGGGCAGGGCGTCCAGCGACTGCGACAGATCGGCCTGCTGGCGCACGATCTCGGCGCGGAAGCCCGGGCCGGCGTGCACCAGCGGGTGGCCGATGCCGTGGCGGGCGCCCCCCGGCGCGGGGAGATGGCCCGCCAGCGGCGGCCCGGCTTGCGCGCGCGCCAGCGCCGCCGGCCAGGCCCGCAGCAGCGCGGCGTCGTGGTCCACGGCCAGCCATTGCTGGGCCCCGCCCAGCCGCGGTGCCAGCCAGCGCAGGTTGGCACCCGTGCCACAAGCCAGGTCCAGCACGCGCAGCGGCGGCAGCGCGGGGGTGGCCGGGGCCGGGCCGGCCAGCCGTTGCGCGCGCCAGGCCTGCAGGTGCTGCAGGCCCAGCGTGGGCGCCGCTGCGTCGCGGGCGCGGGCGTCGAAGGCTTCGCGCTGCTGCAGCCAGCGGGCGCTGAAGCCGGCGGGGGCGCTGGCCGCCGCGCTGTCCGTCACGGCAGGGCGTCCAGCACCGCGGCCAGGCGGCGGGCCTGGGCGGGCCAGCCGGGCAGCTGGCGGCCGGCGGCGCGGGCGCCTGCAGCCAGGCGAGCGCGCAGCGCGGGGTCCGTGATCAGACGCTGCAGCGCCGCCTGCAGGGCCGCGGCGTCGCCGGCCGGCACATGCCAGCCGGCCTGCGGCGGCAGGGTTTGCGCCAGCGCGCCGGCATCGCTGGCCAGCACTGGCAGGCCGGCGGCCAGGGCTTCGGCCACGACCATGCCGTAGCCCTCGTGCCGTGAAGGCAGCACCAGCAGATCGGCTGCGGCATAGTGCGTCTGCAGCTGCGCGGCGTCGATCTCGCCATGCCAGGCCACGCGCGCGCCCAGCCCGGCGGCCTGCGCTGCGGCTTGCAGCTGCCGGGCCGTGGCCGGGTCGCGCTGCAGGCTGCCCACGCAGTGCAGCTGCCAGGGCAGGGCGGCCAGCCCGGCCAGGGCCTGCAGCAGCAGATCGTGCCCCTTGCGCGGCGTCAGCGTGGCCACGCACAGCAGCTGCACCGGGGCTGGGGCGCCGTCCGTTGCGACCGGCGCGACCGGCGGCGATGCCGCGGCGGCGGGCGCCGGATCGGTGCCGGGTTCAACGACCGCGATGCGCCCGGCCGGCACGCCCAGCGCGGCCACGTCCTGCGCGGTGTGCGCGCTCGTCACCACCACCTGGCGGGCGTGCTGCAGCGCGCGTGCCTCGCTGGCCTGCAGCGCGGCGCGGCGGGCGGCGGGCAGGCCGGCTTCCAGGTGCAGCGGGTGGTGCACCAGGGCCACCCAGCGCAGCCGGCGGGCATGGCGGGCTACCAGGGTGTCCAGCACGCCGTAGGCCAGGCCGTCGGCCAGCACGCGTCGGCCGTCGGGCAGGGCGTCGACCAACGCGGCCGCCTGCGCCAGCGTGGCGGCTTCGGGCTGCGGCCAGGCGCCGTCGGCGTGCAGCGGGGCCACTTGCCAGCCGTCTTCCACCAGGGCCTGGGCGATGCGGCGGTCGTACTGGTACCCGCCCGTGGGCGTGTGCCAGTCGCCGGGCAGCAGGAAGGCCAGCTGGCGGTCAGCCGCCATCGCTGGCCGTGCGCCCGGCCGCCGGCAGCGGCGCTTCGTAGGCGGCCCAGGCCACGTGCGATTCGTTCAGCCGCACGCGCATGCGGGCCAGCCCTGGCGTGCCCGGGCCCGGCAGCGCGTGCGGGCCCAGCGCGCCGGCGGCGATGCGCGCGGCGATGCGGTCGAAGATCTCGCGCGCCAGGAACTCGGTCGTGGTGTTGCGGCCGGCGAACTGCGGCAGCTCGTCCAGGTTGCGGAAGTTCAGCGCCGCCAGCTCTTCGCGCAGCACCTGCGTGGCCAGGCCGATGTCGACGACGATGCCGTCGGCGTCCAGCGCTTCGCGCTGCAGTTCCAGATCGACGACGTAGGTGGCGCCGTGCAGGCGCTGCGCCGGCCCGAAGACGTCGCCGCGGAAGCTGTGGGCGATCATGAAATGGTCACGGACATTGATGGCATACATCGCGGGGCGGCTTTCCGGCAGTGAGGTGGGTGGTGGCTTCAGGCGTAGTCGATGCGGTGGCAGAGCACGTCGCCGGCATCGCCGCCGCCCGCCAGGCGCGCCAGCACCTGGGGCAGGGCATCGAAGGGCGCGGCGTGGGTGACGAGGACGTCCAGTTCCGGCGCGGCCAGCAGCTGCAGCGCCAGGGCCAGGCGGCGCCGGTGCGTCCAGCGCGGGCGCTGCGGCGCGGCCACGCTGCCCACCTGCGAGCTCTGCAGCACCAGCCGCCGGGCGTGGAAGGCCTGGCCCAGCGGCACCGGCACGGCGCGGCTGCCGTACCAGCTGAGCTCCAGCACCGTGGCTTCCTGCCCGGCCAGCTGCAGCGCGGTGGCCAGGCCCTCGGCCTGCCCGCTGGTGTGGACGACGAGATCGGCGTCGCCCGTTGCCGTTGCCGCTGCTGCCTGCGGCAGCGCAAAGCCCGCGCCCAGCGCAGCGGCGATGGCGGCCCGCGCGGGCTGTGTGTCCACCACCTGCACGGTGCAGCCGGGCACGCGTGCGGCCAGCCAGGCCACCAGCAGCCCGAGCGCGCCGCCGCCGACGACGGCGACACGGTCGCCCACGCGCGGCGGGGCGTCCCACAACGCGTTGATGGCGGTTTCCAGCAGCGCGGCCAGCACGGCGCGCTGCGGGGGCAGGCCGGCGGGCAGGGGCAGCACGGCGTCGGCCGGCACCTGGTAGACATCCTGGTGCGGATGCAGGCAGAAAACCTCTTGCCCGCGCAGCGCCGCCGGGCCGTCTTCCACCCGGCCGACGTTGATGTAGCCGTACTTCACCGGCCCCGGGAAGTCACCGGCCTGGAACGGCGCCCGCATGCGCTGCCATTCGCTCGTCGGCACCTCGCCGCGCCAGACCAGGCCCTCGGTGCCGCGGCTGACGGCCCCGAACAGGCTGCGCACGCGCACCTGCCCGGGCGCCAGCGGCGGCAGGGTCTCGGGGCGCAGCTCGGCGTGGCCGGGGCGGACGGTCCAGCAGGCGCGCGCCAGGGCAGGGCTTGTCGGCAGCGGGGGTGAGGTCAAGACGGGCAGGCGGGGTGGGGGGCAGCGGCTGATGGTACGGTCGCGCCGATGGATGCGTCGGTGCCCCGCCCTTTGTCACCCTGGCCTGCAGCCCGGCCCGGCCTGCGGGCCAGCGCGGCGCGCGACATGGGCGCCCTGGCGGCGATCGTGCTGCTGCCGGCCCTGGCCGCCGCTTGGGCCCGGGGCTTCGGCCCGGGCTTCGTCGTGCTGGCCTTGCTGTGGTGCGGCGCCGGGACCCTGCTGGTGTGGCGCGGGCTGGGTACGGGCGCGCACCCGCATGCGCGCTTTGGCCCGGCCAACCGCGTGAGTTACCTGCGCCTGCTGCTGGCCGGGTTGTTGGCCGGCTTGCTGGCGGGCCCCTGGGGCGCGGATCGACCGGTCGCGGGTGCCGCGGGTGCCGTCAGCACGCTGGCCTGGGGCGTGGTGGCGCTGGCCACGCTGACGGCGGTGCTGGACGCGCTGGACGGCGCGTTGGCGCGCCGCAGCGGGCTGGCCAGTGCCTTTGGCGCGCGCTTCGACATGGAAACCGACGCCGCCTACACCCTGCTGCTGTGTCTGCTGGTCTGGCAGGCCGGGCAGGCCGGGCCCTGGGTGCTGGCCGCCGGGCTGATGCGCTATGCCTTCGTCGCGGCCGCCCGCTTCTGGCCCTGGCTGGCCGCGCCGCTGGCCCCCAGCCGGCGCCGCCAGGCGGTGTGCGTGGTGCAGATCACCAGCCTGGTGTGCTGTCTGGCGCCGGTGCTGCCGCCAGCAATGGCCAGCACCCTGGCCGCCGGCAGCCTGGCGCTGCTGGGGGCATCGTTCGCCATCGACGTGCAGGCGCTGGCACAGGCGCGCACGCTACGCCCACCCACCCCCCGCCTGGAGAACTGACCATGCCTGCTTTCTTCCTCTCGCCCATCGTCCTGGCCCGCAGGCCCAGCGCCTGGCGGGGCCGCGCCGCCGCGGCCATCGTCGCGCTGGCCGCGGCCTGGCTGCCGTCCGTGCCAGCGCAGGCCCAGGCCGCCCGCTACGAGATCGACCCCGACCACCTGACGGTGGCCTTCCTCGTCGACCACATCGGCTACGCCAAGACGCTGGGGATGTTCCGCACCGCGCGCGGCAGCTACAGCTTCGACGAGGCCACGGCACGGCTGAGCGCTGTGCGCATCGAAGTCGACACGGCCAGTGTCTTCAGCAACCAGCGCAAGCGCGACGACCACCTCAAGGGCCCGGATTTCCTGAACAGCAGCGAGCACCCGCGCATGGTCTTCACCGCCGACACCGCGCGCCGCACGGGCGAGCGCACGTTCGAGATCGCCGGGCAGCTGCAGCTGCTGGGCAAGACCCAGCCGCTGACGCTGCAGGCCACCTGGAACAAGAGCGCCGAATCGCCGATCGGCGGCATCGGCCGCAAGCCCTACGTGATGGGCGTGTCGGCGCGCGGCAGCTTCAAGCGCAGCAGCTTCGGCATGAACTACGCCGTGGCCAACGGCTGGGTGGGCGACGAGGTAGCGCTGATCATCGAGTTCGAGGCCGTGCGGCAGTGAACCTGCCCGCGCCGGTGGCCTGGGGCCTGCGCTTCGGGCTGGCCTTTGCGCTGTTGAATGCGCTGCTGACTTTCGAAAACCGCTGGCCCGGCTTCGGCGTGCACCTGAACCCGCGGCTGTCCTTCGAGCTCTGCCTGGGCGTGCTGGCCCTGCTGGGCTGGGTGGCCTGGCGCGGGCCGCTGCGCGCACGCGCGGCCACGGCGCTGGCGCTGGGCTTCATGGCGCTGGTCGCGGTGCGCTATGCCGACGTCACCGCCCCGGCCGTGCTGGGCCGGCCGGTGAACATCTACTGGGACGGCCGCCATGCGCTGGATTTGCTGCAGGTGCTGGCCGCATCGTTGTCGGCCGCGCAGCTGGCGGCCGTGGCCACCGCCGCCCTGCTGGCGGCGGTCGCGCTGACGGTGCTGGTGCGCGTCGCGATCCAGGCGCTGGCCCGCTGTCTGGCCTGGGCGCCGGCCCGGCGGCCGCTGGTGGCCACCGTGGCCGCGCTGGTGCTGTGCTTTGCGGCTTATGTGCCGGATGGGCGCGACACGCGCTGGTTCTTCGCCCTGCCGCTGGCGCCCACCTTGCAGCAGCAGGCGCTGCTGATGTGGCGTGTGCTGGTGCCCGGCCAGGGCGACGCGGTGCTGGCGCCGGTGCCCGGGCTGGACGCGCCACTGGCGGCACTGCCCCCGCTCGGGCCGGGCGGGCCTGCCGCCGGTCCCTCCCCCGGGGGCCACTGCCCGGCCCGGCCGGGGCATGGCGCGGCGCGGGCCCCCGACATCCTGCTGATGTTTGCCGAAAGCTACGGCGCCGTCAGCAGCGATCTGCCCGCCGTGGCCGCCGCCCTGGCGGCACCGCGTGCCGAGCTGGCGCGCGCCATCGCCGACAGCGGCCGCGGCGTGGTGACGGCGCGCGTGCGCTCGCCCACCTTCGGCGGCGGCTCCTGGCTGGCCCATGCCAGCCTGCTGGCCGGCCTGCCGATGGCCGACCCCGGCCACCACGCCCTGCTGCTGGCCAGCCGCCGGCCGACCCTGGTGAGCCACCTGGCCGCCCGCGGCTACCGCACGGTGGCCTGGATGCCCGGCCTCAAGCGCGCCTGGCCCGAGGGCGCGTTCTACGGCTTCAGCCGCGTGGCCGACGACGCCGCCATTGGCTACACGGGGCCGGATTTCGGCTACTGGCGCATCCCCGACCAGGCAGCGATGGCGGCGCTGCACGACCAGGAGCTGGCCGCTGGCGCCAGCGCATCGCCAGACAGGCCGCCGCGGCTGGTCGTCTTCCCCACCATCAGCACGCACGCGCCCTTCCACCCGCTGCCGCCGCTGGTGGCCGATTGGGCGGCGCTGTCCGGGCCCCGGGCCGCCTTGGCCTACAGCCCGGGCGACGCGGCGGCTGCGCTGGCGCAGCCTCTGGCGCTGCAGCAGCCGCTGGCGGGGCACATCGACGCGCTGCGCTACCAGTTCGGCTGGTGGGCCGGCTACCTGCGCCAGCGCGCACCTTGCGATCTGCTGTGGGTGATCGTCGGCGACCACCAGCCCCCCGCCCTGGTGGCCGGTGCCGGGGCCAGCTGGGACGTGCCGGTGCACGTCATCAGCAGCAGCCCGCAGCTTCTGCAGGCCTTCCAGGCCCAGGGCTTCACGCCCGGCCTGCAGCTGCCGGCCGATGCGCAAGGGCCGATGCACGGGCTGCTGCCGCAGATCCTGCGCGCGCTGGCCGCGGCCGGGCCAGGCCCGGGCCGGGGCGACCGTCAGCCCCACCAGGCATGCACATCGCCCGAGGGCGCCTGCGGCGGCAGCGCCAGCAGCCAGCCGCGCAAGGCCTCAGCGTCCAGGCCCTGGGGCTGAAGCAGCCGCTGGCTTTCACCCAGAGACACGGCATAGCGGTAGCGCTGCGGCCCGCCGGCAGCCAGCGTTTCCAGCCGGTCGATGCAGGCCAGGGCGACGTCCCGCACCGGCACCAGGAACTCGAACGACAGCGCTGGCAGCGGCTGGCTCAGGCCCAGCAGCACCTCGTGCTCGAAGCCCTCGACGTCGATCTTGCAGAAGTCCGGGCGGCCGTGGCGGGCGATCAGCGCGTCCAGCGTCGTCACGTCCACCACCGGTCCCGGCGCCCACTGCACGCCGCGGAAAGACGCGCTGCTGCCGGCGCGGCGCGTGAAGTCGGCCGACAGCGTACTGACCGTCGGCGTGCGCGCACTGGCCAGCAGCTGGGCCTGCCCGGGCGCACGGCCCAGGGCCTGCGGCAGCACGGTGACATCGCGATCGCTGCCGAAGCGCCGCTGCAGCAGGCGCACGAAATCCGCCTGCGGCTCGAGCGCCACCACCCGCGCCCCCAGCCCGCGAAACGCTGCCACGCGATTGCCGGCATGGGCGCCGACATCAAAAGCCAACCCGCCCGCGGGTACGAAGCGCCGGTAGAAGCGCCGCAACTGCAGCCCGCGCCAGGGGATGGCGCGGTACACGCACCAAGAACGCAGCAGGCCCAGGCGGCGGTCGATGGCGTGGCGCAAGGGCTGCTCAGCAGGCATGGGGCACGGCCATCACGGGGCGGACAGCTTGGCGGAAGCGGTGTCCTTCGTATCGCTGGCACTTACGCGGGTTTCTAGACCATTTTGCAGCGGTTCCCCCATCCGTCCCGCCTTCAAGGTAGGTGCTTATCGCAATGCTAGCGCGTCAAGCGGCCCCTTGGTCCTTGGGCGCGGGCGCCTCAAACCCTTGGGGCGCGCCGAACCAGGCGCCAAGTGCTGCGGCTAGCTCAAGCCCTTGCGTCGGTACTTCGGCCTTCGGTGGCGCCATTACTGCCGGCGCGCGGCCGCGCCTACTGGCCACATCCTTGGACAGCTCGACCAGCAGGCCTGCGCTGACCAGGCGGCTGCAGGTATAGGCTGCAGCTCGACGCCCGACATGCGCGCGCGCGGCCAGCTGCAGGGCGGTGCCAGGCGCTGCGGCTGCAGCACCCAACAGCGCCTGAGCTACTTCCCCCCGCGGCCGGCCTGGCCGGCAGCGCGGTCGATCCGCGCGTACTCGTCGATCTTCGGTCTGATGGCTCATGCGCTGACCCGCCCACCAAGGAAAGAAGGCGGGCACCTTGGGGAAGGCGCCCGCCTCATGGAGTGCGGACCTATGGACGGCCCGGCCGGGAGCCCAGCGCATCCGCCAGGCACGGCACTCGGCCCCTTACGGGCGCACGCCAGTCACGACGGCGAATGCCTTGGGGTACATCACGCCGATGTCGCAGCGGCAGTGCGCAATGAAGCCCACCTGGCCGTTGGTGGCGAAGGCCTCGCTGAGCAGCTGGACGCTCATACGCTCGCGCATCGCGAAGACCATCTTCGAGAAGTCGCCCACGACGATCGAACTGCAGTCTGAGCTGGTGCCCACCGTCAGGTTGTTGGGCACTTGCGAAGAGTGCAGGAAATCCATGCGGCGCAGCATGTCAGGCACTTGCAGCGGCTGGCCGGTGCTGTCCAACAGGCCACCCAGCACCACACGCGAACGAGGGGACATGATGGCTGCATCCGGCATCGGCCCGTTGGCCTCCAAAATGCCTTGGATGCCGGTGAACATGTTGGCGTAGCGCGTTGTGGCCAAGCTGGCGCCGTTCGCGCCGTTGGTCACTGCGATTACGCCGGACGTGTTGACGATGCCGCGCGGCTCAGGCGCAGTGCCAGTCCCGAACAGAGCTGTACGGTCCAGCTCCTTGGCGAATGCCTGCGCGATGGCCAGCATCAGCGTGGCATCGATGCCTGCAGCATCAGCCAACAGCTCCCGGCTGATCTTGAAGTAGAACGACAGAGAGCGTGGCGTCATCGTCACCGCGCGGAAGCCGGGCGAGCTTTCGGCCACCGACCCGTTCTCTGCGCGCCAGGCGGCAGACGGAACCGTGTCGGTCGCGGCCACCGTGAACGTCTTGGCGCCGAAGTCGGCGGGCTCCAAGGACAGGATGCCAGCACCTGCGCGCAGCACAGACGACTCAGGCACCAGGGCCGACAGCACGCCAGCCATGAGGCGCGACGGCACCAGGTGGCCACCATCGGCGTCCGTGCCGACAGAGAGCACGGCGCGGGCTTCCGGCGATGCGCCCATGCCGGCCACGCCCCGCATGAAGTCGGCCATGCCGATTTGCCCGCGCTCGTCGCTGCGGCGCTCGTAGTGGCTGCGAATCTCTGCCGGCGTGCGCAGCAGCTGCACGCTCTTGCCGTTGACGGTCCAGGCCGGCTGGGCGCCTTCGGCCGCAGGCCCGGGCTCGTGCAGCGCGCCAGGGCGCGACAGCCTGGTGTCCAGGCGCTCGACCTGGCCGCGCAGTTCGTTGATGGTGGCCTCGCTGCGCTGCCTGTGCTGCGCAAAGCTGTCGGCGATACGGTCGATGGCGCCCGCCAGGTCGGGCGCATTGCGCCGCTCCATGGCACTGGGGTGCAACATCATCTTGGCGGCCAGCGCCAGGGCGTTGCGGTTCATTTGGGAAGTCGTGTTCATGTCAGTCTTTCGAGAGGGCTGCTTGCAGCCGCTGAAGGGCTGCGTGCAATTGAGGGGGTTCGCTCGTCGGTGGATCGGGCTCGGGCTCTGCCGCAGCAGATGCCCCGCTGAATCCCTTTCGGGCGATGGCTTGTGCCTGCGCTCGCGTGAAGCCCAAGCCGCGCAGCGCGCGCTCGAACTCCCGCACGGTTGCCGGCGGCGTGGCCTTGGGCGTGTCTTCGCTGCCAGGCGCTGGCGCCGCACATCCCGTGCAGACGTCTGCGCTGGGCGATGGCGCACCAGCTAGGCCTTCGTCACCCGTGGCCCCTGCGCATCCCGCGCCAGCCTCCCCGGGCGCAGTCACGCATCCCGCGTGCCCTGCCGCGTCAGATTCTGCCACTCGCTCATGCGCTGAGCTAGTGGCCTTCATCGCACCACCTTATCGGGCTTGCTGGCGTTCACCATGCGCGAAGCGGCCAGCCTGGCGGTCTTTCGGTCAACGCCTGCACGGCGCAGCTCGCGCTCGCGCTGGCGCTTCGCCATGGCCAGTCGTCCTGCCCGCGTGCAGTGGCGCGCCCACCAGGCGCGCGCCAGCTGCAGCAGGTACACGAAGGCCATCACTGCTGCACCTTGCGCTGCAGCTCGCAGCTCATGAGTGATCCCAAGGCGTCACCAGACGGCGCCATCACATCGATGGCCACGCTGGCCAGGCCTGTGGTGGTCAGTGTCGCCCTCAGGACCAGCATGGCGCCGGCTTGCATGGCCTTTGCCAGCCCCAGCGTGCCAGCGGGATCGGCCTGGCTTGCGCTGGCGATGGCGTCTTCCACCAGCGCCGCAGCTGCCTGCATGAAGTCGAAGAGGATGGAGTCAGAGGCGGCCGGGCTCGTCATGGCGGTGTCCTTGTGGTTGGGTCGGTCTAAGGGGCTAGGGTCGGAAGTCAAGGCCAAGGGTGGCCGCGGGCGCCAGCACAGCCTCTGAACTGCGGAAGGCTGCGCTGCTGCCCGTCGTCGGCAAGAGCGCGATTCGCACGGCCAGGAGGCGAAGACGCACCAGAGGGGAAGCCGGGCTCGAACTCGCCGCAGCAGTGCCCGGCGTGTCGAAGATGAGTGGCCAGGAAGGCCAGCTCGCAGCTGGCGTGCGCCGTTAGCGCCGCGATGCGACTGCATGCTTTTCATGAGCAGTTGACCCCCCCCCCCTGAAATTCCCGCGCGCAGAAAAGCGGTTAGGGGATCGGTCCTGCCTGAACAGGCCCTGAAGATTTCTGCCCCCCCGGCCTGAACCCTGGCCGTTGACCATGGCAGCGGGGCGGGGGGCGTGCAGATGCCTGGCTGGCCCTCAAGCCGGACCGATCTCGAAGCCACTTTCCTGCGCGGATGGGTTTCGAGCTTTTTTCCTGCAGGCGGCCAGTCGCTGGCGCAGCGCTGGCTTGCATGCTTTTCATGGTTTCGGCGTATGCCTCCCCCCTTCATGCATGCGCGCGTGACGCGTGCGCGCACACGAGGGGGGGAGTGGTCCCGTGAAAGCGGGTAAAGCATGCAAAGCCTCATGGCCGGGCCAGCAGGCGCAGCCCGACGACGACGTGGCGTGTGCCCACGCGCTTGATGGCGATGCCGCGCGTGGCGCCCGTAGCCTCCAGCAGCTCCAGGAAGTGATTGCGGCCGAACGGGTTCCGAAAGCCCGTCGAAGCAGCCCAGCGCCGATAGGCTTCGTACACGCTGGCCGGCGTGTGCGTGCGCTCCTCGGGGTCCAGCTCGACCCACTCGTCATCGGCCAGGAACTGCTGCAGCGGGTTGGCCGACAGGCGCCAGCGTTCAAGCACGGCGGCGTGGGCCTGGGTCGTGCGGATGCTGCCCGCGCGCGCCACACGTTCAGCACCGCGGAACGCCTCGGCCAGGATGGCGGGCATCTCAGCCGCAACGATCTTCTCGCACAGGTCGGGGTCCACCCGGTCGGCCGGTACGGTGTTGGCAAAGCGCAGCACACGCCAGCGCCGATAGAAGGCCTCGCTGCGATCGGTGGTGGGGGGCAGCACGTTGGAGGCGAACACGTGGGCCGCGTTGCACCGGAAGCTGAACGGCCGGTGTGTGGGGTGGCGCGCGGCCACCAGGTTCTGCCCCGTGACGTTCTTGAACGCTGCGGCCGGGATCGGCGCATCGTCTGCCAGCTCGCCCACCACGTTCAGCCGCTTGTCCGCCAGGCCAGCTGCGTGGTACTCATGGCCCCAGCTGGCGGGCGAGATGGCGCCGACAGCGGACTCGGGGAAGATGCGTTCGAGGATGCGCTGCAGCAGGCTCTTCCCGCTGCGCTCCCGGCCCAACATCAGCAGCACAACCTGCAGCCGCGGCATCATGCCGAAGATGGCCGCGCCCACGGTCTGCCACCACAGGTCAACCTGGCCAGCGGGATCATCGCCCTCGAAGGCTGCGGCCAGGACGGCAGACATCAGCGGCGCCTCGCCCTCGAAGTCGGGGCAGTAGGGCAGGGCGAAGGTCTGCCGGTGCGACAGGGCCAGCGGCACGGTCTGGATGCCTTCGGGCGTCATGACATGGAAGCCTGCGGCCGACACCACACCGGGCGGCGTGTCATCGAAGAAGCCCTCCACCTCGCACAGCGCGGCGATGTGGTCGGCGATCTGCTTGAAGTCGCTGTTCTTTCGGCAGAGCTTGCGGCCCGGGAAGGACTCGGCCACGCCCACCTGCACCGCCTCGTGGCTCAGCCGGTGCCACAGGCTGTCGGCACCTGGCACGTAGAACGAACCGTTCGTGTAGGCGGGCCGGAACGCCCCCAGGGACTGCGCATCGCACCAGGCGTGCCCCAGTACATGGTGTGACGCGTCGGGCGCCTCTGCAGCGGCTTGGCGATGCGCACGGCGCGCAACTTCGATGCCCACCACGTTCGCATCTGCAGCGCCGTCTGCAGGCCCGGCGGGGTCCAAGGGTTTGGCACCGTCCACCAGGTCGGCCACTGCGCGCAAGCCGCGGAGCGCGGCCAGGTCGTTGGCATCGCTGGGCAAGGTCAAGACGGCACCTTATCGAAGCACGGCACCGCCAGCAGCGCACCGACTGCCCGTGCCGCGGCGCTGGCCTGTGTCACGCCAGGATTGCCTTCGGTGGCCGCATCGTTGTCCGCAACGATCACGATGGGCAGCTGCGGAAACTTCGCGCGCAATGACTGCGCCACGGGCAGCAGATTGCCCGCGTTGAAGCAGCAGGCCACCGCATCGCCCGTGGCCTGGTGCAGTGTCGAAGCCGTCGCCAGCCCTTCGGCCATCAGCAGCCGCGCCTTCGGCCTGCCGATGCCGTAGAAGCAGCCGCGCACGCGCCCGCCTGTCAGGAAGGTTTTTGTCCCGTCTGGCTGGATGAACTGGAGGGTGTGCAGCTCGCCCGCGGAGTCGCGCGCTGGAACCACGAGCGCGGCATGGAGCTGGCGAATGCCATAGGCCGGCACGCCCTTGCGCTGCAGGTAAGGGTGGGCGTTCGTGGCTGGCCTGGCCATGCGGTACAGGCGTGCGGCACGCTCGCGTGCAGACGTCTGCACTTCACGCTGCGCAGCGGCGCGCGACTCCCGCGCCCTCGCCATCTGTGCCCGCACCGCATCGCGTTCCGTGGCTGTCAGGGCGCTGGAAGCGACACCGCACCAGGTGCGAGATAAGCCGGTTTTCCAGGACCCGAACCAGCCGGCGGGGATGGGCTCGGCGAACCACACGGCCGCGCCGTTCTTGCTGCCCGGCTTGTCGCCCTTGATGCGGAAGCGCACCAGTTCACCAGGTGACAGCTCGATGGATTCGTGGGGCTCGATGCCAGCAGCGCACATGGCTTGCAAGAAGCCCAGCACGGCACCTGCGGTGCGCTCTGAGGCAGTCATCGGATTGGCGCCTTCTGGCGCCCCCTTGCCTGGCTCCTCAGCGCCTTCTCAAGCACTCGGCGCTGCAGACGGTTCTGCGGTGCCGTGGGGTAATCTAGCGGGCACGGCGTGCGCACAATCTCCAGCAGCTCAAGCCGCCTACGCGCTTTGGTGTGCCGGGTCATTCCGGCCTCCGCTGGGCATCCCACGCGTCCAGGTCTTCCACTGCCCATGCGGTGGTCTGTGGCCCCAGTGGGACGGGTGGCGGAAACTTGCCCAACTTGACCCAGCGCCAGATGGTCGCAGGCGCCACGGGGTAGCGGCCTTGCCGGCCAGGCTTGTCGCGGGTGGCTGGCGTCGTGGCCAGCTCACGGATTCTGATGTAACGGGGTTGCATGAACTCATCCCATTTGCACCCCTGCGCGACGGCGCTAGGCGGTGTTGGGCGAGTTTTGAGAATCTGCGGTCAAGTTACAAAGCCCCGCTCTATAGCGGCTTCAGCGGGGTTTGTGCTTCAGGCCGAAGGGATCGCTCGCAGATGGGCCTTCGACCTTCTCGACCTCCCGCCGGGACTTGTATGGCTTGTGCCCCTTAGTGTTCCTCCGGGTTTTGGGTGTCCAGTCCCTGGCTTGCCTCGTAGTGATGCCGAGTGCCTTCGCTGCAGCGGCAAAGCCGGCCTTCGTGCGCGGCGTCCGCGTCTCGGAAAAGAACACCTCCAGTTCGATTCGCTTTTCTCGGCGAAGGCGCCCCACAGCCAAGTCAACGCGAGGGGGATACGGCCTGCCGAACGCGGTCGGGTCGTCCCACGACGACACGTGCAACTGCTGAACCCGCCGATATCTCTGGAGAAACATGTCTGCCAGCCAATCAGGAATCTTCAGTCCATTCGTGGCGCACCACGCAACACCCTGCAGCACGTCGAACCCATCGCCACCTTCGATTCGTGCCCGCCAGTCTTCGAGCATGCGCGCTGAAACCCACTGGAGGACAGGGCCGCGTATCGCGTGGGCGTGAGGCTGGGCCGTTGCTTCGTCCATCGTTGCTGTGAAAGGGTCGAATGCAACTGTGCCGCCTCCCACGCCTCCCGACGTTGCAGCAGCGCCTTTCGAGGTGGCCAGGCTTTCCGGCCTGGCCTTTCCCTTCGTCATTACTCTGCCTTGGGCTTGCGCCCGCGTTTTGGCCGCACCAGGCTGGGTATCAAGGCCTTGAAGGCCTGAAAACGCTCATCAGTCTTGGTCTGCCAATAGCGGTTCCACGCCGCGTTCCATTCGCGCGCGCCCTCTGCGGTTTGTCGCCAGTACTCGGCTTTCAACGCTGCCGACTGGCGCTCTAAGCGGCGGCGCGTCTGCCAGTGCACGTTGCGGCCGATCACCCTCACTTCAACTGACCAGTTATCCAATTCCAGCCAGGAACGCATCGGCCCCTTATGGCCCTCGGGCCGAGTGCGGCGCAGCTCAAACTTAAAGCCGCCCGCCTCCCAGTATCTGCAGACAGTAGCTTTCGGCCAGCTGAACTCCTGTGGTATGAGGCCTTCGGCCACCAGCTGCGCCGCCGTGCCGGTGTAAGTTGCGGAAGCATCCTGCAAGATCTGGATCGTTAACTCACGCGGCGCCTGGTCGGTCTTCAGTTGCTGTTGGCCGACAATAGATGGAACCATGGTGCTTCTCCTAGGGTTGCACTTGGCCAGGGCCGGTTGCTGTGTCCGCAGCTTCCGGCCCGCCTTGCCGCAGGGCCCCTGCGGCGCGGGTTGCCGCCTACCGGGCGGCGCGGTTCTTCATCTTGACCACGTTGTCGGCTGCCGGCGGTGTGGCCAGGAACCTGGCCCACAGTGCCATCAGCTCCCGGCGCTTTTCGAACAGGTCGCCGCGCCGATAGGCTTCCTCGGTCTTGTCGCCGATGGCGTGCGCCAGCGCCATCTCCCGCACTTCGGCCGGCGTGGCGGTGCGTTCGGCGCACCAGTCGCTGAAGGCGCTTCGGAACCCATGGGGCACGGCTGACAGGCCCATACGGCGCATGACGGCCGTCAGGCTCATGTCGGACATGGGCTTGCCCTTGGCGCCCGGAAAGACCAGGTCAGGCGCTCCGGGCTCGACCTCGAACCGGGGCAGGGCCTGCAACAGTTCGATGGCGCGCGGCGCCAGCGGTACGCGGTGCACGCGGCCTGACTTCATCTTCGGCCCTGGCACTGTCCAGACGGCGCCGGCCAGGTCGATCTCGTCCCATATCGCGGCGCGCACGGCCCCGGTGCGGCTGGCGGTGAGGATGGCGAACTCCAGTGCCCTGGCGCCCTGGCCAGCAGCAGCCTGCAGGCGCTGCATGAAGGCGTACAGGTCATCAATGGCGACGGCCTCGAAGTGCTCGCGCTGGTTGACTTTCGAAGGCTTGGGCAGGGCGGTGTCCAGGTTGCCCCGCCAGCGGGCCGGGTTCGGGCCCTCGGGCCTGTAGTCGCGCTGCATGGCGTAGCCCAGCACCAGCTCGATGCGGTTGCGGATGCGCACCGCGGTCTCGTTCTTCGTCGTCCAGATGGGCTCGATCACCGCCAGGACATCGGCCTTCGTCACGTCGCGCACGTGCTTGGCGCCCATCACGGGGAAGGCGTACGTCTCCAGGGTGTTTTCCCACTGGGTCACGTGCTTGGCGTTCCGCCATCCCGCGCGGTGCGCTTCGATGTAGGCCAGGGCGGTCTTCTTGAACGTCCATTCGACCGTGCTGCGGCTGGCGCGGCGCTCCGCGGCCGGGTCGGTGCCGTCCTTGATCTTGCGCAGCGCGGTGCGCGCGGCTTCCATGGCCTCGGCCAGGGTAACGGTCGGATAGCCCCCCAGGCCGAGCTCCGCGCGCCTGGTGCCGATCTTGGTGCGCAGCACCCAGGACCGTGCGCCGCTGGCCTTGACCATCAAGTTCAGGCCCGCCACGGTGCCGACAGCATGCAAGCCGGGCTCGGTCAGGCGCTTGACCTCGACGGCCGTCAGCGGCTTGGCGATCTTGGGCACTATGGTTCCCCCATCCGTTCCACCATCAGATTCTGCGATGGACTGAGACGACGTGCAACGGTATTTTTCGAACTCTCCTATGAAGGATGGCGGAACCAGGCGAAAAAAAAGGCCCCTCATAGGGGGCCGTGGCGGAAGCGGTGAGATTCGAACTCACGGACGGGATGAGCCGTCGCCGGTTTTCAAGACCGGTGCCTTCAACCGCTCGGCCACGCTTCCACTCGGTGCTGACGATTGTAGGCACGGGCACAATGCTCGTATGGACATCCCCGCCGCCCCGCCTGCAGGCCTTGCGCCTGACCGGGTCTCGCCCCCGATTGCCAGCCTGCAGCGGCTGGTCGTGAAGGACGGCGTGCACCTGGGCGGTTTGCCGGCGGCGCAGCTGCCCTGGGCCCTGGGTTGCGCATGGGCGGTGCTGCCGGCCGAAACGCTGAGCGAAGCCGATGTGAACCGCGCGCTGAAGGCCGCCCTGGCGGGCCCGGCTTGCTGGCTGGACACCGATCACGTGGAGCTGCGCCGCTGGCTGGTCGATGCCGGTTGGCTGCAGCGCGATGGGTACGGCCGGGCCTACGACAAGCGGGCCCCGGCGCAGCTGGCCCCGCCCCTGCAGCCTGTGGCGGCCGGCCTGCTGGGCCTGGGTGACCTGGGGGCATGGGTGGCACGGATGCGGCAGCAGCACGAGCAGGCGCGGGCGGCTCGTCGCCAGGCCTGGCAGCAGCTGGCCTGAGCCTGGGCTGATCGACCCTGATCCCCTCCTGACCCCACGGACGACGTCCCCTTGACCACCCCCCCGGCGCTGAGCGCGCAGGACGACTACGGCATGCGCCTGGCCCTGGACCAGGCCCACAACGCCTGGCTGGTGGGCGAAGTGCCCGTGGGTGCCGTGATCGCCCGCCCCACGCCCAGCGGCCTGCAGGTGGTGGCCACCGGCTACAACCGGCCGATCACGACGCACGACCCGACGGCGCATGCCGAGATCGTGGCCCTGCGCCATGCCGCCACGCTGCTGCAGAACTACCGGCTGCCGGGCTGCACGCTGTATGTGACGCTGGAGCCCTGCGCGATGTGCGCGATGGCGTTGATGCACGCGCGGCTGGGCCGCGTGGTGTTTGGCACGCCCGACCCCAAGACGGGTGCGGCAGGGTCGGTGCTGAACCTGTTTGCCGAGCCGCGGCTGAACCACCACACGGCGGTCGAAGGCGGGGTGCTGGCCGCCGCCTGCGCCGCGCTGCTGCGCGATTTCTTCGCTGAACGCCGGGCCCAGCATCGCGCCGAACGCGCGGCCCGCACTGCCCCGTTGGCGGCCGATGCCGACCCCGGGCCGATCCCGGCGGCCGAGGCCACCGAGATCCATCCTGCGCCCGACGCGCCCCCCCTGATGCCATTGCCGCCGCCGCGATGACCGCCCTGTCCCTGCATGTCTTTTCCCCCAGCGGGGTGGTGGCGCAGCCGGCCGCGCTGACCCGCGCCATCACGCGCCTAAAGGCCCTGGGCCTGCAGGTGCAGCTGGACGCCAGTGCCCGGGCGCGCCACCAGCGCCTGGCGGGCAGCGACGATGTCCGCCTGGCGGCCCTGCACCGCGTGGCGGCCGCGGCGCCGTCGATCGCGATGCCCACGCGCGGCGGCTATGGGCTGACGCGGCTGCTGGACCGCATCGACTGGCCGCTGCTGGCGCGCAGCGTGGAGCAGGGCACGCGCTGGGTGGGCCACAGCGATTTCACGGCGCTGCAGATGGGCCTGCTGGCCCATGCCGGGGCCCGTGCCAGCAGCTGGGCCGGCCCGATGGCGACTGACGATTTCGGCCGGGCCGACGATGCCGGCGGCGTGGACGAGGTCACGCGCGACTGCTTCATCGAGGCCATGACCGGCGAGCTGGAAGCCGTGGGCTTCCGCACCGAGCCGGGCTTCGACGGGCTGGCCGTGCGCGGGCGCCTGTGGGGTGGCAACCTGAGCATGCTGCTGTCGCTGCTGGGCACGCGGCACTGGCCGGCGGCCAGGCTGATCCGGGGCGGCGTGCTCTTCCTGGAAGACGTCAACGAGCACCCGTACCGGGTCGAACGCGGTCTGCTGCAGCTGCACCAGGCCGGCGTGCTGGGCACACAGCGTGCCGTCGTGCTGGGCCACTTCAGTGGCTGGAAGCCATCGCCGCTGGATCGCGGTTTCAAACTCAAGACCGTGGTGGCGCACCTGCGGTCGCAGTTGCCGGTGCCCGTGCTCACGGGCCTGCCTTTCGGCCATGTCGCCACCAAGGTGACGCTGCCCGTGGGCCGCAGCGTGCAACTGCTGGTGCAGGGCCGTGACGTGCTGATCGGCTGGTAGCGCGTGCGCACCGCCCCGCGCTGGCTTTTGCTGGCCGCCCTGGCGGGGTGGCTGGCGGGTTGCGACAACAACCCCTGGCCGCGCGGCAGTGCCGAAGGCAACACGCTGTTCACGGCAGTGATCGAGAACTCGCCCAAGCACCTGGACCCCACCGCTTCCTACTGGAACAACGAAACGCCGTTCACGTACCAGATCTACGAGACGGCCTATGGCTACCACTACCTGAAGCGCCCCTTCCAGCTGGAACCCAAGCTGGCCGTGGCCGTGGCCAAGCCGCGCTACATCGACGCCCAGGGCCAGCCCTTGCCCGACGACGCGCCCGCCGAACAGGTGGCCGAAAGCATCTACGACGTGCGCATCAAGCCCGGCGTGCGCTTCCAGCCGCATCCGGCCTTTGCGCTGGACGAGCAAGGCCGCCACCGCTACCACGGCCTGCCGGCCGGCGCTCTGGGCGAACGCCGCACGCCGCTGGACTTCGAACACCAGGGCACGCGCGAGCTGGTGGCCGAAGACTTCGTCTACGCGCTCAAGCGCCAGGCCACCACGCGCATCACGGCACCGATCTTCAGCGTGTTCGCCGACGTGATCGTGGGCCTGCGCGACTACGCCGCCATCATCAAGACCGAAGACCAGCGCTTGCGCGCCGGGCTGGACCCAGCCAGCCTGGACAAGCCCTTCCTGGACTTCCGCAAGTTCCCGCTGGCCGGTGCCACCGCGCCCGAAAAGCACCTGCTGCGCCTGCGCGTGCACGGCAAGAACCCGCAGTGGAACTACTGGATGCAGCTCACCTTCACGGCGCCTGTGCCCTGGGAAGCCGACGCCTTCTATGCCAACCCGGGCTTTGCCGAACGCAGCCTCACCTTGGACAGCTGGCCCGTGGGCACGGGCCCGTACATGCTGGTCGAGAACGTCAAGGACCGCCGCCTGGCCATGGCGCGCAACCCCCATTACCGGGGCGAGCCCTACCCCTGCGATGGCGAGCCCGCCGACCGCGCCGCCGGCCTGCTGGCCGACTGCGGCAATCCCACGCCCTTCATCGACCGCATGGAATTCGCGGTGGAGCGCGAGGAAGTCTCGCGCCGGGGCAAGTTCCGCCAGGGCTACTACGACATCGAAGTCTTCGAACGCGTGGACACCGGCATGGACTACCTGGTGGCCATGCAGGACAGCGAAGACGTGCGCCGTGAATACCAGGCCAAGGGCTTCCGCCTGAACCGCGACAGCGACGTCAACACCTACTTCATCGCCTTCAACATGCTGGACCCGGTGCTGGGCCACGGCAAGACCGCGGCCGACGGCGAACGCAGCCGCAAGCTGCGCCAGGCCATCAGCATCGCCATCGATTGGGAGGAGTACAGCAAGATCTTCCCGAAGAAAGCCGGCGTGGCCGCGATGGGCCCGGTGCCGCCGGGCATCTTCGGGTCACGCGAAGGCACGCGTGCCGGTCTGAACCCGGTCACCCACACCTGGGTGGAAGACGCCAGCCTGCCCGCCGGCGGCCGCGCCGTGCGCAGGTCCATCGCCGACGCCAAGAAGCTGCTGGCCGAGGCCGGCTACGCCAACGGCCGCGACGAACGCAGCGGCAAGCCCCTGATGCTGAACTACGACGTCTACTACCCGCCCACGCCGGAACGCAAGCCCGAGATCGACTGGGTGGTGCGGCAGTTCGCCAAGCTGGGCATCCAGCTGGAAGTGCGCGCCACGGACAACAACCAGTTCCAGGACAAGACGCGCAAGGGCCAGTACCAGGTGTTCTGGCTGGGCTGGAATGCCGACTACCCCGACGCCGAGAACTTCCTCTTCCTGCTCAACAGCAAGGCCAGCAAGACGCTGTACGACGGCGAGAACGTCGCCAACTACAACAACCCGGAATACGACCGCCTGTTCCAGCGCATGAAGGTGCTGGAAGACGGCCCCGAGAAGCAGGCCCTGATCGACCAGATGGTGGCCATCACGCAGCAGGACATGCCCTGGACCATGGGCTTCTTCCCGTATGCGTCTGCCGCCACCCAGGGCTGGGTGCAGAACTACAAGCCGGCGGTGATGGTGCGCGACTTCGGGCGCTACATCCGGCTGGACCTGCCGCGCCGCAGCGCCGCGCAGGCCGAATGGAACCGCCCGGTGTGGTGGCCCTTGCTCGGCGTGGCTGCACTGCTGGCGCTGGCCTTCGGGGCCGGCCGCCGCGTGCTGCGCCGCCGTGAACTGACAGACGCCCGCGGGCGCCTGCAGGCGCCTTGATGCAAGCGCCATGCTGAACTTCATCGCCCGGCGCCTGATGTACGGCGTGCTCATCCTGCTGGGGGTGAACCTGCTCACCTTCATGCTCTTCTTCACCGTCAACACGCCCGACGACATGGCGCGCCTGAACCTGGGCGGCAAGCGCGTGACGCAGGAAGCCATCGACAAATGGAAGGGCGAACGCGGCTACGACAAGCCGCTCTACTTCAACGCCCAGGCCCAGGGCGCGGCGCAGATCACCGAGACCATCTTCTGGGAACGCAGCGTGTCGCTCTTCGCGTTGCAGTTCGGCCGCGCCGACGGCGAAAGCGCCGGTGACATCGGGCCCGAGGTGGCGTCACGCATGGTGGTGAGCCTGCAGCTGGCGTTACCGCTGTTCCTGCTGCAGGTGATTGCCAGCACGGCCTTTGCGCTGCTGCTGGTGATGTTCCGGCATTCGCGGCTGGATTTCTGGGGCGTGGTGGCCTGCGTGCTGATGCTGTCGATCAGCAGCCTGTTCTACATCATCGTCGGCCAGTACTTCTTCTCGCGCCTGCTGAAGCTGGCCCCGCTGTCGGGCTACGCGCCAGGGCTGGATGCGATCAAGTTCCTGCTGCTGCCCATCCTGCTGTCGCTGGTGGCGCGGCTGGGCGGCGAAGCGCGGCTGTACCGGGCGATGTTCCTGGAAGAAATCGGCAAGGACTACGTGCGCACCGCCCGCGCCAAGGGCCTGTCTGAAACCGTGGTCCTGGTGCGGCACGTGCTGCGCAACGCGCTCATCCCCATCATCACCAGCGCCGGCAGCTACCTGCCTTATGTCTTCCTGGGCAGCCTGGTGTTCGAAAGCTTCTTCGGCCTGCCCGGGCTGGGGGCCTACGTGATCGAGGCCATCAGCAAGCAGGACTTCGCCGTCGTGCGCACCATGGTCTTCCTGGGTTCGCTGCTGTACATCTTCAGCTTCGTGCTGATCGACGTGGCCTACAGCTGGGTCGACCCGCGGGTGCGGCTGTCATGAACACGCCCAAGCTCGTGCTGCTGTGGACAGACGCGGCCATCTGGGCGCTGGTGCTGGCGGGCGTGGTTTACGCCGTGGCGGTGATGCGCCGGCCCGACCGCGCCGCCACCTGGCAGCGCGTGTTCCGTGATGGTCCGGCCCTGGCTTCCAGCCTGGTGCTGCTGCTGTGCCTGGGCGTGACGCTGCTGGATAGCGTGCACTACCGGCTGCAGCTGCCGCAGCCCGCCGGCGCGCCCGCGGGGGCGGCGCCCATCTACGACACCCGCACGCAGTCCCTGCTGGACGCCGTGCTGGCCGACCTCGTGGCCGGGCGCGAAGCCACCTATTCGCGCCCGCTGGCCTATGTCGGCTTCACCAAGGAATCGCTGCTGGTGGATGGCGAAGTGCAGCGCGTGGCCCCGCGCCTGCAGTTTGGCGGCGCGCACCTGGCCGACCCGGCGCGTGACTGGGCTGGCGACATCGCCCGGCGCGTGGCCGTGGGCCTGGCTGGGGGTGCAGCCGTGGCGGCAGTGCTGAGCCTGGCCCTGCTGGCCGCGCTGGCGCGCCACGGGCGCAGCCCGCTGGGGCAGGCCTGGGCGCGCGTGCGTGCAAGCCAGGGCCCGGTGCCCTGGCATGTGGCGCTGGGCACGGTCTGGGCGCTGGCCTTGATCGTGGGCCCGGCCACGGCCTTGTCGGGCCCCTACCACCTGTTGGGCACCGATCTGACGGGCAACGACGTGCTGTACCAGAGCCTGAAGAGCATCCGCACCGCCTTCGTCATCGGCGCCCTGGCCACCATCGCCACGCTGCCGCTGGCCGTGGTGCTGGGCTTGCTGGCGGGCTACTTCCGCGGCTGGGTCGACGAAGCCGTGCAGTACTTCTACACCGTGCTGTCTTCGGTACCCAACGTGCTGCTGATCGCGGCCTGCGTCTTGATGGTGCAGGTGTTCCTGGACAAGCACCCCGAACTCTTCGAGACCGCGGCCGAACGGGCCGACATCAAGCTCTTCCTGCTGTGCCTGGTGCTGGGCGGCACCGGCTGGGCGGGGCTGTGCCGGCTGCTGCGCGCCGAAACCCTGAAGCTGCGCGAACTGGATTACGTACAGGCAGCGAATGCTTTCGGCGTGAGCGACACGCGCATCCTGGTGCGGCACATCTTCCCGAACGTGGCGCACCTGATGCTCATCGTCACTGTGCTGGAGTTCTCGGCGCTCATCCTGTACGAAGCCGTGCTGTCCTACGTCGGCGTGGGCGTGGACCCGTCGATGAACAGCTTCGGCGGCATGATCAACCTGGCCCGCAATGAAATGAGCCGTGACCCGCTGGTGTGGTGGTCCTTCGCCTCGGCCTTCGGCTTCATGGTGACGCTGGTGCTGGCGGCCAACCTGTTTGCCGACGGCGTGCGCGATGCCTTCGACCCCCGGGCGCGGGTGACGCGGCGACGGGTCAGGAAACCGGCGGCGAAGGCTGGCTGAGATGCTGAAGATCGACGCCCTGCAAGTGGAGCTGGACGCCGATACCGGCATCGTGCGCGCCATCGACGGCCTGAGCCTGGCTATCGAACGCGGCGAGACCTTTGCCCTGGTGGGCGAGAGCGGCTGCGGCAAGAGCATGACGGCCCTGGCCCTGTTGCGCCTCTTGCCCGACAACGGCAATGTGGTGGCGGGCGACATCACGCTGGCGGGCGATGCAGGGGCGCCAGCGCTCGATCTGCTGGGCCTGCCGGAGCACGGCATGCGCCGCATTCGCGGGCGCCGCATCGGCATGATCTTTCAGGAGCCTGGCACCAGCCTGAACCCGGTGATGCGCGTGGGCGACCAGATCGTCGAGGCCATCGAGACCCACACCGCATTGCGTGGCAGCGCGGCCCGCGCCAAGGCCCTGCACTGGCTGCAGCGCGTGGGCATCCCCGAGCCCGAGCGCCGCATGGCCGACTACCCCTTCCGCATGAGCGGCGGGCAAAAGCAGCGCGTGATGATCGCCATGACGCTGGCAGCGGAGCCGGATTTCCTGGTCGCCGACGAGCCCACCACCGCGCTGGACGTGACGATCCAAGCGCAGATCCTGGACCTGTTGCGCGAACTGCAGCGCGAACAGGGTCTGGGGCTCCTGCTCATCACCCACGATCTGGCAGTGGTGTCCCAGATGGCCCAGCGCGTGGCCCTGATGTACGCCGGGCAGATCGTGGAAGTGGCCCGTGCCCGGGACTTCTTCCACGCCCCCCGTCACCCCTATGCCCAGGCGTTGCTGCGGGCGCTGCCCGAAAGCGCACGCCGCGGCCAGGCGCTGGAAGCCATCGCAGGCACCGTGCCACCGCTGTGGCAGCGGTTCGAAGGCTGCCGCTTCGCGCCGCGCTGCGGCCAGGCGCTGCCCCGGTGTAGCGGTGAACTGCCGCCGGTGCAGGCGCTGGCCGGGCAGCACGAGGTGCGCTGCTGGCTGCCGATGGCCGAGCCGCAGGCCCCTGCACGCCGGCCTGCGGCGCCCGCCGCCGGGGCCCCCGCCGCAGGGCTGGCGGCCGGGCAGACCACCGTTGCCCAAGGGCTGCCGCTGCTGGATGTGCAGGGCCTGTGCGTCAGCTTCCCGATCCGCAGCGGCCTGCTGCAGCGCGTCAGCGGCCACTTCCACGCCGTGCGGGACGTGTCCTTCCAGGTCGCGCCGGGCCAGACCCTGGCCCTGGTGGGCGAAAGCGGCTGCGGCAAGACCACCACCGGCAAGGCGATCGTGCAGCTGATGCGGCGCCTGGCCGACGTGCGTGGCCGCGCGCTGCTGGAAGGGCAGGACCTGTTCGCGCTACAGGGCGCGGCGCTGCAGGCCGCGCGGCGCCAGGTGCAGATCATCTTCCAGGACCCTTTCGCGTCGCTCAATCCGCGACTGCGCGTCGGCGAACTGCTGCAGGAAGGCCTGGCCGCACTGCAGCCCGAGCTGGGCGCGGGCGAACGCCTGCAGCGCGTGCAGGCGCTGGCGGATCAGGTGGGCCTGCGCCGTGACGCGCTGGCGCGCTTCCCGCATGAGTTCTCTGGCGGCCAGCGCCAGCGCATCGCGATTGCCCGCGCGCTGGCGGTGCAACCGCGGCTGATCGTCTGCGACGAGCCGACATCGGCGCTGGATGTGTCGGTGCAGGCGCAGATCCTGAACCTGCTGCGCGAACTGCAGCGCGAGCTGGGCGTGTCCTATCTGTTCATCACCCACAACATGGCGGTGGTGCAATACATCGCCGACCGCGTGGCCGTGATGAAGAACGGTCGCGTCGAAGAGGAGGGCTGGTGCGCCGATGTCCTGGCCCGGCCCCAGCAGGCCTACACGCGCGATCTGATGGCGGCCGTGCCCCGTCTGGCACTCCCCTGACCGGTCCGGCCGGGCCGCGTGGCCCACGCCCGATGGCCGCAGCGGGGCATGGTTTGTTGCGTCATGCCAACGCATGGGGTGGGTCAGGCCCTAGGGAAAGTCCGGGAGTGGCCCAGATCCTGGGCTTTGCGGAGTGTGCGGGACTGCGCTTAAGTGACTGTCGCAAAAGGCTTTTTCTGCATTGACCCCGCGTCCGGTCGGGGTGTGGGGCCGGGCCGGCCACCGAGCGAAGGGTATCCCGCGGCGCTGCCCGAAAGTAGCGTACGCAACAATCGGCGCCACCAAAGGGCGTGGTTGCCCTGGCCAAAGCGGGCGCGTGCAGGGGCTGTAGGCACGACGCTTGCTTGGCCGAACGTTTTTTTGAATCTGTTCACCCTCATCACAGGAGCTCGGTTGCATGTTTAAGAAATCCAAGGTTTACAGCGGGGTGCTGCTCGCGCTGGGCGGCGCCGCAGCGATGGGCTCGGCTCCCGCGTTCGCGCAGCAGGCTGCCACCGCAGCCCCGGCGCAGACCATCACCGTGACGGGCTCGCGCATTGCCCGTATCGATGCACTCGCCGAAAGCCCCATCGTCACCGTCACCGCTGACCAGATTCAGAAGAGCGGTGTGGTCACCGTCGAGCAGTTCCTGAACACGCTGCCGCAGGTGACGCCGGCGCTGAGCTCGCAGTCGAACAACCCGTCTTCCAACGGCCGTGCCTTCATCGACCTGCGTGGTCTGGGATCTGGCCGCAACCTGGTGCTGATCAACGGCAAGCGGGGCATGGGCTCCACGGGTGGCGGCGTCGTTGACGTCAACACCATCCCGACGTCGCTGATCGAACGCGTCGAAGTCATCACCGGCGGCGCGGCCACCGTGTACGGCGCCGACGCCGTGGCCGGCGTGGTGAACTTCATCATGAAGCGGAACTTCACTGGCGTCGAGCTCGACGCCCAGCACCGCTGGACCGAGAAGAACGACGGCAAGGAGACTTCCGCGTCCATCACCCTGGGCAGCACCTTCGACGGCGGCCGTGGCTCGGCCGTGTTCGGCGGCGGCTACTTCAAGCGTGACCCGATCTACAAGGGCGCCCGCGACTTCGCGGCCCAGGCCAGCACGGCCACCGGTACCTTCCCCGGCGGCTCGATCTCCGTCGGCGCCAACACGCCCACGCAAGCGACGGTGGACGCGATCTTCGGCGCCGACCGTTGCAACACCAACGGCGGCAGCACCGGCTTCGGCTTCAACCCCGACGGCACCCTGTTCTGCACGGGTGTCGCTGGCACCCCGCGCGACGCCGTCAACTACCGCGGCCCCACGAGCGACATCGCCACGGCGTTCTTCCCTGACTTCTTCTCGTACAACTTCGAGCCCGACAACCTGCTGGTGCTGCCGCAAGAGCGCTGGACGGCCTACTCGAGCGTGAACTACGAGGTCAACAACAACTTCCGGCCCTACGCCAGCTTCCAGTTCACCAACTACAACGCCCAATCCCAGCTGGCCCCGACGCCGGCCGGCGGCACCACTGGCTTCTTCGTGCCGGTGACCAACCCCTTCCTCAGCGCCCAGGCGCGCCAGCTGCTGGCCGGCCGCACCAACCCCACGGCCACGGTGGCGTTCAGCAAGCGCTTCAACGCGCTGGGTGGCCGTACCAGCACCAACAACCACGACGTTTGGCAAGGTGTGGCTGGCGCCACCGGCGACATCGGGCTGATCGATGGCTGGTCGTACGACGTCTACGGCAGCTATGGCCGGTCGGTGCAGACCGAAATTCAGGGTGGCAACGTCCGCATCCCGCGCGTGCAGGCCCTGATCGACGCTGCCGACGGCGGCCGCACCCTCTGCGCTGGCGGCTTCAACCCCTTCGGTGACTCGGTGCTGTCGGATGCCTGCCGGGCTTACATCAGCCTGGAAGCCAAGAACCTGACGACCGTCATCCAGCGCGTGGTGGAAGCCACGGCGACCGGCCCGGTGGCCAAGCTGCCCGCCGGTTCGCTCGACATCGTCGTGGGTGCTGCCTACCGTGATCTGTCGTTCGACTTCAAGCCGGACTCCGGCCTGCAGCCGGGCCAGGTGGCAGGCTTCAACGAGCAACTGCCGGTCAAGGGCGGCCTGCGCTTCAAGGATGTCTTCACCGAAGCGGTGATTCCCATCCTGAGCAACCAGGCCTTTGCCAAGAAGTTGTCCCTGACGCTGGGTGCCCGCACGACGGACAGCAGTATCACCGGCAACGATTCCAGCTACAAGGCGACGCTGGACTGGACGGCCAACGACATGGTGCGCTTCCGCGGCGGCTACCAGACGGCCATCCGCTCGCCCAACGTCAACGAGCTGTTTGACCCGCAGCTGAACAACTTCCCCAACATCACGGGCGGTGACCCCTGCAACACGTCCGGCACCATTGCGGCCCGTTTCCGTAACGGCCCCAATGCCGCCCAAGTGCTGGCACTGTGCCGCGCGCAGTCGGTGGTTGCCGGTGGCGCCAGCTACGTGCAGCCTTCCGGCCAGGCCACCGGCCTCGTCGGCGGCAACCCGGGCCTGGGCCCGGAGAAGTCGAAGTCGTTCACGGCCGGTATCGCACTGCAGCCGGTGCGCGACCTCTCGGCAACGATCGACTTCTGGTCGATCGAGCTGGAGGACGTGATCGCCGCAGTGGGCGCGACGACCATCATCGAGCGCTGCTACAACCGCGACGGTGCCAACCCGACCTTCGACATCAACAACCAGTGGTGCTCGCTGTTCCGCCGGGATGTCAACAACGGCGGCATCATCAACCTGGCGCAGCTGTCGCGCAACCAGGCGCAGACGAAGGTTTCGGGTATCGACCTGGGCGTCGATTACGCGCTGGGCCTGCAGCAGTACGGCAAGGTGCGGTTCAACGTCAATGCGACGTACACCGACAAGTACACCTCGCAGACGACGTCGGTGGATCCGGTGAACGACTTCGCCGGCACGATTGGCAGCACGACGGGTTCGTCGACCCCGAAGTGGCGCGTCAACTTCGGCACGTCGTACACCTGGGGTGACCTGAACGTGTCGTTGACGAACCGCTTCATCGACAAGATGGTGCACGCCAACACCGTCACGGGCAGCTCGCCGCTGACCAACACCGGTGTGGCAGCGACGTGGTACCACGACGTGGCTGTGGCCTACAACCTGACGAAGAGCCTGACGCTGCGTGCTGGCGTGTCGAACCTGACCGACCAGAAGCCCCGCATCTACTCGCCCAACGTGCAGGCCAACACCGACCCGTCGCTGTACGATGTGCTGGGCCGCCGCTACTACGTGGGTCTGAACGGCCGCTTCTAAGCACCTGTCAGTACCTGCTGGACAAGGCGGCGGCCCGCAAGGGCCGCCGCCTTTTTTTGTGGCTGCGTTGCGATCGTTCGAGGCCTTGCATGCTGGAATCCCTTGACGCCTTCCTCCTTGAAGCCGAGCAGCTGAAGGCCCGTGGACGTCCGGACGAGGCGCTGGCCCTGTACGGGCGGGCAGTCCAGCGGTACCCGGGCAGTGGCATCGCGCTGCACAACCTGGCCGCCCTGCTGGGGGATCTGGGCCGGCACGCCGAATCGGCCCAGATCGCCAGCCGGGCCTTGCGCACCGGCCTGGACGCGCCGGAAACCTGGCTCGTGCTGGCCCGTGCCGAGCAGGGGCGCGGACAGGTCGACGCTGCGCGCCGCGCCTATCGCGAAGTGCTACGACGGCAGCCCAACACCCTGGCCGCGCAGTTCGAAGCAGCGCAACTCACCTGGATGACGACTGGCGACCGGCAGCAGGCGCTGGCTGGCCTGGAAGCCGCCCTGAGCCAGCGGGGCGCTGATCCCTTGCTTTCCATGGTCAAGGCGCAGGCGCTGGAATTCATGGGGGATGCCGAAGCTGCACTGCGGGCCCTGCAGAGTCAGACTGCACATCAGCACTGCCCGTCGGCCGTGCTCGCCTATGCCGCGCACCTGAGCGCGGAGCTGGGCCGTGGACAGGATGCGCTGGACTTTGCCGCTCGCGGGGTCGACAACGCGCCCAAAGAACCGGGGGCCCTCGAGGCGCTGGCGCGTGCCAGGCTCGTTGTCGGGGATGCGCCGGGAGCGGCCCGGATCCTGGAGCCCTTGCTCCGCCAGAGCCCACGCAACCAGCATCTGCTGGCCATGCTGGCCGTGGCCTGGCGCATGACGGGCGACCCGCGCTATCGCGATCTGTACGACTACGAACGATTCGTCCGCGCCCAACCGCTGGCGGTGCCGCCGGGATGGGAGAGCCTGCCGGCCTACGTGTCTTCGCTCGCCGCGGAGCTGAAGGCGGCCCATCCGTTCAGAACCCATCCGTTTGGCCATTCCCTGCGCCAGGGCAGCCAGCTGCCGGACGTCTTGCGCCGCACGAGCCCGGCGTTGGCCGCCTTTCCCCAATCGATCACCGGGCCGCTAGAGACTTATCTTTCCCAGATAGGGCAGGGGCCCGGGCCTCTTTGCTCGCGCAACAGCGGGCGCGTGGCGCTGGTCGGCAGCTGGTCGATCTGGCTGCGGCCTGGCGGCTACCACGTCGACCATGTGCACCAGGACGGGTGGATCTCATCGGCCTGCTACATCGAGCTGCCGGGCGCAGTCATCGCCGGTGGCCGCGAAGGCTGGTTGCGTTTCGGCCGCCCGGGTCTCGCGCTGCGAGAAGCCCTGCCCGCTGAGCACTGGGTGCGGCCCGAACCGGGATGGGTCGTGCTGTTTCCTTCCTACATGTGGCATGGCACCGAACCGTTCAGTGGTGCCGATCCGCGGCTGACCATTGCTTTTGACATCGCCCCGGCCTGACAAGCATGGGCCGGTGATGGCTCCAGGGCAGGCATCGGGCCAACGCGGGCAGGAGCTCCCCCGGGTTAGGCACCAGCCTGGGCATCGACGGCAGGCAGGCCAGAGCTCGGCGGTCGCCAGTGCAAGCTCGACTGCCAGAGGACATGTCGCGAAACCTGTCGCACTGGCGCAACTTGTCCTACAGAAAACATGGGTAACGCCGGCCAAACCGGGTAAACCTTGAGCCAGAGCACGGTGCGCCACTGAGAATGCAGATGGCGTGTGCAGCGGCCTTGGCACCTGCGCGTTTGGCTCTGATCCCTATCTTTCCAGGAGTTTTCGAGATGGCTTTCACAAGGACCAAGGTTTGCTCAGCGGTATTGGCCGCTTTGGGCGGCGCAATGATGTTGCCGGTGCACGCTCAGACGCCAGCCCCCGCGGCCGCGCAGGCTGCGACGAGCACTGGTCAGCGTGTGGAGATCACCGGCTCGCGCGTTCGTCGCATCGAGGCGGAGACCGCCTCGCCAGTGCAGACTGTCAGCCGCGACCAGATCCAGACCTCGGGTGTCGCCAGCATTGGCGAACTCCTGCAGGCGCTGCCTTCCATCGCCGGTGCTGCCACCAACCCGCAGGTCAACAACGGTGGCGGCGACGGCGCGTCCACCATCTCTCTGCGTGGCCTGGGTTCCGAGCGCACCCTCACGCTGCTGGATGGGCGCCGTCTGGGTGCCAGCTTCGACGTCAACTCGATCCCGCTGAACCTGATTGATCGCGTCGACATCCTCAAGCAAGGCGCGGGTGCGACCTACGGTTCCGACGCCATTGGCGGCGTGGTCAACATCATCACGCGCAAGGACGTCAACGGCGTCAACATTGGCTATCAGACCGGCCGTTCCAGCCGTGGCGACGCCAAGACCCAGGCTGTCGAGCTGAGCTTTGGCCTGTCCACCGATCGCGGCCGCATTGCGGTGGGGCTGAACTACAACAAGCAAAGCGAGGTCAAGTCCGGTGACCGGGAGTTCTCCAAGAGCGCGCTGTACTGGTACACCTATGACGGTGCCGTCAACATCCTGAAGCTGGGCTCCAGCTCAACCCCGCAGGGCCGCATCACCCTGCCGAGCACCACCGTGC
Organism: Rubrivivax sp.; assembly: GCA_027489455.1. Classification (GTDB taxonomy): domain Bacteria; phylum Pseudomonadota; class Gammaproteobacteria; order Burkholderiales; family Burkholderiaceae_C; genus Rubrivivax. The sequence goes on along the minus strand of JAIXZR010000136.1, from coordinate 16,221 downwards.
TGCCCAACGGCGTGACCGCGCGCGCGCAGTTCGGCTGCGGCACGGGTGGCAGCCAGGTACTCACGCGCCGCACGGGTGCCGCTGGCACGTCGCTGGCGGACTTCCGCTGCTACAACAGCGCCACCGACGCCTACGACTACCAGCCGCTGAACCTGGCCTTGACGCCGCAGGAGCGTGGCAGCGTGTTCCTGGATGCGGCCTACAACATCCATGACGCCGTGGAGATGTACGCCACCGCGCTGCACAACAACACCAAGTCGGGCTTCCAGATCGCGCCGTTGCCGCTGGTGGCCAACAACGACGGCTTTGCCACCAGCACGAACAACCCGTTCGGCATCTCCTTCGGTGCCACCAGTGCCGGCGGAGCGGTGGGCACCAACCTTCAGTTCCGGCCCGTTGACTTGGGCACCCGCTTGTCGGTGACGGAAACCTCGCTGACGCAGGTGACCACCGGCCTGCGCGGCAGTATCCCGGGCACCAGCTGGACCTGGGACGCGTCTTACACCTACCAGGGCACCAAGCAGAACTCCAGCGTCGATGGCTACATCAACCAGGGCCTGCTGCAGGGCGCACTGAACCGCGATGCCTTCAACGTCTTCAACGTCACGCCCGACTCGCCGATCGGCCAGGCATCGCTGGCAGGCCTGCGGCCTTTCTCGGTGGGCTACACCAACTTCTTCACCACCAACCAGCGCACCGTCGAAGGCATCCTGACGGGCGACGCGTTCAAGTGGTCCGGTGGCACGGCCCAGGCTGCCGTGGGCGCCAGCTGGCGCCGGGGTTGGCTGAACTCGCGCATCGACGCCCTGACGCTGTACACGCCGCCCAGCTTCTCTTCCTGCCTGCTGGCCGCCGAGACCTGCAGCGGGCCTACGTCGGGGTCGGAAGAGGTCAAGGAAGTGTTCGGCGAACTGTTCATCCCTCTGCTGAGCAACATGCCCGGCGTGAAGGCCCTGAACCTGACCCTGGGCACACGCTTCTCGAACTTCGACAGCTTCGGCGACACGACCAACAGCTCGCTCAAGCTCGAGTACCGCCCCATCACCGACCTGCTGTTCCGCGGCACATGGTCTGAAGTTTTCCGCGCGCCCACGATCAGCGACCGCTTCGCCACGCAACAAGGCAGCTTCCCGACCTTCATCGACCCCTGCCGCGCGGCCACGGGCAGCGAACCCGGCTATTCGCGTGCCTGCCAGTTCATCCCGCCCAACAGCGGCTACCGCCAAGCCAACTCGCAGATCCTGGGCTTCCTGGGTGGCAACCCCAGCCTGAGCCCCGAGGAAGGCACGGTCTCGACGCTGGGCTTCGTCTACGACTCCAGCCTGCTGCGCGGCTTTTCGGTCACGGCCGACTACTGGCGGTATCGCCTGAACCAGGCCATCACTGCGGGTGACCCCACGGTCATCGCGCAGACCTGCCTGACTGCGCCGAGCGACGCCTTCTGCAACCGTATCCGGCGCGATCCCGGCACCGGGCAGATCATCAACATCGGGCTGGCGAACCTGAATGCCGGGTTCATCGAAACCGATGGCGTGGACGTCTCGGTGAAGTACATCCTGCCGCCGACCAGCTTCGGGCGCTTCCAGGTGGGTCTGGACCTGGCTCGCACGAACAGCTTCAAGTACGACCTGGGTGGCGGCAAGGTCACGGAAGCCGCCGGTAGCCTGGACCCCAGCTACGGCAACTTCGCCAAGCTGCGCGCCACCAGCCAGGTGGGTTGGTCCATGGGCGACTTTGGCGTGCAGTGGTCGGCGCGGCACATCGCGAAGTCGACCATCAGCAACAGCGCTGACTCCAACTTCGGCGATACCTCGGGCGGCATCATCCTCGTCCAGCAGGCCGCGGTGACGTACCACGATCTGGCCGTGTCCTACAACATGAAGATGTTCGGCAACACGAAGATGATCCTGGGCGTCAACAACGTTGCTGACAAGCAGCCGCCGCTGGCCTATCAGTTCCAGACCAACGGCAACGTCGACGTGCAGACCTACGACACCATCGGCCGTCGCTGGTTCTTCCGCGTCGAACAGAGCTTCTGACCTTTCCTGGTCCGCTAGGATCCAAGGGCCGTGCAAGTTTTGCCGGCCCTTTTTTCATGGACGCAAGAACTTTCGCCAGCCATGCGCTGATCGCAGCCCAGCAGGGCGACTTCGGCAGTGCAGAACAGCTGGCCAGCCAGGCTTACCGCGCCGACCCGCGCGAGCCCGAAGCCGTGCTGGCCTGGGGCGTGGTGATGAGCGCGCTCGGGCGCTACGCCTTGGCGGCGGACGCCTTCCGTGCTTTGACACAGCTGCAGCCAGGCGAGCCGGTGCACTGGATGAACCTGGCCACGGCCGAGCGCGCGGCCGGGCGCCTGGATGCCGCGCTGCAGGGCTACGAGCGCGCTGCAGCGCTGGGTGGCTGGACGCCTGACCTGCTCTACAACACGGCGCTTCTTGCCTTGCAGCAAGGCCGGTTCAAGCAGGCGCGCGACCAGCTGGCGCAGGCCATCACCTACTGGCCGGTTGATTCCGAGATCGGGTGTTTCTATGCCCAGCTGCTGATGCAAAGCGGCGAGCCCGCGGCCTTGCGCGACGCGCTGGCGGGCTGGCAGCACTGGGAAGGCTGGACGGCCGAGAGGCTGGCGGCCATGGGCATGCTTTTGCTGACGGTGGGCGACCAGGCTGCGGCGCTGGGCATCCTCGAGCGCCTGACCCCGGCGGAAGACAACCCGCCCGAAGTCGAGATGGGCGTGATCACCATGCTCGAGCGCACCAATCGCATCGACGAGGCCACGGCCCGCGTGGCCAGGCTGCAGCGGCTGCCCCTGCGCGATTTGGCGCCTGAAGTGCAGTTGCGCTGGTTGGGGCTGCAGGCCCAGATTGCCGCCCGCAACGAACAGCATGCGCAGGCCATCGCGCTGTACCGCGAGATGCTGGCCCGTGGGCTGTCGCCGGAATCGCGCCAGGAGGCGCTTTTCCCGCTGGCCAAGGCGCTGGACGCAGCGGGGCTCTACGACGACGCCTTCGAAGCCGCAACCGCCGCCCATGTCTCGCAGATGCTGGGCTTCGACGTGACGGCCCCGACGGCCGCCGCAGGCCCTGCGAACCCCGTGGACGCCCTGGGCGTTACCGCCCGGGGTGCCCGCCCTCCCGACGTGGCGCGCTGGCACGAGCCCGTGCCGCCGACGCTGCAGGAGAGCCCGGTGTTCATCGTCGCGTTCCCGCGTTCTGGCACCACGCTGCTGGAGCAGATGCTCGACGCGCACCCGGGCCTGCAAACCATGGACGAGCAGCGTTTCCTGCTGGACGCGCAGGAGCGGCTGCAGCAACTGGGGCTGGACTATCCGGCCGGACTGGGCGATGCCACGCCCGAGCAGCTGGAAATGGCGCGGCAGCATTACTGGGCGCAGGTGGGCACCAAGGTACGGCTCGAGCCAGGCCAGCGCCTGCTGGACAAGAACCCCTTGAACATGCTGCGCCTGCCGGTCATTCAGCGCCTGTGGCCGAACGCGCCCATCCTGCTGGCCATCCGGCACCCCTTCGACGTCATCACGAGCAACTACTTCCAGCACTTCCGTGCGCCCGACTACGCGCGCCTGTGTCGCGACCTGCCCACCCTGGCGCGGGGTTATGCCCGCATCTTCGACTTCTGGTACGAGCAGGTCCAAGTGCTGCAGCCCAAGGTGCTGGAGGTCTGCTACGAAGACTTCGTGACGGATTTCGAACCGCAGGCCCGGCGCATTGCGGGCTTCTGCGGGCTGGACTGGCACGACGCGATGCTGCACCCCGCGCGCCATGCACTCAGCAAGGGCTACATCGCCACCCCCAGCTACCACCAGGTGGTGCGCCCCGTCAGCCGCAGCGCCGTGGACCGCTGGCGTCGCTACCAGCAGCATCTGCTGCCGCTGCAGGCCGACGTGGCGCATCTGCTCCAGCGCTGGGGCTACACGGCATGAATGGTGTGACGCGCAACGGCCGCATCGACGGCGTCAACCAGCCCAAGGGCACCGACGGGCTCGACCCCAGGCAGCGTGCGGGTGGCTTGGGTGGCACCGAGCGCACGATGGGCCTGCATTGCCAGGTCTGGCAAATCGCGCTTTGCACCGGCCCGGCAGCGCTGGAGGGCCGCCATGGCCGCGGCTGAACCGGCGGTTGCAGACCTGACCCTGCGGCAGGCCCGTGCCCTGTTCGCATCCGGGCGCATGGACGAAGCGCGGTTGCTGTTTCAGGCCCTCGTCGAAGCGCAGCCTGCGCACGTGGAAGCGCGCAACGCCCTGGCCGTGCTTTCCCTGCGGGCCGGGGACGCCGCATCGGCGCGCGCGCACCTGGCCACGGCCCTGGCCGCGGCGCCGGAAGACGTGCTGAGCCTGAACCACCTCGCCATGGTGCAGCAGGCGCAGGGTGAGACCGCCGCCGCGCTTCAGACCTACAGCGACGTGCTGCAGCGCCAGCCTGGCCTGTATGCCACGCGCCTGGGCTATGCGCGCCTGCTGGAAGCCTCGGGCGATGCCGGCGCTGCTGCGCGGCAGTACTTCCGGGCCATCCGTGCCGCGCAGCAAGCTGGCCGCTGGCTCAGCGCTGCGTCCACGCCGCCCGGGCTGCAGGCCGACGTGCAGCACGCCATGGCGCTGGTGGATCAGCACCGGCGCGCACTGTGCGAGCAAGCCTACGCACCCCTGGTTCAGCGCTTCGGCCGTGCCGCCATGCAGCGCGTGGCGAACTTCGTGGCCGTGCAACTGGGTGATGCCGCCTACGCCCCGCAGGACAGCCGGCAAAGGCCCACCGGCATGGCTTTCCCCGGGTTGCCGCAGTCGCCCTATCTGGACAAGCAGCGCATACCCGGCGTGGCACAGCTCGAGGCACAGGCCCCGGCCATCCTGTCGGAGCTGCAGGCCGTGCTGGGCCTGGATGCAGGACGCGAGCAGGTGTTCAGCAGCCCCGAGCTGGCCGCGCGCTACCTGCGCAGCGACCGCGCTGCCGCCCGCTGGGACGGCTACTACTTCTACCGCCACGGGCAACGCAACGAAGTCAACGCCAGCCGCTGCCCGCAGACGATCCTGGCGATCGATCAACTCCCGCTGGCCCGCGTGCGCGGCCACGGGCCCGAGGTGCTTTTCAGCACCCTGGGGCCCGGTACGCACCTGCTGCCGCACCATGGCGTGACCAACACCCGCGTCGTCTGCCACCTGCCGCTGATCGTGCCGCGCGACTGCGTGCTGCACGTGGCCGGCGAGCCGCACCACTGGCGCTTCGGCGAAGTCGTTGCTTTCGACGACACCTATTCCCATGAAGCCAGGAACGGCAGCGACCAGACCCGCGTGGTGATGATCTTCGACGTCTGGCACCCGGATCTCAGCGAAGCCGAGCGCGTGGCGGTGTGTACGCTGCAGGAAACGCTGGGAGACTTCGGCGCCAGCGCCGTGCATGGAGACCCTGCTTGAAGCTGCCTGTCCCTTTCATCCGCCTGCCCCTGCGTTTCGACGCACAGCGCCTGGCCCATGAAGCCAGCGCCCTGCCGCCCGAGGCCTGGGCGAGCCATCCCAATTCGTTTCCCGGCAACACGGCAGCCCGGCTCATCACGGTGGACGGCGGCGAGAACGACGAGGTCAGCGGCCACATGCAGATGACGCCGCACCTGGCGGCCTGCCCGTACATCCAGCAAGTGCTGACGAGCTTCGGCGTGGTCTGGGGCCGTTCGCGGCTGATGCGCCTGGCGCCCGGCGCCTGCGTGCCCGAGCACGTGGACACCAACTACCACTGGTTTTCGCGCGTGCGGGTGCACATCCCCGTGATCACCCGGCCGGGCGTGAGCTTCTATTGCGACGATCAGGTGGTGCACATGGCCGCCGGCGAGGCCTGGCTGTTCGACAACTGGCGGCTGCACCGCGTGGAGAACGCCACCGACCATGAACGCATCCACCTGGTGGCCGATACGTCTGGCAGTGCCGCGTTCTGGAACCTGGCCGCAGAAGCACAGACCGGCCCGGCGCCGCGCAGCGTGCCCTACCGGCCGGGTGCTGTTTCGACCCTGGCGCTGGAGCGGTTCAACAGCTATCGCGTCATGCCCCCGGCTGAACTGGATCAGCTGCTGCAAGACCTGGCGGACGACCTCATGCCCAGCCCTGCGGGGGACGGTGGCCCGGCGGACGTGGTGCAGTTCCAGAGCCTGCTGCGCAGCTTCCGCGCAGATTGGCGGCAGCTGTGGCTGCTGCATGGCGACAGCAACGAAGGCCTGGCCGACTTCCGCCGCCTGGCCGGCGCGCTGCGCGACGTCACGCGGCCCTGGGGCGACAAGCTCTGCATGCGCAGCAACCGCATACCGGCCATGCGCGTGCTGGGCTCGCGCGTGGCGGCTTATCTCCTCAATGACGAACTGGCAGCGCTGGCGCCGTCGGCGCCGGGGCGTGTCTCCGTGCCCGACGTGCCCGCCGCTGCGGCTGCGGCTGCGGTGCAAACCCCGGTGTCCGCACCTGCGCCGGCGCCATCGCCGGCCCCGGCGCCTTCCATCCGCACCACGCGCGTGGTGGCCCCCGCGGTATCGCCTTCGCCCCAGCTTGTGCAGCCCGTGTTCATCATGGCCGCGCCGCGGTCGGGCAGCACCTTGCTGTTCGAGACCCTGGCCTGCACCCCACAGTTCTGGACCGTGGGCGGCGAAGCGCATTGGCTGGTCGAAGGCTTCGACCACCTTTCGCCGGGCGCGCCGGGCATCGACGACAACCGCGTCGATGCCCATCACGCCACCCCCGACATCGGCATCGAGGTCCGGCGGCGCCTCATCGAGAGACTGCAAGGCCCGGCGCAGCAGCCGCTGCCAGCGCACGCGCAGGCACTGCGCCTGCTCGAAAAGACGCCCAAGAATGCATTGCGCATCCCGTTCTTTGCCAGGCTGTTCCCCGACGCGCGTTTCGTTTTCCTGTGGAGAGACCCGCGCGAGAACCTCAGCAGCATCATCGAAGCCTGGAAGAGCGGCGGCTGGGTCACCTATTCGAAGATGCCGGACTGGGACGGCCCCTGGTCACTCGTCCTGCCCCCGGGCTGGCGTGCATTGCGCGGCAAGTCGCTGGGTGAGATCGCCGCCTTCCAGTGGGAGACGACCAACCGCATCGCTCTCGACGACCTGCAGGCCGTGCCTGCAGCACAGTGGATGTCATTGAGCTACAGCACGTTTCTGGCCGACCCGGCGCACAGCGTTCAGCGCATCTGCGATTTCGCCGGCATGGCATTCGACGACGCCCTGCGCAGCCGTGTGGGTTCGCCCCTGCCGCCTTCCAGGTACACGCAGACCCGGCCCATGCCGGGCAAGTGGCGCAAGAATGCTGACCTGATCGAGCCTGTGCTGGGCGGGCTGCAGAGCACCTGGGACCGTTTGCTGGCTTTGCCGGGCAGCGAAGCGCTGCAGGGCGTGCAGGCGGTGCAGGACACCCCGCCGCCGTCCAACCGCGGCCATCGGCCACCCTTTCCACCCACCCACGAAGCGATTGCCTCATGAAGACCCTTCCCATCCTTGCGAGCCTCTTGCTGTCGCTGGCAACCGCTGCCGCCATGGCCAACACGGCTGCCACCGCGCCGGCCGCGGCAGCCTCTGCCGCACCTGCTGCCGCTGCCGCGCCCGCCACGCCCGCGGCCAACGCCAAGGGACAGCAGGCGGCTGAAGCCGACCCCGACCGCAAGGTCTGCAAGCAGGAGCGACCTGTGGGCTCGCTCATTCCCACCCGCATCTGCAAGACCGCGGCGCAGTGGGAGTTGGAACGCGAGATCTCGCGCAAGACGATGCAAGATCTGCAGCAGCGCACTGGCTCGACGAGCGGGCGCTAGGCCGGGCGATCGCCCATTCCCGCTGAACCAATTTCGAGAAGTTGCGCATGGCGGGCATTGGCGAAGCCACGCGGGCAGCGGATGACTTGAGGCAGCAAGGCCACTGGGACGCCGCGATAGCAGCGCACCGGGCCATCACTGCCGCCTACCCTGGCAATGCGGTGGCCTTCCATAACCTGGCGGCCATCCTCGGCGACTTCGGCCATGCAGCGGCGGCGGAGGCTGCAGCCTCACGTGCCTTGCAACTGGGCCTGGACGCGCCCGAGGCGTGGCTGGTCTGCGCTCGCGCCGTACAGGCCCAAGGCCGGCTGGACGATGCACAGGGCCTGTACGAACAGGCGCTGCGCAGGCGCCCCCGGTATGCCGATGCGCTTCGTGACTTGGCGCAGCTGCACTGGATGCGTACCGGGGCCGTGGCCGCAGCCCTGGGGCCCATCGATGCAGCACTGGCGAGCGCCCCGCAGGAAGCCAGTCTCATCGTCCTGAAGGCGCAGACGCTCTCGGAAGTGGGCGAAGCGGCGGCGGCCCTGCGCCTGCTGCAGGCTGCTGCCTTGGACCGGCCAGCCGACGTGACCCTGGCGCTGGCCTTGGCACAGGCAGCTCTGGAAGCCGGGTTGCCTGGCGACTCCTTGGCGGCGGCCCGGCGTGCCACAGCGCTTGCGCCCGAATGGGGGGCAACCCAGTTGGCGCGCATCGATGCGCTGCTCGTCCTGGGCGAGCTGGGCCGCGCCGAGCAGATCGCCACGGCTTTGCACGCGCGTGCGCCGCTGGACCAGCATGCGCTGGCCCGGCTGGCCACGGCCTGGCGGCTGATGGGTGACTCGCGGTACGGCCAGCTCTACGACTACGACGCCCTGGTGGCGGTGGAAGAGCTGGCAACACCTGCCGGATGGGACGACCTGGCCCAATACCTGGCCGAGCTCGCCGGCATGCTGCATGGCGAACACCGGTACCGCACCCACCCTTTCCAGCAGTCGGTTCGGCAGGGTTCGCAGCTCACCAACATCCTGCAGATGACGCACCGTGCCACGCAGGCGCTGGCCCAGGCGATCGACGCGCCGTTGCGGCGCTACCTGGGGCGGCTCGGGACTGGCAGCGATCCCATGCGCGCCCGCAACCGCGGCAGCTTTGCCACCCAGGGCGGCTGGTCCATCCGGATGCAGGCGGGCGGCCGGCACGTCAACCATGTTCACCCGGAAGGATGGATCTCCTCCGCGTGCTACGTCGAAACGCCGCCGGCCCTGGGCCCGGGTCAAGGGCAGCTCAAGCTCGGCGAGCCCGGCATACCGCTGGTGCCGTTGCCCTCGGCCGAACGCTTCATCGACCCCCAGCCAGGCCGCATCGTCTTCTTCCCGGCCTACATGTGGCACGGCACGACGCCATACACATCGCCAGGGGTGCGCATGAGCGTGGCCTTCGACTTCGTGCCTGGCCCAGTGGGCGGCGCCTCGGTGGCCTGAGCCGGCACCGACCGGCCTGCCCGGCACCGGTTCAGCTCGGCGCCAGCGCTGCGGCTACTTCGGCGCCAGCCGGATGGCCCCGTCCAGCCGGATCACTTCGCCGTTCAGCATCTCGTTCTCGATGATGTGCTTCACCAGCTTGGCGTAGTCCTGCGGCGTGCCCAGGCGGCTGGGGAAGGGCACGCCCGCGGCCAGGGCGTCCTGCACGTCTTGCGGCATGCCGAACAGCATGGGCGTGCCGAAGATGCCGGGAGCGATCGTCATGTTGCGAATGCCGTTGCGGGCCAGATCCCGTGCAATCGGCAGCGTCATGCCGACGATGCCGCCCTTGCTGGCGCTGTAGGCGGCCTGGCCGATCTGGCCGTCGTAGGCGGCCACGCTGGCGGTGCTGATGAGCACGCCGCGCTCGCCTGTGGCTTCGGGTGCGTTCTTGGCCATGGCTTCGGCAGCCAGGCGGATCATGTTGAAGCTGCCGACCAGGTTGACGCTGATGCACTTGGTGAAGGCCGCCAGCGGGTGCGCACCGTCACGGCCCACCGTCTTGACCGCCGGGGCGATGCCGGCGCAGTTCACCAGCCCCATGAGCGGGCCCAGCGCGGTGGCTGCTGCCACCGCCGCCTGACCATCGGCCTCGGCACTGACGTCGCATCTGACGAAGCGGCCGCCGATGTCGGCCGCCACGGCCTGCCCGCGGTCTTCCTGCAGATCGGCCACGATGACAAGGCCACCGTGCGCTGCCAGCATGCGTGCCGTGCCTTCGCCCAGCCCCGAAGCCCCGCCCGTGACGATGAATACCTTGCCTGCGATGTCCACGTTGCCGCCTTCTGCCTTGCCTGGCCTCAGCCTGCCAATGCCGCCATCACCCGGCTGGTGATTTCTTCGACGCTGCCGGTGCCGCTGATGCGCGCGCAGCGCGGCGCCTGGGCGTCGCCCGAGGCCGACCACTGGGCGTAATAGGCCACCAGCGGGCGGGTCTGGCTTTCGTAGACGTCCAGCCGCTTGCGCACGGTCGCTTCCTTGTCGTCGTCGCGCTGGATCAAGGGCTCGCCGGTCTCGTCGTCCAGGCCGGCCACCTTGGGCGGCTTGAACTTCGTGTGGTAGCTGCGCCCCGAGGCGATGTGGAACAGCCGGCCGCTCATACGTTCGATGATGGCGTCGTGGGGTACGTCGATCTCGAGCACGACATCGAGCTTCACGCCCGCGTGCTTCATCGCATCGGCCTGCGGGATGGTGCGCGGGAAGCCGTCGAACAGGAAGCCGTTGGCGCAGTCGGCCTGCGCGATGCGTTCCTTGACCAGGCCGATGATGATGTCGTCGCTGACGAGGCCGCCGCTGTCCATCACCTTCTTGGCTTCCACGCCCAGCGGCGTGCCGGCCTTGACGGCGGCGCGCAGCATGTCGCCGGTGCTGATCTGCGGGATGCCGTACTTCTGGCAAATGAAGCTGGCCTGCGTGCCTTTGCCGGCCCCGGGGGCGCCCAGAAGAATCAATCGCATGGAATCCTCGCGTGTCTCGTTGTCGTGGCGCGCGTTGATCGCTGCATCGCTTTCACGCTGGTGCCTTGGAGGGGCTCGTCAGAGCTCGAATGAGAATAGCACGCACACCCTCGCACCAAGCTGACGCAGCCTGGGCTCAGGGCTCGGGCGCGACAGGGGTTTTCTCGAACCAGGCGCGCACCCGCGCCAGGTCTTCCGGGGTGTCCACGCCAGCGCCCGGCGCCTGTGCCGCCAGGTGTACGGCGATGCGGTGGCCATGCCAGAGCACGCGCAGTTGCTCCAGGGATTCGCATTGCTCCAGCGGCGCCGGCGGCAGGGTCGGGAAGCCGCGCAGGAAGGCCGCGCGGTAGGCATACAGACCGATGTGCCGCAGTGGCGCCGGCTGTGGGGGCAGGGCGCTGATGCCCTGGGCATGTCCGTCGCGCCACCACGGCAAGGGTGCGCGGCTGAAGATCAGCGCGCGTTGCGCAGCGTCCAGCAGCACCTTCACGACGTGCGGGCTGGTGTAGTCGGCCAGATCGGTGATGGCATGCGCGGCCGTGGCCATCACGCAATCGGTGCGGGCGGCCAGCAGTTCCGCGCAGTGGCGCACCAGGGCCGGGTCGATCAGCGGTTCGTCGCCCTGGACGTTGACGACGATGTCCTCGCCGTCCAGCCCCAGCAGCGTGCAGGCTTCGGCCAGGCGGTCGCTGCCGCTGGGGTGGTCCTGCCGCGTCAGCACGGCCTGCACGCCATGGCGGGCGCAGGCGTACAGGATGCGGTCGTCGTCGGCCGCCACCACCACGCGGGCTGCGCCGCTGGCCGCGGCGCGCTGGGCGACGCGCACCACCATCGGCAGCCCGGCGATGTCGGCCAGCGGCTTGCCGGGCAAGCGGGTGGATGCCAGCCGCGCCGGCACCAGCACCGTGAAGCTCATGCCGGGGCGCGGGTATCGGGTGCTGGGGTTGCCGGGCCGTCCAGGCTGCGGGCTTCGCCTTCCAGCATCACCGGGATGCCGTCGCGGATCGGGAAGGCCAGCCGGTCGGCGGGGCAGGCCAGTTCCACCGGGCGCATCTGCTCGTCGCGGTTCATCGTCAAGGGGCCCTTGCAGACAGGGCAGACGAGCAGATCGATCAGGCGGTGGTCCAGGCTCATGGGTGGGGCGGGGCGGGCGGGGTCGGCGGCGGGGTGGGTGCGGCAGCGCGGCCGTGGGGCGGGCGCAAGGCCGGCAGAAGGCCGTCGATCCAATCCGGCGGCAGGGCCAAGTCTAGCCCGAGCACCCAGACGCGCGTGGCTCCGACCAGCGCCGGCGGCAGCTTGACGGCGTCCTTCTCGGTCGTCACGACCTCGCGGGTGCCTGCCGGCCAGGGCGCCTGCGGGTAGGCCGCGTGGTCGGGTTGCGGCAGCCGGTCGATCAGCAGGCCTGCGGCTTCCAGCATCGCGAAGAACTTCTCGGGCGCCGCGATGCCGGCCAGGGCCAGCAGCCGCCGGCCGCGCAGTGCGGCCAATGGCACCTGGGCGCTGGCATCGCCTTGCCACCAGGCGGCCAGGGGCCAGGCCGCGCCCAGCGCACGGTGCAGCTGCAGGGCTGGTTGCAACGGCGGCGCCGCGGGCCCGCTGTAGAGCACGCGCATCGTTTCGTGCAGCCGCGCTGGCAGCGGCTGGCGCAACGGGCCGGCGGGCAGCAGCAGGCCATTGCCGATGCCGCGTTCGTCGAACACCAGCAACTCCAGCGCGCGGGCCAGGGCTGCGTGCTGCAGGCCATCGTCGGAGACGATCACGTTCAGGCCCGGGTGGCGCCGGCACAGCGCGCGGGCCGCGGCCGCCCGGTCGCGGCCCACCATCACGGGCGCGCGGGTGCGGCGATGAATGAGCAGCGGCTCGTCGCCGACATCGCTGGCCATGCTGTCGCTGGCGACTTCGCGCCAGTCCGGCTGGCTGGTCGCAGCGTCGCTGGCGCGCCCGTAGCCGCGGCTGATCACCCCTGGCGTCCAGCCTGCGTGGCGCAACGCCTGCACCAGGGCGATCACCACGGGTGTCTTGCCGGCGCCGCCCACCACCAGATTGCCAACCACGATCACCGGCACCGGGGTGGGCTGCCGCACGCCCTGGCGTGCGCGTTGCAGCCTGAACAGCAGGCCATAGGCCCAGGCCAGCGGCAGCAGCAGCCGCGCCAGGCCGCTGGGCCGCGGCCGCCACCAATGGCGGCTGAGCAGCGCTTCCAGGTGCGCAGCCAAGCCAGGCAAAGGGGCGGGCCCGGGCATGGGCGGCCGCAGGCGGGCTAGCGCGGCATTTCGCCGCTGGTCTGCGCTGCGAAGGTCAGCCGCGCCAGGCCCGCACGACGCGAGGCATCGAGCACGTTCACCACCGCCTGGTGCGCGGCCAGCGCGTCCGCCGAGACCACGACCACGCTGTCGCTGCGGCCGCCCGAGGCGGTGGCGATCTCGGCCGTCAGCGCTTCCACGCTGCGGCCGTCCACGGGCTTCTTGTTGACGGCGTAGCGCCCGTCGGCCGACACCGAGACGATCACTTCCAGCGGCCGCTCGCGCAGCGTGTCGGCGTCAGCCGAAGGCAGGTTGACCTGCAGCTCGGTGAACTTGGAATAGGTGGTCGAGAGCATCAGGAAGATCAGCACCACCAGCAGCACGTCGATGAACGGGATCAGGTTGATCTCCGGTTCTTCGGGGCGGCGGCGGCTGAACTTCATGCGCGGGGCTGCCGGGCTCAGGTCTTGACGGCAAAGCGCATCAGGTGCGGCACCATGCGCTCGGCGGCCACTTCCATGGCGAGCTGGAACTCATCCACCCGGGCCCGGAAGTAGCGGTAGAACATCAGCGAAGGGATGGCCACGATCAGCCCGAACGCCGTGTTGTACAGGGCGATCGAAATGCCGTGAGCCAGCGCCTGCGGGTTGCCGCCGGAGCCCGAGGTGGGCGCCTGCGCGCCGAAGATCTCGATCATGCCCACCACCGTGCCCAGCAGGCCCAGCAGCGGTGCCGCAGCGGCGATGGTGCCCAGCGCGTTGAGGTAGCGCTCCAGCCGGTGCACCGCCAGGCGGCCGGCGTTTTCGAACGACTGGCGCAAGGCCGGCTCGGTGATGCGGGGCTCGGCGATCACGCTCTGCAGGCCGGCGGCCAGCACGGTGCCCATCACCGAGTTGTCGGCCAGCTTCACCACCACGTCGGTGCCGGGCAGGCTGGTGCGCGACACGCCCATGACCTCGTCGACCAGGCTGGGCGGCGCGACACGGCTGCTGCGCAGTTGCAGCAGACGTTCGATCACCAGGGCCAGGGCCACGACGGAGCAGCCGATGAGGGGCCAGATCGGCCAACCGGCCGCTTGTATGATGGAAAACAAGGCTGTCTCTTGATGCCAGGGCAGGGTGTCGTGGCCGGCATGGCCTGGGCTTGCGGTGCCGCGGGCGGGCCGGTTCCGGCTGCCGCGGATTATGTCCGATGGCCATCCGCCCGGCCGCCGCCACGGCCGCCGCAACAAGCGGTGCTTTGGCCCCCAGATCCCGGCCGACACACGGGCCGGCACCACCTGCGATGTCCACCGAAACTGTGGACAACTGTGTGGGTAAGCTCCACCGAGGCTTCGCAAACCCGCGCCAATGCGTGCGCCGGGCTGGTTTGCTGAATTTTTGTGCACTTTTTTCTTGTTTGAAATCAACGACTTGCACGAATTTGACAACAACATGACGGCATCAAAGCCCCCGCCCTGCTGCGCCCGCGCGGCTGTGGAGTTCCCGACCCGCGCTGCGTCTGGCGATCCGCATGCTTGAGCCCGATTTCGCGCCACCGGCGCGCAGCCCCTGGGGCGTGGCCGCGCTCTTGCTGGCCACGGGAGACGCGATCGCGGCGCGCTTTGGTGCGGTGGCCGTGCGCGGCGAGCTCTCTGGCCTGGTGCGTGCCAGCAGCGGGCACTGCTACTTCACGCTGAAGGACGCCAGCGGCGCCAGCGCCGTGCTGCGCTGCGCGATGTTCCGTCGCGCGGCCAGCCTGCTGGACTTCCGGCCAGCCGACGGCCAGCAGGTCGATCTGCGCGGGCGGCTGGGCGTCTACGAAGCCCGCGGCGAACTGCAGCTGGTGGTCGAAAGCATGGAACGCGTGGGCGCCGGCAGCCTGTACGAAGAGTTCCTGCGCCTGCGCGCACGGCTGCAGGCGCTGGGCTTGTTCGACGCGGGGCGCAAGCGCCCGATCGCCACGCAGCCGCGCGCCATCGGTGTCGTCACCTCGCTGGGCGCTGCGGCCCTGCGCGACGTGTTGACGGCGCTGCAGCGGCGTGCGCCCCATGTGCCGGTGGTCGTCTACCCGAGCCTGGTGCAAGGCGCCGAAGCGCCGGCTGCGCTGGTGGCGGCACTGCAGCTGGCAGGCCGGCGGGCCGAAGTCGACACCCTGCTGCTGGTACGCGGCGGCGGGCCGCTGGAAGACCTGTGGGCCTTCAACGACGAGCGCGTGGTGCGCGCCGTGGCGGCCTGCCCCCTGCCGGTGGTGTGCGGCGTGGGCCACGAGACCGACATCACCCTGTGCGATCTGGCCGCCGATCTGCGGGCGCCCACGCCGACCGCAGCCGCCGAACTGGCCGCCCCCGTGCGTGACGAGGCGCTGGCGGCACTGCAGCTGCGCCAGGCTGCGCTGCGCCGTGCCGTGCAGCGCGTGCTGCAGCAGCAGGCGCAGCGCGTGGACACCCTGGGCCTGCGCCTGGGGCAGCCCGGCCGGGCCCTGTGGGGCCAGGCCGAACGCCTGAACGCGCTGCAGCTGCGGCTGCGCCAGGCGCTGGCCACCCGTTGTGCCCGCCATGCCGAAGAGCCCGCGCTGCGGGCCCGGCGCATGGCGGCGGCCGTGCAGCGCCAGCTGCAGCGCGCAGCCCTCCAACTGGACGCCCACGGCCACCGCCTGCAGGCGCTGGACCCCTCGCGCGTACTGCAGCGCGGCTACGCGTGGGTCGAGGCCGCCGACGGGCGCCCGGTGGTATCGGTACACAGCCTGCAGCCAGGGCAGGCGGTTCGCGCAGTCTGGGCCGACGGGCAGGCCGGGATGGCCGTGCAGCACATCGAACCCCTGCTGCCGTCTCGCTGACGGCCCCTGCCTACAATCCGCTGGTTGTCCGGACGACGGCCTGCCGCTGGCCGCGGCAGTGCCCGTCACCCCCTTGCAGCCGCGCCCAGCGGCCCCCGACCATCACGAGGATCCGACCATGGAACACACCCTGCCCGCCCTGCCGTACGCCATCGACGCCCTGGCCCCGCACTACAGCCGTGAGACGCTGGAGTTCCACCACGGCAAGCACCACAACGCGTACGTTGTGAACCTGAACAACCTGCAGAAGGGCACCGAGTTCGAGGCCCTGGCGCTGGAAGACATCATCAAGAAGAGCAGTGGCGGCATCTACAACAACGCCGCGCAGATCTGGAACCACACCTTCTTCTGGCACTGCATGAAGCCCCAGGGCGGCGGCGAGCCCACGGGCGCGCTGGCTGCAGCCATC
>JAIXZR010000269.1 GCA_027489455.1 Rubrivivax sp. | reverse complement strand
GCTTCGAGGATTTCCTCGTTGATCAGCTTCTCGGGCAGGTGGTCGTTGATTTCCTGGTGCGTCAGGAAGCCGCGCGTCTTGCCCATCTTGATGAGCGTCTTCAGCTCCTGGCGGCGCTTGGCTGCTTCTTCTTCCGTCAGCGTCGTTTCTTCCAGGCCGAACTCGCGCATCAGCGCGCGCTCCTTGGCGCGGCTGACCTTCATGCGAAGCGGTTTGGCCTTCTCGGCCTTGTCGCTCTCGTCTGCAGTCTCGGGCGCGGCTTCGGCTTCGGGCTCGCCTTCCAGGTCGGCTTCGATGTCGCCCAGGTCTTCGTCTTCCACCAGCGCGGCCTTCTTGCCGCTGTCGACCTTGTCGGCCTTGCCCTTCTTGGCGGGCTTGGCGCCCGCCTTGGACTCGGTCTTCGGCTCGGCCTTGGCGGCAGCCTTGGGTTCGCTCTTCGCCGCTGGCTTGGTTTCGGTCTTCACGGCCTTGCCGGCAGCCTTCGCATCCGGCTTGGCATCCGCCTTCGGGGCCTTGCCTGCCGTCGCCTTGCCGGCCTGCACGGGCACGTCAGCAACTGCGGTCTTCTGCACCTTTTCTGCCTTGGCGGGGCTCGTCTTCTCGGTCACCGCGGCGCTGGCGGTCTTGGTGTCCTTGCCTGGCTTGGCAGCGGGTGCGGGGGCAGCGGCGGGCTTCTTGGCGGTCATGCAAGTCCTTCAGTGGAAACGGTCATCCCGGGCGCGTGCGGGTCATGCGCCGGCGGCTTCAAGTTGTCAGGCGGCAGGGGCCGGAGGGCGATGGCAACGCAAGCGCAGGATCTGCATCACACCGGCCAGGTCGCGGGCGCAGGCACCGCCATCGATCATGGTCACCAGCACCAGGCCCGGGCCTGCCACTCAGGCCTGCCAGGCCAACTTACAGGGCAGATGTGCCATCGCAAGAACGGTCGGCGGAGGTGGGACGGGTGGGGCCCTGCAGGCCCGCACCAGCAGGCCCCGTGTGGGCGGATGCAGAGCGGATCCTGGGCGCGAAGCTCGCCCGAACTCTCTGCGCGGCAAGCTGCGTATTATACCAGCGGCAGCAGGCGCGGACGGCGGTGCTGGGTGACCTGCCTCAGGTCGCCACCGCGCCCGAGGTTTCGCCGGCGCGATGCCGCCGGATCTGCTCATTCAGCGCGGCGATGCGGTCCAGCGTGTCGCGATCCGGCCGGCTGGCGCTGATCAGGCCCTGCACCTCGGCTTCCAGGCGCGCGCGCCACAGGCGGTGCAGCACGCGCTGCAGGTCTGCGCGGGTCTGCTCTTCATCGGCCAGCGCGCTGCGCATCCAGCCCATGGCCTCGTCGGCCCAGGGCTGGTCGGCCATGGCGTTGGCCAGGGTCGCCCAGGTCTGGGGCCCCAGCTCCACGCATTGCTGTTCCAGCCATGCCACCGCCAGGCCGTGCGTGCCGCCCAGCTCGTGCAGCATCTGCTGGTCTTCCGCGCCCAACTGCTCCCACCAGTCGCTGTGCCGCAGCAGCAGGCGCAGCGCCAGGTCGGCGACTGCCGCCGGTGCCCGCCGGCCCGGTGCCAGCCCGCGCCGGGCCAGCGGTGGCCGGCCCGGCGCTGCCGGCGGCGGCCGGCTGCCGACCGCAGACTGCCCCCACAAGGCGGCGAGGTCTTCGACGGTCAGCCCGCCGCTGCGTGCCAGCTCGGGCAGCAGTTGCCGCTTCAAGGCCCCGTCGGGCAGCAGGGCCCAGAGCGGCCGGGCCTGGGCCAGCAGCCGGGCGCGGCCCTCGGCGGACTGCAGGTCGGCGCCGTCGGCGGCGTGCTCGATCAGCTGGCGCGACAGCGGCACGGCCCGCGTCACCTGGTCTTCGAAAGCCGCGCGGCCCAACTCGCGTACGTAGCTGTCCGGGTCGTGCTCCGGCGGCAGGAACAGGAAGCGCACGCTGCGCAGATCGGTCGCGTGGGGCAGGGCGGCTTCCAGCGCGCGGCCGGCAGCACGGCGGCCAGCGCTGTCGCCGTCGAAGCTGAAGACCACGGCGTCGGTGAAGCGGAACAGCTTCTGCACGTGGTCGGCCGTGCAGGCCGTGCCCAGGGTCGCCACGGCGTTGGCAAAGCCGGCCTGTGCCAGGGCGACCACGTCCATGTAGCCCTCGACGACCAGGGCATAGCCCTTGTCGCGCAGCGCCTGGCGCGCCTCGAACAGGCCGTAAAGCTCGCGGCCCTTGCTGAAGACGGGTGTTTCCGGCGAGTTGATGTACTTGGGCTTGCTGTCGTCCAGCACGCGCCCGCCGAAGCCGATGACTTCGCCCGCAACGCCGCGGATCGGGAACATCACGCGCTCGCGGAACCAGTCGTAGCGGCCCCGGTCGCTGCTGCCACCCGCGGCAGCGGCGTCATCACCGCTGCTGTCGGCATCGCGCTGGCGCACCAGGCCCGCTTCCTCGAGCGCCGGGTCGTCGTAGCGGGGGAAGACGCCGGCCAGGGTCTTCCAGCCCGGCGGGGCGTACCCCAAGCCGAAGCGGGCAGCGATGGCGCCCGTCAGCCCGCGCTGCTTGAGGTACTGCACCGCCCGCGGGCTGGCCTTGAGCTGTGCGCGGTAGAAGTCGGCGGCCTGGGCCAGCACCTCGCCCAGGGTCTTGCGCCGCTCGCGCAGGGTGTTGCGGCGCTCGCGCTCTTCGTCGCTGACCTGTTCCTCAGGCACCTGCAGGCCCACGCCCTGGGCCAGATCGCGCACGGCTTCGACGAAGCTCAGGCCCAGGTGCTCGGTGAGGAAGCGGATCGCGTCGCCGCTGGCCCCGCAGCCGAAGCAGTGATAGAACTGCTTGGACGGGCTGACCGAAAAGCTCGGCGATTTCTCGGCGTGGAAGGGGCACAGCCCCATCAGATTGGCGCCGCCGCGCTTGAGCTCCACGTGCCGGCCCACGACGTCGACGATGTCGACGCGGGACAGCAGGTCCTGCAGGAAGCCGGGTGGGATCACCCTATCTAGTTTATCGGCCCGGGTTCAGCGCCCGCGGCACGCCGGCAGCAGGGCCGGCACCCGGCTCGGCGGTGGCCAGGGCGAACATGCCGCGGTAGTCGCGCACCCAGGCGGCCACCTGGCCGGCTGGCATGGGTGCAGCGATGCCGGTGCCCTGGCCGATCTCGCAGCCCAGCTCCAGCAGCGTGCGCGCCTGCGCGGGCGATTCGACGCCTTCGGCCACCACCACGCAGCCGAAGGTGCCAGCCAGCCCGATCACGCCCTCGACGATCGCGCGGTCCTGCGCGTCGTCGAGCATGTGGTGCACGAAGCTGCGATCGATCTTCAGTACATCCACCGGCAGCCGCTTCAGGTAGGTGAGGGTGGAGTAGCCGGTACCGAAATCGTCCAGCGCGAAACGCACGCCGATGCCCTGGCAACGGGCGAGCAGGGCCGAGGTGGCTTCGATGTCGGCATGGGCCGCGGTTTCCAGCATCTCCAGTTCCAGATGTGCGGCCAGCGGCTCGTGGTGGCGTGCCAGCAATTCCGACAGTCGTTGGGCGAAGTCGGGTTCCTGCAGGTGCCGGGCGGAAATGTTGACGCTGACGTTGATGTCCAGCCCGCTGCGCCGCCATTGCGACAGGTGCTCCAGCGCCTGCGACAGCACCCAGTCGCCCACGCGCGAAGAGAGGCCGGTGTTCTCGATCAGCGGCAGGAACTGCAGCGGCGCGATCATGCCCTGCTGCGGGTGATCCCAGCGCAACAGCGCCTCGAAGCCGTGCACCCGGCCGTTGCGCATGTCCACCTTGGGTTGGTAGTGCAGCACGAACTCGCCCTGGTCCAGCGCTTCCTGCACGCGGCCGATGGCCATCACGCGGGCCTCGGTGCGGCGGCGGTGTTCGGGGTCGAAGAACAGGTAGCCGTTGCGGCCGGCCTGCTTGGCGCCGTACATGGCGTGGTCGGCATGGCGCAGCAGCGTGTCGGCGTCGCTGCGGTCGATCGGGTAGACGGTGGCGCCCATGCTGGCCGTCACCTGCACCGGGTCGACGGCCGGATCGACGACATACGGCAGGGACACGACGCGCAGCACGCGCTCCACGGCCAGGCGGGCTTCTTCCAGCGTGCCTGCGCGCAGCAAAAGCACGAATTCGTCACCGCCCAGCCGCGCTGCAGAGTCCACCCAGTGCTCGCGGCTGCGCAGGGCGCTGCGCAGGCGGCCGGCCAGTTCGGCAAGCAGCCGGTCGCCGGCGGCGTGGCCGTAGCGATCGTTCACGGGCTTGAAGCGGTCCAGATCGAGATAGCACACCGCCAGCAGGTAGCCGTCGCGGTCGGCGGCCTTCATGGCGTCGTCCAGCAGCTGCGACAAACGCGCGCGGTTGGGCAGGCGCGTCAGCTCGTCGGTGTGCGCCTGGCGCTCGAGCTGTTCGCGCTGCACGCGCTGTTCAGTGATGTCGCTGATCACCAGGACGTGATAGCGCAGGTCGCGCGTGAGGCCGGGCACCGTGGAGATCGTGGCCTGCAGCGTGCAGTGCTCGCCATTGCGCCGCCGCTCGATGAGCTCGCCGCGCCAGCTGCCGGTCTCGCTCAGGCTGGCCCACATCGCAGCGCGTTGCTGGCGGGCCACCGGGTCGGCTGGCGTGGGTCGCAGCAGCGAAGGGACGGTGCCCAGCAGTTCTTCGCGGCCCACGCCCAGGATGCTGGTGTAGGCGGGGTTCACATCGAGCGCGCGCATGTCGGCATCGGTGATCAGCAGGCCCTCGTGCAGATGCTGGAACAGGCTGGCCGACATGTGCTTGCGTTCCAGCGCTTCGCGTCTTTCCTGCACGTCGGCCAGCGTGGCCAGCAGCCGCGTGGGGTGGCCGTCGGCATGGCGCTCGATCACCAGCAGCGTCGCCTCGGCCCAGCGCCAGGTGTCGCCATCCGGCAGCCGCAGTTCCATCTGCTGGCGGCCGGCCAGGCCCTGCTGCAGGCTCTGGATGGCCGCTTCGACGGTGGGGCGGTCCTGTGGGTGCGTCTGGTGCAGCCAGTCCGCCGGGCGCCAGGCCTGGCCGGTGTGGTTGCTCAGGCTGCGCCAGGCCACGGAAGCGAAGCCCTCGCTGCCGTCCTCGCGCCAGTCGGCCACGCCCAGGCGCGAGGCATCCAGGGCCCATTCCCAGCGCTTGGCGCGTGACCGCCAGCCCACCAGGGCTGCGTGGCCGCAGAGCATCAGCAGCAGCCCTGCGGCCAGCCAGCAGGCCAGCCACAGATGCGGCGCCGGCAGCTGGGCCAGCACGGCGCTGCCGGCCAGCAGCAGCAGAGCGCCGATCAGCCCCGCGCTGGCGACGGCCAGGTGGCCCCGCAGGCACAGCACCAGCACCACGGCCCATGGGGCGAAGTACAGCAGCGGCAGCGCTGCAGCGGTGCGTGCCAGCAACCCCATGGCCACCCAGAGCGCGGCCACGCTGCTGGCTGCCAGCAGGGGCTCGACCCACGGCGCGGCCGGCTGCAGTGCATGCAGGGCGCGCCGGTCCAGTGCCAGCACGAACACGGCCGCGGGCAACGCGCCCAGCAGCAGGGTGGCCCAGGCCACCAGCATGGCCATGGCCCCGGCCGGCCCCGCCGCCCCCGAGGGCCCCGCCAGGGCCGACGGCCACAGCGCGACGACCGGTGAGACCAGCGCCACTGCCAGCGGTGCCAGGACGGCCGCGATGGCCAGCGCCAGCCAGAGCAGATCGCGCGGCCGGTCCAGGCGTGGGTCGAAGTTGCGGCGTCGCAGCAGCTCGGCGGCCGCGGCCGCGGCGGCGATAGCGGCCACCGCCAGCGCCAGGCTGGGCACCGCGGGCGTGCCCAGCAGCCACAGTCCGCAGGCCAGCCCCGGCGCTGCCGCCAGCAGCATGGCCCGATGCCAGCGCAGGCTCGCCCCGAGGGCTGCACCCAGCGGCAGGGCCAGACCCGTCCAGGGGGGGAGCTCCAGGGCCAGTGCCCCGGCATAGGCCAGCATGGCGCAAGCCAGGAAGATCGCCGCCGCGCGTGCCCCCACTTGGGCAGGCGCTGCCCAGCGCTCGATGTCGGGCGCGCGCAGCAGGCTGTCGCGTTCAGCGCCGGGTGCCAGCATGGCGGGGTGGTTGCGGGCTCGACAGCCCGGCGGGACCGCGGGGCTTCCACGCCGCCAGCGGATGTATTGCGACGCGCGGCTTGCGCGGGCGCGTCAGGGGGGTGACGCCGGCGATCCGGCAGACAGGGTGCATGCCGTCAATCCTAAGCCGGCAGCAGCCGTCGCGGCGCGCCTTGGCACGCTGGTCGGG
Source organism: Rubrivivax sp. (assembly GCA_027489455.1). GTDB lineage: Bacteria > Pseudomonadota > Gammaproteobacteria > Burkholderiales > Burkholderiaceae_C > Rubrivivax. The sequence continues at coordinate 9,464 of JAIXZR010000269.1, read as the reverse complement.
CGCCGCACCCCGCAGGCACGGTGCCCGTGCGGCCTGTCGCAGCCGCGACGCTGTCAGACCGCGAAGTCTTCGATCTTGCGACCGGCTTCGAGCGCGGCCTTCAACCAGTTCGGCTTCAGGCCGCGGCCTGACCAGGTGTCGCCGGTGGCCGGGTTGCGGTACTTGGCGGCCACCTTGCCCATCGGCTTGCGGGCCGTCGTGGTGGGCGCCCGGCTGCTGAGGTCGGCCAGCGTCAGGCCGTGTTCGGCCATCAGGGCCTTGACTTGGGCGATCGCCGCGCCGCGCTCTTCGCGCTGGGCATCGGCAATTTGCTTTTCGAGGGCGGCTTTTTGGGCAAGCAGGTCGGTCAAAGTGGCCATGGCAGGGGATCAGTTAAGTGACGACCCTCAGAATATAAATCATTCTTATGAATGATGTTTCCGGGACAACCCCCGCAGGCCGGTGGCGGGCAGAGATTCAGGCTGCCGGCGGCACGTAACCGGCCGGCTTGTCGCCACCATCGCCAAAGAAGAATTGCTCCATCTGCCGCGCCAGGTATTGGCGGGCGCGCGCGTCCGCCAGGTTGAGGCGGTTTTCGTTCACCAGCATCGTCTGGTGCTTTTTCCAGAGCTCGAAGGCTTCTTTGCTGACGTTGTCGTAAATGCGCTTGCCCAATTCGCCGGGGTAGGGGGCGAAGCTCAGGCCCTCGGCTTCCTTCTTGAGATAGATGCAATTGACTTGGCGGGACATCGGGTTTCTCCTGATTCAAACGATCTTCTTGACCAGCACCTGCGAGCGCCGATCCCAGTTGTATTTCTTCTTGCGTGCCTCGGGCAGCCAATCCGGGTCGACCTGCTTGAAGCCGCGCTTGATGAACCAGTGCATGGTGCGCGTCGTCAGCACGAACAGCGACTCGAAGCCCGCTGCCTTGGCGCGCTGCTCGATGCGCTTGAGGATGCGTTCGCCGTCGCCTTGGCCCTGCGACAGTGGCGAAACCGTGAGCGCCGCCATCTCGGCTGTCCGCGCCTCGGGGTAGGGCATCAGGGCTGCACAGCCGAAGATGATGCCGTCGTGCTCGATCACCGTGTAGCTGGCGATATCGCGCTCGATTTCGGTTCTTTCGCGCCGCACCATCGTGCCGTCGCGTTCGAAGGGCTCGATCAGCTGCAGGATGCCGCCCACGTCGTCGGGCGTGGCTTCGCGCAGGCTTTCCAGTCGTTCATCCACCACCATCGTCCCCACGCCGTCGTGCGTGAAAACCTCCAGCAGCAGCGCACCGTCGGTGGCGAAAGGCAGGATGTGCGAACGCTCGACGCCGCCTTCGCAGGCGCGTGCGCAATGCTGCAGATAAAAGGCGATGTCGGTGGGCAGGGTCGGCACCGGCAGGCTCGCCAGCAATTTGCGGGCCTCGGCCAGCGATAGCTCGGTGTCGATGGCGCTTTCCGGGTCGTCCTGCCGTTCACGGATACCCGGGATCTCGGTCATGAAAACCAGCTTGTCGGCCTGCAGCGCCATCGCCGTGGCGGTGGCCACGTCTTCCATCGTCAGATTGAATGCCTCGCCCGTGGGCGAAAAGCCGAAAGGGCTGAGCAGCACCAGCGCCCCGATGTCGATGGCACGGCGGATCGCGTGGTGGTCGACACGGCGCACGAGACCGCTCTGCATGTGGTCGATGCCGTCCACGATACCCACCGGACGTGCCGTGAGGAAGTTACCCGAAACCACCCGCACCGTGGCGTTGGCCATTGGCGTATTGGGCAGGCCCTGCGAAAACGCGGCTTCGATTTCGAACCGCAGCTGCCCTGCGGCTTCCTGCGCCGCATCCAGTGCCACGGCGTCGGTGATGCGGATGCCGCGGTGATAACGCGAGACATGGCCCTTGGCCGCCAGCTGTTCCGTGACCTGCGGGCGGAAACCGTGCACGAGCACGATCTTGATACCCATCGCGTGCAGGATGGCGAGATCCTGAACGAAGTTGTTGAGCTTGCCCGCGGCGATCATCTCGCCCGCCATCGCCACGACGAAAGTCTTGCCCTTGTACGCGTGGATGTACGGCGCCACGGCGCGGAACCACGGGACGAAGGTGTGCGGGAAGACGAGGCTCAAGCGCGGCTCATGGTGGGGGTCGACAGCGACGCGGATTGTGCAGCAGCATCTCTGCCCCAATGGCCAAACCAAGGAGCTTGAGATGGACGCCTACAAGACGCACGGTGCCTTCAGCTGGAGCGAGCTGACCACCTCCGACCCCGCGGCGGCGGCGGCCTTCTACGGACAGCTTTTCGGCTGGACGGTGAAGGACCCGGTGCCCGAGATGGGCGACTACCGCGTCGCGTCGCTCGGCGAAACGATGGTCGCCGGCATCATGTCTCCGCCCCCAGGTAGCCCGCCCATGCCGCCCCACTGGGGTTGCTACATCACCGTCGACAACACCGACCGCACTGCCGAGCAGGCGGTGGCCCTGGGCGGCAAGGTGCTGTTGCCGCCGCTGGATGTGCCCACGGTGGGGCGGATGGCGGTGTTGCAAGATCCCCAGGGCGCCGTGATCTCGATCATGCAGTACAGCAGCTGACGGGCCGCTGGCCCGCCACCGGCACGCGCCCTGGCCGGCGGAGATAATCCGCGGCCCGTGCCCACCCCCGCCACCCGCGCTGCCCGCCCGTCCGCCGCCGCGCAGCCCATCCCCCCGATCACCTACCCCGAATCGCTGCCGGTCTCGGCCCGGCGCGAAGAGATCGCGCGCGCGATCCGCGACAACCCGGTCGTTATCGTCTGCGGCGAAACAGGTTCGGGCAAGACCACGCAGCTGCCGAAGATCGCGCTCGAGCTCGGGCGTGGCTGGGGCGCGGGCGGCACGGGGCTGATCGGCCACACCCAGCCGCGGCGCATTGCGGCGTCCAGCGTGGCGCAGCGCATCGCCAAGGAACTGAACACGCCGCTGGGCGAGGTGGTGGGCTACAAGGTGCGCTTCCAGGACCGGCTGGGCGCCGGCGCCAGCGTGAAGCTGATGACCGACGGCATCCTGCTGGCCGAAACGCAGACCGACCCGCTGCTCAAGGCCTACGACACGCTGATCATCGACGAGGCGCACGAACGCAGCCTCAACATCGACTTCCTGCTGGGCTACCTGAAGGAAGTGCTGGCGAGGCGGCCGGATTTGAAGGTGGTCGTCACCTCGGCCACGATCGACGCCGACCGCTTTGCCCGGCACTTCGCCAGCGCGCGCGGGCCGGCGCCGGTGATCATGGTCTCGGGGCGCACCTTTCCGGTCGAGCAGCGCTGGCGCCCTTTTGAGGAAGGCCGAGCCCCCAAGACGCCTGCGGCGTCGGCCCCCCAGGGGGGCGAGCCGGCCTTGGGGCGGCCCGGCGGCCGGCAGGACTTCGACCTGGACGACGCCATCGCCGACGCGGTGGACGAGCTCTGGCGCGAAAAGCCGGGCGACATCCTCGTCTTCCTGCCCGGCGAACGCGAGATCCGCGACGCCGCCGACCACCTGCGCCGGCACCTGGCACAGCAGCACCGCGGTGGGCCGCAGCCGGAGATCCTGCCGCTGTTCGCGCGGCTGTCGCAGGCCGAGCAGGACCGCGTGTTCCAGGAAGGCAACGGCCGCCGCATCGTGCTGGCCACGAACGTGGCCGAGACCTCGCTGACGGTGCCGGGCATCCGCTACGTCATCGACACGGGCCTGGCGCGCGTGAAGCGCTACAGCTACCGCAACAAGGTCGAACAGCTGCAGATCGAAGGCATCAGCCAGGCCGCGGCCAACCAGCGCGCCGGCCGCTGCGGGCGCGTGGCCGATGGCGTGTGCATACGGCTCTACAGCGAGCAGGATTTCGCCGGCCGGCCTAGATTCACCGACCCGGAGATCCTGCGCTCGTCTCTGGCGGGGGTGATCCTGCGCATGAAGGCGCTGCACCTGGGCACGGTGGAGCAGTTCCCGTTCTTGGAAGCCCCGCCGAAAAAGGCCATTGCCGACGGCTATGCGCTGCTGGACGAGCTGAACGCCGTCGACGAGGCCAACGAGCTGACGCCCATCGGCAAAGAGCTGAGCCGCCTGCCGCTGGACCCGCGGGTGGGCCGGATGATCCTGGAAGCGCGCCAGCGCCAGTGCCTGAACGAGGTGCTGATCATCGCCGCCGCCCTCAGCGGCCAGGACCCGCGCGACCGGCCGATGGAAGCTGCGCAGGCGGCGGATGAGAGGCACAAGAAGTTCGACGACGAGCGGTCTGAATTCATGGGCTACCTCAAGCTCTGGAAGTGGATCGAGGAAGGCCGCGGTCACGGGGGTGAAGCGGCTGTGCACAAGCTGACCAACCGCCAGCAGGAACAACGCCTGCGCGAAAACTTCGTGAGCCCGCGGCGCGTGCGCGAGTGGCGCGACATCCACTCGCAGCTGCACACCGTGGTGGCCGAGCACGGCTGGCGCCTGAACACCGCACCGGCCACCTACGACCAGGTGCACCTGGCGATGCTGGCTGGGCTGCTGGGCAACATCGGCTGCAAGAGCGATGACGAAGACTGGTACCTGGGCGCGCGCGGGCTGAAGTTCTGGCGCCACCCGGGCGCGCACCTCAGCAAGAAGCCGGGGCGCTGGCTGGTGGCGGCCGAGCTGGTGGAGACCACGCGCCTCTATGGTCGCGGTTTGGCGGCCATCGATCCAGCGTGGATCCCGCCCATTGCCGGCCATCTGCTCAAGACCCAGCTGCTGGAACCGCACTGGGAGAAGAAGGCCGCCGAGGTGGTGGCGCTGGAACGCGCCACGCTCTACGGCATCGTCGTCTACAACAACAAGCGCGTGAACTTCGGGCGCATCGACGCGGCGGCCGCGCGCGAGATCTTCATCCGCGAAGCCCTGGTGGCCAGCCTGCATGAAGACACCTGGGACGCCGCTTTCGAGCGCAAGCTGCCCTTCCTGGCGCACAACCGCAAGCTGCTGGCCCAGGTGCAGGAGCTGGAGCACAAGTCGCGCCGCCAGGACGTGCTGGTCGACGACGAGTTGATCTTTGCCTACTACGACCAGCAGTTGCCGAAGGACGTGTTCTCGGGCGCGCTGCTGGAACGCTGGTACCGCGAAGCGCTGAAGACCCAGCCGCAGGTGCTGCAGTTGAAGCGCGAAGAGCTGATGCGGCACGAAGCGGCCGGCATCACCACCGCGTCGTTCCCGAAGACGCTGCGCCTGGGCGGCATCGACTGCAGCGTGAGCTATCTGCACGAGCCTGGCGACGCCAAGGACGGCATCACCGTCACCGTGCCCATCTACGCGCTCAACCAGGTGAGCGAGGAGCGCTGCGAATGGCTGGTGCCCGGCATGCTGCACGGCAAGGTGCTGGCCCTGGTGAAGAGCCTGCACCAGCGCCCGCGCTCGCGCCTGGTGCCGCTGCCGGACTACGCCGCGGAATTCTGCGAGACGGTGCCATTCGCCCAGGGCAGCCTGATGGACGTGCTGCTGAAGGCCGTGCGCGACCGCACCCAGCTGGCGGTGCAGCGCAACGACTTCAAGCTGGAGACGCTGGGCGCGCACCTGTTCATGAACTTCCGCGTGGTCGACGAACACGGCCGGCAGCTGGGCACCGGGCGCGACCTGGCCAGCCTAAAGGCCGAGCTGGGAGGGCAGGCGCGGAGCGCCTTCCAGGCCCTGGCCGCGCTGAAGCTGGCGGCGCCGGCTGCGCCGCCGCCATCCGCTGCCGCCGCGCCCGCGGCCCCGGGATCGCGCGGCGTGATGGCGCAGGTGGTGAAGGCGGTCCCGGCCGCGCCAGCCAGCGCCCCGACCGAGACGGCCCGCTACACCGCCTGGACCTTCGGCGAACTGCCCGAGCTGATGGAAATCCGCCGCGGCGCCCAGGCCCTGGTGGGTTTCCCGGCGCTGCTGGACCGCGGCACGCACGTCGAGATCGAGGTCTTCGACGAGCCCGAGGTCGCCGCCAGCCGCCACCGCGCGGGCCTGCGCCGCCTGGTGGCCTTGCAGATCAAGGAACCGCTGAAGTATCTGGAGAAGGGCATCCCCGATCTGCCCAAGATGGCGGCGCTGTACATGCCCCTGGGCACGCTGGAAGAACTGCGCACGCAGATCGTCGAGATCGCGCTGGACCGCGCGTTCCTGGCCGACCCGCTGCCCACCGACGCTGCCGCTTTCGCCCAGCGCGTGGAGCAGGGCCGCACGCGGCTGACGCTGATCGCGCAGGAGGTGGCCCGCCTGGCCGCCACCGTGCTGACGGAGTACGCGGCCGCCACACGCAAGCTCAAGGACAGCAAGCCCCCGCGGGAGGTGGCTGACGACATCGCCGCGCAGCTGCGGCGCCTGGTGCCCAGGCGCTTCCTGGCCGACACCGCCTGGCCGCCCCTGCAGCACCTGCCGCGCTACCTGAAGGCCGTGGTGCTGCGCCTGGACAAGCTGCGCGCAGACCCGGCCCGCGACGCTGCCCGCCTGGCCGAACTTCGCCCGTTGGAGCAGCGCTGGCTGCGCCGGCTGGCCGAGCTGAAGGGCGCCGGCCACGCCCGGATGGATGAGTACCGCTGGCTGCTGGAAGAACTGCGCGTGAGCCTGTTCGCGCAGGAATTGCGCACGCCCCAGCCGGTCAGCGCCAAGCGTCTGGACAAGGTCTGGGCGCAGTTGGTCAGCTGATTGCAAATAGCAACGATTCGCGTTTATGATGGTGGCCTGTCTACTCCCATGGAACGCGCTGCGAAGGTGGCGCCCCCACCGATGAACGCCACTCGCCGCTGCGCTGCCACCCGCTTTGCCACCTGGACGGCCACCGCGCTGACGACCGCCGCCGCCTTCGTCACCTTCGCCGCCTTGCCGGCGCAAGCGCAGGAACAGGTCCTGAACCTGTATTCGGCCCGCCATTACCAGACGGACGAGGCCCTCTACACCAACTTCACCAAGGCCACCGGCATCCGCATCAATCGCGTCGAAGCCGACGACGCCGGCATCCTGGCCCGGTTGCAGGCCGAGGGCACGGCCAGCCCGGCCGACGTCATCCTGCTGGTCGACGCTGCGCGGCTGTGGCGTGGCGAAAAGGACGGCCTGTTCCAGCCGTTCAAGTCCGCGCTGGTCGAGCAGCGCATCCCGGCGCAGTTCCGCGCTGGCGACAGCGGGCAGGGGCCGCAGTGGGTGGGCGTTTCGACCCGCGCCCGCTTCATCGTCTACGACAAGGCCCGCTTCAAGCCGTCTGATGTGGACACCTACGAAAAGCTCGCCAGCCCGGCGCTGAAGGGCCAGATCTGCATCCGCAGCGGATCGCACCCCTACAACCTGAGCCTGTTCGGATCACTGCTCGAGCACTTGGGCCCCCAGGCCACCGAGACCTGGCTCCGGGGCGTGGTGGCGAACTTCGCGCGCGCGCCCAAGGGCGGCGATACCGACCAGATCCGCGGCGTGGCCTCGGGGGAATGCGGCGTGGCGGTGACCAACAGCTACTACTTCGCCCGCCTGATGCGCAGCACCAAGCCCGAGGACAAGGACGTCATCGACCGTGTGGGCGTCGTGTTCCCCAACCAGTCGAGCTGGGGCACGCACCTCAACATCTCGGGCGCGGCCATCGCCCGCAACGCGAAGAACCGCGACGCGGCCGTGAAGTTCATCGAATACCTGACCGGCGACGAAGCCCAGCGCATGCTGGCCGATGGCAACAACGAATACACCACCGCCATGGGTGTGAGGGTGAACAACCCGGCGCTCACCAGCCTGGGCAGCTTCAAGAGCGAGACCGTGCCGATTGCCAAGGTCGGCGCCAACACCGCGCAGGTGCAGCAGATGCTGGACCGGGTGGGCTTCAAATAAGCCGGCCCGGCGGCCAAGAAAAAAGCGCCCCACGGGGCGCTTTTTCACGGGAAAAGGTGACGAGCCTGATCTCGGCACTGCTTACAACGCTTAGGGCTGCTTGGTTCCCCACCTGACCCGGTTGGGCGCGCTCACATGCGAGGAGGCCCGTCGCTGGCGAGTGTACCCCGGGCCCCTCAGCGCAGCTGCAGATCCTCGCCGCTGAACTGCACGCCCAGCGGGTCGATGTGCAGCCGCTTGGGCCCCGCTTCCACCTGCCCGGCCACCCAGGCCGGGATGCCGCTGTCACGCGCGATGGCCGCGGCCTGCTCGGCGTGGGTTGCGGGCACGAAGAGCGCAAAGCCGGCACCCATGTTCAGGGTGCCATAGGCCTCGGCGTCATCCAGGCCGGCCTGCTGCTGGATGAAGCGCAGCACCGCCGGCACGGGCGGCAACGTGTGGATGCGGTAGCCCAGCGCCAGAGGGTGGCGCAGCAGCTTGCGCCAGCCATGGCCCGTGATGTTGGCGGCGTAGTGCACCGGCACGCCGGCACGCCACAGGGCTTCGGTCACCGGGGAATACAGCGTGGTCGGCGCCAGCAGCGCGTCGCCATAGCGCAGGCCGGGTTCGATCTCGGTCAGGTAGCCCTGCGGCAGGCGTTCGGTGAGCTTGCGCGCCAGGCTCAGGCCATTGGCGTGGATCCCGCTGCTGGCCAGCAGCACGATGGCGTCGCCCGGGCCCAGGCGGTCCCCCAGCGTGAGCCGCTGCTTCGGGTTCACCAGGCCCGTGCACGAAGCCGCGAGGTCGATGCGCCCGGCCTCGACGATGCCTGCCAGCGCCGGCGTCTCGCCCCCGCCCCAGGCCACCTGGCAGGTGTCGCAGGCGGCCTTCCAGCCGCGCACCAGGGCCTGGGCGCGGTCGGCGTCGGCAAACCAGTCGCTGCCGCCGGCCGCCCAATACGCCTGCACCACCAGCGGCGTGGCGCCGACGGTGATGAGGTCGTTGACGGCCATCGCGATCGTGTCCTGCGCGATGCCGTCGAAGTAGCTGCGGCCGGTCAGGCGTTGCATCTCGTCGGCCACCAGGGTCTTGGTGCCCAGACATTCGACGATGCTGGCCAGGTAGAAGGGCCCGACATCGACGACATAGGCCGACTCGCCGCGCGAAGCCGCGACTTCGCCAAAGCCATGCCCGGCCAGGTGGGCCGCGGTGGCGGCGGCAGCGCGCTGCGCGGCCACCTTCAGCGGGTCGATCAGGTCGTAGTTGACGCCGGCCTGGCCGTAGGTCAGCGGGGCGGCGGCAGTGGGGCGGGAGGCATCGCTCATCGCCCGGATTATCCCCGGCCACCCGGCACGGCCGGCCCCGGCGGGCGCAGGCCCCCGCCCTAGAATGGCCCGTCCATGTCCACCCTCGTCCTCGCCCGCAAGTACCGCCCGCGCCGCTTCGCAGAAATGGTGGGGCAGGAACATGTGGTGCAGGCCCTGACCAACGCGCTGACGCAGCAGCGCCTGCACCACGCGTACCTGTTCACCGGCACGCGCGGCATCGGCAAGACCACGGTCAGCCGCATCCTGGCCAAGAGCCTGAATTGCGTGGGCCCGGACGGCACCGGCGGCATCACCGCCGAACCCTGCGGCGTGTGCAGCACCTGTCTGGAAATCGACGCTGACCGCTACATCGATTACACCGAACTCGACGCCGCCAGCAACCGCGGCATCGACGAGGT
>JAIXZR010000052.1 GCA_027489455.1 Rubrivivax sp. | reverse complement strand
GGGCGTGGGGCCGGGCAAGGTGTGCATCACCAAGCTGAAGACGGGCTTCGGCACCGGCGGCTGGCAGCTCAGCGCGCTGAAGTGGTGTGCCCGCGTGGCTACCAAGCCCATCATTGCCGACGGCGGCATCCGCCACCATGGCGACATCGCCAAGAGTGTGCGCTTCGGCGCGGCAATGGTGATGGTGGGCAGCCTGTTTGCCGGGCACGAGGAATCGCCCGGCGCCACGGTGGAAGTGGACGGGAAGCGCTACAAGGAGTACTACGGCAGCGCCAGCGACTTCAACAAGGGCGAGTACAAGCACGTCGAGGGCAAGCGCATCCTCGAGCCCATCAAGGGCCATCTGGCAGACACCCTGCGCGAGATGCGCGAAGACGTGCAGAGCAGCATCAGCTATGCCGGCGGGCGCGTGCTGGGGGACCTGAAGAAGGTGAACTACGTGGTGCTGGGCGGCGAAAACGCCGGCGAACACCTGTTCATGTGACGCGTTCGCAGAGGGGTGCAGCCAGGCTCGGCCAGGCTCAGCGCGGCAGCATGCCCGGTGCACCATCGGCGCTGCCGCTGTCGCGGATGCTGCGCAGGCGCTGGCGTTGTGCCGCGTCAGCGGCATCCTCTGCCCCAGTGGCGGTGGCTTCCGGGCAGCGGCCCGTGTCGGCATGCGTCAGCGCAGCGGCCAGCAGCGGGTCCCCCCGGCTGCCCAGGGGCTGGGTGAAGTCTTCGTCCACCCGGCAGCTGGCCGGCAGGCCGTCGAAGTAGCGGCCCTGGCCACGCGCGTTGACGCTTTCGAAGTTCACCACGCTGTAGGTCGTGCCGCAGCGCGCTGTGGGCAGGAAGCCCACGGGCTTGCCGCAGCTGGTGTCGCCGATGGTGACGGTGTCGATGCCCAGCCCGCGCAGGCCGTTGATCACCTGTTCGCTGGCGGAACAGGTGCGCGGCCCGGTCAGCACGTAGACCCGCGGGGCTTCGATCGCCAACGGCTGGGCCTCGAAGACGAAGCTGCTGTTGTTGCTGGCCGCGCGCCGGTCGTTGTAAAGCAGCCGGGCGTAGACCTGCCCTTCCCCGCGCGTGCCAGCGGCGCAAGACGCGACCGTGCGGCCCACCGACACAAGGCCGCCGCCGTTGTAGCGCAGGTCCAGCACGACAGCCTGGGCGCCATCGGCCTTCAGGCGCGTGAAGGCAGCCTGCAGCGGCCCGGTCGCCTGGCTCAGCATGTCTTTCACGATCACATGGCCCAGGCGCTGGCCGCCCGGGCTGGTGACGACGCTGGCCTGCGCCACAGGCGTGAGCGTGTACACCGCCGCGGTGATGGCGAGGTCGCGCTCGGCGCCATCTGGCGTGCGAAGGCGCAGGCGCAAGACGTCGCCAGCAGCGCTGGCCGTCAAGGCTTCGAAGTCGTTGGCTGCGATCAGGCTGCTGGCGCTGCGGCCGTTGATGGCCAGCACTTCGTCGCCGCGGCGGATGCTGGCGGCTGCGGCGGGCGACAGCGGTTCGACATAGCGCACCCGCAGCGGCCGGTCGGGCTGGCCCGCGACTTCGATGCCCGCCACCGACAGGCCGTAGCCCAGGGTCTGGCCCTCGCCGAAGAAGCGGTTGTAGATCTCGCTGGGCTGGCTGCCGCTCCAGCGGTCAGCCGTGGGGAAAGCCGGGTCGCTGCCGGTGTAGCGCAGCGCCGTGAAGTAGTCGGCCACGCTGCTGAACGCCGCGGCGTCGGGGCGCGGGGACAGGCGGTTCCAGAAGTACCACTCGTCCATGTAGCCGGCCAGCCAGGTTTTCTGGGCATCGACGCTGCACTCGCTGCCCTGGGCGTTGCCGGCCGTGCCGCCATCGGCATCCCCGCCACCGCCGCCGCAGGCGGCCAGCAGACAGGCCAAGGCGCAAGCAGCCAGGCGGCTGGGGCGAGGGCGATACAAGGTCGGCATGGGGGGTGACACCTACAATTCGAGCATAGCGCCCGCGCTGGTTTTTGCCTCTTGACTGCCCCTGATTCACCCACCGCCATGACCGAGCTTGCCAAGTCCTTCGAACCCGCCGCCATCGAACGCCGCTGGGGCCCGGTCTGGGACGCCCGCGGCCTGCACGCACCCACGCTGGACCCGGCCAAGCCGTCCTTCAGCATCCAGCTGCCGCCGCCCAACGTCACCGGTACGCTGCACATGGGCCATGCGTTCAACCAGACGATCATGGACAGCCTGACGCGCTACCACCGCATGCGCGGCTACAACGCGCTGTGGGTGCCGGGCACCGACCACGCCGGCATCGCCACGCAGATCGTGGTGGAACGCCAGCTGCAAGACCAAGGGCAAAGCCGCCACGACCTGGGCCGCAAGAACTTCGTGGCACGGGTGTGGGAATGGAAGGCCACGAGCGGCGCCACCATCACGAACCAGATGCGCCGCCTGGGCGACAGCGTGGACTGGGGCCGCGAGTACTTCACGATGGACGAGAAGCTCTCGGCCACCGTCACCGAGACCTTCGTGCGCCTGTTCGACGAAGGCCTGATCTACCGCGGCCAGCGCCTGGTGAGCTGGGACCCTCAGCTCAAGAGCGCGGTGTCTGATCTGGAGGTGGAAAGCGAGGAGGAAGACGGCTTCCTCTGGCACATCG
>JAIXZR010000296.1 GCA_027489455.1 Rubrivivax sp. | reverse complement strand
CTGGATGAAGATGGTGCTCTGGTCGGGGTCCAGCCCGGCGGCGAGCCAGTCGATGACCATCTCATACACGAAGCGCTCCATCACCTCGCGCTCTTCGTAGTGCGTGGTCAGCGCGTGCCAGTCGGCCACGAAGTAGAAGCAGTCGTAGTCCTTCTGCAGGCGCACCCAGTTCTTCAGGGCGCCGTGGTAGTGGCCGAGGTGCAGGGCGCCGGTGGGGCGCATGCCGGAGAGGACGCGTGCTCGCATGGGGGGCTGGGCAGGGTGGCTTTTGACGGTGCCGATTCTGTCAGGGCGCTGGCTACACTGGGCGCACAGCCAGTGCCTTGTCTGCACCCGCACCCGTCGCAGCGCCCCCGTCTGCGCCTGCTCGAGCCCTGCCAGCCCATTCCGCCATGAAGCGCATCGTCACCCTCGTCTCCGGCCGCGGCACCAACATGCAGGCCATCCATGCCGCCAGCCTGCAGCAGGGCTGGCCCGCTGCCGTGGTGGGCGTGGTGTCGAACCGGCCCGGTGCCGCGGCGCTGGACTACGCCGCCGCCCACGGCATTGCCACGGCCGTGGTGGACCACCGCAGCCACGCCAGCCGCGAAGCCTTCGACGAAGCGCTGGCTGAAACGGTGCAGGCCCTCGACCCCGACCTGCTGGTGCTGGCCGGTTTCATGCGCATCCTGGGCGCGGGCTTCGTGCGCCGCTTCGAAGGCCGCATGCTCAACATCCATCCATCGCTCTTGCCGTCGTTCCCGGGCCTGCACACGCACCGGCGTGCGCTGGAAGCAGGCTGCAAGGCCGTGGGTGCGACGGTGCACTTCGTCACCGCCGAACTGGACCACGGCCCCATCGTGATGCAAAGCGTGGTGCCGGTGCGCCCGGGCGACGACGAACACCGGCTCGCCGACCGCGTGCTGGCCACCGAGCACAGCATCTACCCGCTGGCTGTGCGCTGGTTTGTCGAAGGCAAGCTGCGGATCGAAGGCCAGCGCGTGCGGCAGGCCGATGGCGCTTCGCAAGTGCTGATGTAACCCCGGCTGCGGGTGGGGCAGGCGCCGCGGCGGGGGTGTCTATAAAAGCCCCGCTGCGCGTTGGCCCATCGCGCGTGGGGCTGTTGGGCAGTCGCTACCCTCGCGGCTTTTTGCGCGCCGGGCGTTCCGGCGCCAAGGGCCGCCCATGGACGCGATCTCCCCCTACCCGCTGAAGCCCTGGCTGAGCCAGTACGGCGACCAGGTGCCGGCCGAGCTGCAGCCGCCGCCGCACCCCAGCCTGGCCGCCATGGCACAGGCCAGCGCCCAGCGTTACGACAAGGCCGTGGCCTTCGCCTGCGTGCTGCCCAACGGCATGAACGGCACGCTCAGCTATGCGCAGGTGCAGCGCAAGAGCGACGCCTTTGCCCACTACCTGCGGCGCGTCGTGGGCCTGCAGGCCGGCGACCGCGTGGCGCTGCAGATGCCCAATTGCCTGGGCTACCCGGTGGCTCTGCTGGGGGTGCTGAAGGCCGGCTGTGTGGCCGTCAACACCAACCCGCTGTACACGGCGCGGGAGATGTCGCACCAGTTCACCGACAGCGGCGCCAAGGTCGTGGTCATCATCGACCTGTTTGCCGACAAGCTGGCACAGGCGATGGCGGGCAGCGCGGTGCAGCAGGTCGTCATCGCCCGCGTGACGGACTTCTTCCCGGCCCTGGTAGGGGGCATCGCCCACGCCGTGATGAAGTACTGGAACCGCGCCGTACCCCAGCACGGCCTGCAGGGCGTGCATACCCTGGTGGACGCCCTGGCCCAGGGCGAAGCCGCGGCCGCAGGCGCCCCGGCACAGCCTTACTGGCAGCCCCTGGGCCACGACAGCCTGGCCTTGCTGCAGTACACCGGCGGCACCACCGGCGTGGCCAAGGGCGCCGAGCTGACGCACGGCAACCTGCTTTGGAACATGGCACAGATGCGCGCGATGGCTGCCAGCCGCATCGTTGAAGGCCAGGAGGTGGTCCTCACGGCGCTGCCGCTGTATCACATCTTCGCCTTCACGGTGAACTTCCTCTGCATGTTCGAGGCCGGGGCCCGCAACGTGCTGGTGCCCAGCCCGAGGCCGGTGCAGAACCTGCAGCGGGCCATCGAGAACAACAAGATCACCTGGATCACTGGCGTCAACACGCTCTACAACGCGCTGCTCAGCGAGGAATGGTTCACCGCCTTTCCGCCCCGGCACCTGAAGGCTGGCGGCGGCGGTGGTGCAGCAATGCACCACGCCGTGGTCGAGCGCTTCGAGCAAGTCACCAGCGCACCGCTGGCCGAAGGCTACGGCCTGACCGAATGCGCGCCCGTGGTGTGCTTCCAGCCCCTGCACGGGCCGCGCGCCAAGGACAGCATCGGCGTACCGGTGCCCGACACCGAGGTCTGCCTGCTCGACGACGCCGACAACCCCGTGCCCCTGGGCCAGCCTGGCGAGCTGTGCGTGCGTGGCCCGCAGGTCATGCGTGGCTACTGGCAGCGGCCCGAGGCCACGGCCGAAGTCATCCGCGATGGCTGGCTGCACACTGGCGACATCGCCACGATGGATGCCGAGGGCACCTTCCGCATCGTCGACCGCAAGAAGGACCTGGTGCTGGTGAGCGGCTTCAACGTCTACCCGAACGAGATCGAGGACGCGCTGACGCGCCACGACGCGGTGATGGAAGCCGCCGTCATCGGCCTGCCGGACGCCCGCAGCGGCGAGGCGGTGCACGCCTACGTGGTGCTGCGCGATGGCCTGCAGGCGCAGGTGGACGAAGCGCAGCTGCTGGCGCACTGCAAGACGCTGCTGACGGCCTACAAGGTGCCGGCGCGGGTGCACTTCCGCGACGAGCTGCCCAAGACCCCGATCGGCAAGATCCTGCGCAAGGACTTGCGCAACGAAGCCCTGGCCGCCCGCAAGGCTGCGGCTGGCACCACTGCGCGCTGAAGCCGCCGCGAGGAAAACGACGATGTTGAGCGATACCGAAACCAAGCTGCTGGGCGTGATGATGATGGTCATCATGCTGGGCATGGGCGCCAGCCTGACCTTCAAGGACTTCGCCATCGCCCTGCGCAAGCCGGCAGGCGTGGCCATCGGCCTCGTCACCACCTACGTGCTGACGCCCGTGCTGGGCTACACGCTGGCCATGGCGCTGCAGTTGCCGCCGGCCTATGCCGTGGGCCTGATCCTGATGGCCTGCCTGCCGGGTGGCACCACCAGCAACATCTTCAATTACTTCAGCAAGGGCGTGCTGAGCCTGTCGATCCTGATGACCGTGGTGTCGACGCTGTTCGCGGTCGTGCTGGTGCCCATCACCTTGGGCATCCTGTCGTCGGGCATCGAAGGCGAATGGAAGATCCCGCCGGGCAACGTGGCGCAGGTGCTGTTCGTGCTGCTGGTGCCCACGGTGATCGGGATGCTGTTGCGCAAGTGGAACGCCAACGTCGGGGCAGTGATCGAGATGATCGGCGGCGCCCTGGGCATCGTCGTGATCCTGTTCCTGATGATCAGCTGGGTGCCGCGCAACTACATGCTGCTGGCAAGCACGCCTTGGCAGGTGTACTTCGGCGCCATCGGGCTGGGCGTGTTCGGTTTCGGTGTCGGCTACGCCTTCGCCCGGCTGGTGCGGCAAGACGGCCGACGCGCCCGCACCATCGCCCTGGAGACAGGCATCCAGAATGGTCCGCTGGGCGTGCTGATCGTTCTGCTCACCTTCACCGGCACGCAGCAGCAGGAAGTGCTGCTGATCCCGGTGCTGTATTCGCTGTTCATCGTGCTGACCTCCAGCGCTGTCACGGTCTGGTTCCGCCGCATCACCACGCGCGAGGAACTGCGCCGGGACAACGCCAAGATCGGCCAGCTCAAGCCCGCCTGAGGGTGGCGGCAGACAGGCCGGCCCGCGTCAGGGCGCCGGCAGCGGCGCAAAGCGCGGTTGCTGGCGGCCATCGATGACGACCTGCTCGTAGAACATCGCGTGCGGCCTGACCCACAGGCCGTGTTCACCGTAAAGCGCGCGGTACAGCACCATCGGCTGCAGCGTCTCGCTGTGGCGCACGGCGCCCAGCACTTCGTAGTCGCCACCTTTGTAGTGGCGGTAGCGGCCAGTGGGCGTGGGTGGCAGCGGCGGCAGGTCGGTGTCGTTGGCGTTCATGGCGCGGCAGGATAATCCCGGGGATGCATCCCAACGCCTTGCTCGAGCTCAACGCCGAGCTGCTGCGAGCCGTGCTGAAGCTCGATCAGCCTGCCGACAGCATCGTCTCCGCCTTCTTCCGGCAGCACCGCGGCCTGGGCGCGCGCGAGCGCCACACCCTTGCCGAAACCACCTACACCGTGCTGCGCCAGCGGCTGCTGTTGCAGCACCTGGCGCAAAGCGGCAGCGGCCCGCTGGAGCGCCGGCTGGCGATCCTGGCCTGGCAGGGGGGCGAGGTCTTCCTGCGCGGGGCCCTCACCGCCACCGAGCAGCCCTGGCTGGCCCAGGTGCAGGGCATCGAGCTGGCCACGCTGCCCGAGAAGCTGCGCCACAACCTGCCTGACTGGCTGGCCGCGCCGCTGCAGCAGCAACTGGGCGATGAGTTCTGGCCGCTGGTGCAGGCGATGTCGGAAGCCGCGCCGCTGGATTTGCGCGTCAACCTGGTGAAGGCGCGTCGCGACGATGCCCAGGCAGCGCTGGCGGCGGCGGGCATTGCTGCCGAACCGACGCCGCATTCGCCCTGGGGGCTGCGCGTGCACGGCAAGCCGGCGCTGAACAAGCTGCCTCTGTTCACCGACGGCGGCGTGGAGGTACAGGACGAGGGCAGCCAGCTGCTGGCCCTGCTGACCGACCCCAAGCGCGGCGAAATGGTCGTGGACTTCTGCGCTGGCGCCGGTGGCAAGACCCTGGCGCTGGGGGCGGCGATGCGCAACACCGGACGCTTGTACGCCTTCGATGTATCAGGCCACCGGCTGGACGCGCTCAAGCCGCGGCTGGCCCGCAGCGGCCTGTCCAACGTGCACCCGGCGCAGATCGCGCATGAACGTGACGACCGCATCAAGCGCCTGGCCGGCAAGATCGACCGCGTGCTTGTCGACGCCCCGTGTTCCGGCCTGGGCACGCTGCGGCGCAACCCGGATCTGAAATGGCGCCAAAGCCCGAAGGCGGTGGAAGAGCTGCAGGCCAAGCAGGCCGCCATCCTGGCCGGCGCGGCACGCCTGCTCAAGCCCGGCGGCCGGCTGGTCTACGCCACCTGCAGCCTGCTTGCAGCCGAGAACGAGACGATCGCAGACGCCTTCACGGCAGAGCGGGCTGCCGATTTCCGCGTCCTGCCGGCGGCCGAGGCACTGGCGGCTGCCCGCGTGCAGGAAGCCGGGGGTCTGGTGTCCGGGCCCTACCTGCGGCTGTGGCCGCACCGCCACCGCACGGACGGCTTCTTTGCGGCGGTCTGGGAGAAGCGCTGAGCGGCCCGTGCCACTGACTGACCTTGCTGGGATCGTGGCCGATAGTGATTGAAAACCAGACATTTGGCAGCAGATAGAAGCTGTAGCGCAGAATTCAAGTCAGGGCGGGCTGAGGCCGAAGACGGTGTACGGTGCGTAAGCGCCGGGTAGGGCCCGCGCCTACAATCGGCCAGTAGTCTTTCGAATCAAGGATCGTTGATGGAATCGCTGTGGATGGCGCATGACGCGCTGGTGCAATGGCTGGGTTACGGCCTGCTGCAGATGTCTTGGTGGCAGATGCTGCTGGTCGGCCTGGGCCTGACGCACATCACGATCGCCGCCGTCACGATCTACCTGCACCGCTCGCAGGCGCACCGCGCGCTGGAGCTGCATCCGGCCATCGCGCATTTCTTCCGCATGTGGCTGTGGCTCACGACGGGCATGGTGACCAAGGAATGGGTGGCCATCCACCGCAAGCACCACGCCAAGTGCGAGACCGTGGACGACCCCCACAGCCCCCAGACCCGCGGCATCAAGACGGTGCTGCTGACGGGCGCTGAGCTCTACCGTGCCGAATCCAAGGTCGACGAGACGATGGCCAAGTACGGCCACAACACGCCGGACGACTGGGTCGAGCGCAATCTCTACACGCGCTACAGCTGGCAGGGCGTGGGCTTGATGCTGGTGATCAACCTGTTCCTGTTCGGCGCGGCTGGCGCAGCGATCTGGGCCATGCAGATGGCGTGGATCCCGATCACCGCCGCAGGCATCATCAACGGCCTGGGCCACTGGTGGGGCTATCGCAACTTTGAAGCCCAGGACGCTTCGACGAACCTGTCGCCCTGGGGCATCCTGATCGGCGGCGAGGAGCTGCACAACAACCACCACACCTACCCGACCTCCGCCAAGCTGTCGGTCAAGCCGTTCGAGTTCGACATCGGCTGGCTGTACATCCGAAGCTTCGAACTGCTGGGCCTGGCCAAAGTACGCAAGACCGCACCGCGCCTGGCGCTGGGGCAGGTGAAGGCCGTGGCCGACGGCAAGACGCTGGAAGCGATCATCGCCAACCGCTACGAGGTGATGGCCAAGTACGCCACCGAGATGAAGCGGGCCGTGCGTGCCGAAATCGAAGTGCTGAAGACCCGGGGAGCGCAGAACACCGCGCGTTTCAGCAATCTGCGGCTGGCCAAGGCCTGGCTGCATCGGGACGACGACAAGATCCCTCAGCGGGTGAAGCCGGGCCTGCAATTGGCGCTGGGCGAAAGCCCCCAGCTGGCCAAGCTCGTGGCGATGCGCGAAGAGCTGCGTTCACTGTGGACGCGCACCAACGTGTCGGCAGACCAGCTGGTGGCCGATCTGCAAGCCTGGTGCCGCAAGGCCGAAGACAGCGGCATCGCGGCCCTGCAGGAGTTTTCGCTGAAGCTGCGCGCAGCGCACGCGTAGATAGCTCTCAACGGGCAGCGCCGGAAAGTCCCACTGCCCCGGTGCCCACAAAAAAGCCCGCTTGAAGCGGGCTTTTTTTGCTTTGCCGAGCTTTGGCTCGGGTTCAGCCGGCCTTCTTGGCGTAGGCGCTGCACCAGCCCTTGCCGGCGACAACCTTGCCGGCAAACAGCGGGCAGCCGCCGGCGGCGTCCGTGGGCTTGCCCTGGTACAGGGCGCAGTTGCTGCACAGCTGGCCAGCAGCCCAGTTCTTGAACTTGGCCTTGTCGGCCTTGCTGGCGTCAGCCACGTAGCCCAGGGCGACGGCCTGGGGGTCTTTTTCGTTCACCAGGTTGGCCTGGGCGGACGCGACGCGCGCGCCCAGCAGGGCGGCGCCTGCAACGGGAACAATCTGAATGAACTTGCGACGAGATGTCATCTGGGGCTCCGTGGTTCTGGGGTTCTCTGAAAGTCTGAGAGTGGCATGCCCTGCGATAGCGGCATGTCCCAAGCGTAACGCTTCAGCCCGGCGCCTGGCTGACAGCGCCGAATGCCCAAGCGCGGCACTGTGCCTCAAGTTGTCGCCTGGCGGGACGATCTTCCGGGCCATGCCGGCCTTGTTCACCCGCCCTCCGCGGCTGCCCGGGCCTTGTCGTCCCCGCTGCCGCCCTGCGGCCCGCCATGCGCCCAAATCGCCGTCGGTTCGCCCTTGCCTGCCTGGCCACCGGCTTGTCGGTCGCAGGCTGGGTGCCCCTGCCGGCCTGGGACGAGGACGCCATGCAGCAGGCAGCGCGCCGGCTGGGCCCAGCCGCGCTGGCCGCCCTGGGGCCGCTGCGGGCCCTGCTGCGCGAAGCTGCGGCACTGGACGACCCGGCGCGCTTGCGGCTGGTGAACCGGTTCTTCAACGACCGTATCGCCTTCGCCACGGACTTCGTGGCCTGGGGGCAGGAAGACCATTGGGCCAGTCCGCTGGAAACCCTGGCCCAGGGCCGCGGCGACTGCGAGGACTACGCCATCGCCAAGTACGCCAGCCTGCTGGCGGCCGGCGTCTCGCCCCAGCATCTGCGCCTGGTCTATGTGCGGGCGCAGATCGGCGCCCAGGCCCAGGCCCACATGGTGCTGGCCTATCAGAACGCCGACACCGAGGACCCGCTGATCCTGGACAACCTGCGTGCCGACGTGATGCCGGCCCGCGACAGGCCCGACCTGACCCCTGTCTTCAGCTTCAGCACCGAAGGCTTGTGGCAAGGCAACGGCGGCGCGCCTGCCGGCGACCCGCTGCTGCGCCTGTCGCGCTGGCGGGCGGTATGGGCGCGTACGCGCGCGGAAGGCTTCCGGTGATACTGGCCCGCGGCAAGACACCGGCACCCCAGGGCTGGCCACGGCGCGGGCGCCCATGCCCGGGCGCACCTGCAGACTGGAAACCGACGCCATGACGATGACCCGCCGCCTGGCCCTGCTGATCGCTGCCGTGCTGCTGCCGGCGCTGCTGGGCAGCTTGTGGCTGCACACGCTGGCCGCGCGCGATGCGCTGGTGCTGGAGCAGGAAACCCGCAACCAGGACGCCGCCACTGCCCTGGCGCTGGCCCTGTCGCAGCAGCGCGGCGACATGGCGGCGCTGCAGACCGTGGCGGCAGCCCAGTTCGACCTGGGGCATTACCGGCGGCTGGTGCTGCGGGACGGGCAGGGTGGCGTGCTCTTCCAGCGCGAGCAGCCCACGCGCCAGCCCGATGTGCCCGCCTGGTTCACCGCCAGCTGGCCGATCACCGCGCCGGCCGGCCGCGCTGCCGTCAGCGCCGGCTGGCGCGAAGTCGGCACGCTCGAGGTGGTGTCGCAATCCGGCTGGGTGCATGCCGCGCTCTGGGCCGCGGCCGTGCGCAGCGCCGCCTTCATGGGGGGGCTGGCCTTGCTGGCACTGCTGCTGGCGGCCGGGCTGTTGCGGGCCTGGCAGCGCCCGCTGCGCGCCACGGTGGGTCAGGCCAGGGCGATCGAGGCGGGGCGCTTCGAACTGGCGCCGGAGCCATCGCAGCCCGAGCTGCGCGAGCTGACGCGCAGCATGAACGCGATGGTCAGGCGGCTGAAGGAAGTCTTCGGCGCCCAGGCTGACCAGGTGGCCCTGCTGCAGCGCCAGGCGCAGACCGATGCCGTCACCGGGCTGCTGTATCGGCGCCACTTCATCAGCCGCTTGACCGACCGGCTGGCCGACCCCGCCGCGCCCGGCAGCGCCCTGCTGCTGGTGCGGGTGCTGCGCCTGGACAGCGTCAACGAGCGCCTGGGCTTCGAGGCCACCGACCGCCTGCTGGCAGCCAGCGCCGAGGTGCTGCTGGCCTATGCCGATCGCGTGGCCGGCGCTGCGGCGGGGCGGCTGAACGGCGCCGACTTCGCGCTGCTGTTGCCGGCCGCCGGCGTCGGCGACGAGACCGCGCAGGCTCTGGCCCTGGCGCTGAACACCTCGCCGCTGGCCCGTGCCGGATCGGCGCGCTACGCCGTTGGCGGTGTCGACGGTCTGCGCGGCCAAAGCGCCGGGGCGGCCCTGGCTGCTGCCGACGCCGCCCTGGCCGAAGCCGAAGTCGCCAACACGCCCGTGGTCGAGCAGGCGCAGCGGCGCGCGCAAGACGCGAGCGGCGCGCGCGCCTGGCGCAGCCAGATCGCCAGCGCGCTGGAGGAAGGCCGGACCCGGCTGGCGGAGTTCCCGGTCGTCGATGCCCAGGGCCGGCTGATCCACCTCGAATGCCCGCTGCGCGTGCAGTTCGGTGGCACCAACAGCCGCTTCGATGGCGCCGAGGACAACGACGGCGCTGCCGAAGGCCAGGCCGACTATCGCCCGGCCCGCGACTGGCTGGCCCTGGCCCAGCGCAGCCGGCTGATGCCGCGCGTGGACCTGGCGGCACTGGACCTGGCGCTGGCCGCCATCGCCGCCGACGGCGTGCCGCGCGGCGTGCACGTCTCGCAGGCATCGCTGGCCGAGCCGGGCTTCGTGGACATCGTGGCCCAGCGCCTGGGGCAGGCGCCATCGGCGGCCCGGGCACTGTCGATCGAATGGGTCGAAAGCAGCCAGCCTACCGACGCGACGGTGCTGCGCGCGGCTGCCGCCAGCTGGCGCGCGCTGGGGGTGCGCCTCGGTGTCGAACAT
The DNA here is from genome assembly GCA_027489455.1 of Rubrivivax sp. GTDB lineage: Bacteria > Pseudomonadota > Gammaproteobacteria > Burkholderiales > Burkholderiaceae_C > Rubrivivax. The sequence goes on along the minus strand of JAIXZR010000296.1, from coordinate 17,829 downwards.
GCAGGCGCCTCACCCCAGGCCCTGACCCAGTGGCAGGCCATCCCCATCGACTACGTCAAGATCGACGCCCGCCACCTGCAAGGTGTGGCCAGCGATGACGCCGTCCGCGGCTACGCGGCCAGCCTGGTGGCCCTGGTGCATGGCTTGGGCCTGACGGCGTTGGCCGAAGGCATTGGCGATGTCGACGACCTGGCAGCCCTGTGGCTGCTGGGCTTCGACGGTGCCACGGGCCAGGCGGTGGCGCTGGCGCCAGGCGCGCGCCCCGACGCGCCGGGCGCCTCCGGCGAGCCGCGGCCCGCCGGCGATGCGGCCCCCTGACCAGGCCGCAGCCTGCGCGGCCCCTAGATGCCGGAGCGCGCTTCGACCCGGCCCGCGCGCACGGCCGCTACCAAGGCGGCGTGATCACGCTCGTTCTGGTCAGCGTAGCGGACCGCAAAGGCTGCCATGGCGTCTTCGAAGACTGCGCCTGTGCCCATGTACGCCGACAACACCACCGCATCCCCCGATCGCTTGTGGGCGCGCGCCAGTGCCCAGCCGCAGGATTGCGCGTATTCGGTCAGGTCGGCGGGCTTCATCAGCTCGACCATGGGCTTGATCTTGGCGTCGCGCAGCTGGCGCACGTAGTAGTGCCGTTGCGGCGCACGGGTGCCGGTGGTCCAGCCCAGAAAGGCATCGGCTGCGGCCTGCATCAGCCGCTGCCCGAACACCACTCTCTCGCCATGGTGCTGGAACGGCGCCCGGCCGCAGTAGGGCTCCAGCACCGAAGCGCGAGCCTCCTTGAACTGTAGGAACAAGGGATCGCCATTGCCTGAAACGAACAGTGCCACGCCGCAATAGGTGCCCACGCTGCCTACGCCCACCACCTTCATGGCGACGTCGGCAAAGCAGTAGCGCTGCATCAGGATGCGCCGCTCGGGTGCCAGCGAGGCGATGTAGTCGGCCACCATCTTGCCGGCGTCCGCGTGCATCGCTGCCTGCTTCTGCATGTCGGCGTTGTGGAAGATCAAGGGTGGCTCGTCGCGGATGCGTGGCTGTGCGCCGTGCTGGTAGGCCAGCCTGGTGAACTCCTTGATGTGGGCACTTTCGGCCAGTGCCTTGCGGATGCGCTTCTGGTTCAGTTGCTTGAGCTCGTCGTCGCTGCCCGCAGCCACCATCCTGGACAGATCGATGGTCTCGTAGAAGGCATCGAGCACCGGCATCTCGGCATAGCGCGCCATGTTCTCGCGGTAGCTGCGCGCAGCCTGCCAGGCGGCGTGTCGGCAGTCGGCAGCCTTGAAACCATTGGCGCGGGCGGCGATGACGAAGCTGGCTGTCAGGCGCCGCAGGTCCCATTCCCAGGGTGCGACCGAGACTTCGTCGAAGTCGTTGATGTCGAACACCAGTTGGCGTTCCGGCGTCGCGAAGCCACCGAAATTGAGCAGGTGGCAATCACCGCAGGCCACCACGTTCATGCCGGTGCTGGTGGTGAACGACAGGTCGTGCGCCATCACCGCTGCCGCGCCGCGGAAGAAGGCGAACGGGCTGGACATCATGCGGCCGTAGCGGATCGGCACCAGGTCAGGCAGGCGCCCGGCAGAAATAGCGATCAGCAGGTCCACCGGGTCTGCCCGCTGCGCGGCGGGCTGCCAGCTGGCGATGGTGCTGCGCGGGCAGGACTGCCGCAGCGCCTTTCCGGCGGCGCGGCGCTCGGCGTGGGGCTGCCCATGGGATTGCGGCGGCAACTGCGCCATCGGGGGGGCCGCGACCGTGTGCGACCTGCTGACCGCTTTGCGCGCGCGCGCCATGGTTCGTCCTCGCAAGGGGGTGTTCGTGCCGCGGCACTGCCCGTCGGCGGGCGGCAGGATACCAAGACGCGCCCTGGTCCCCTGGGCGTTCAGCTGTACGGCGATTCGGATCGCTCGCCGACGCAGCGGCTTGACGACGGGGTAGTCGACGGGGTGGTCGACTGGATGGTGCGGCTCTGCGGAACGAGCGCCTTTCGATCGATCCATCCTTTGTTCAAGTCAGCGACCCGTCGCCCGCGGTGCAGGCAGCGCCTGAGGTCATCAACGGCACGGCCGGCGCGGACATGATCCGCGGCGATGGCGCGATGGGCATGGGCGCGGGCTTTGCCCACGTCATGAGCCTGGCCGTCACCGGGCGCGACGCGGTGGAAGTGCAGAAGGTCAGCATCAGCGGCCTGCCCGAAGGCATCACGGCGGTCGGCGCGCAGCGTTCGTGCCGGCCTGCAAGCCCAGGTCGCGCAGCTGGAGACGCTGTCGGTGGCCGCTGACCTGGGACTGAGCTTCGTCCAGTTGGAGGCGATGCGGCCCGTGACGGTGGCGGAGGGACCAGAGCGCACTCATCGCCGAGCGGATGAGCCCCGCGTGAGTGATCGATGGCAGCCGCGGCATCCGAATCCCACCTCTAGGGCGCGGGACCCCGGCCGGTACGCTGCCGAACAGACCTTGCACCAGAGCTCGAGTTAGGCTCGCCGAGCTGTCTGCTCCGTTGGCTGCCGTTGGCCCAGGGCTTCGGCCTTCGCACAGACACCCTGTTCGTTCCACCTCCAGCCTGTCGACCGCGCCGCGCTAAGGCCATGCCCGCCGGGGCAGCACCTCAGGCTTGAGCTGCTCGCTGGCTGCGACAAGTGCCACCAGACCGAGCCTGGAAGCCGGATCTCAATGGAGTTCTGAGCATGAAGGTTTTCCTGCTGCTCGCCACCGCATCGCTGATGCTTCCCTCGGCCAGCGTCAAGGCCACTTCGCTTTGTCGATGGGTGGACGAAAGCGGCCGTACCCAGATCGCGGAGGTGGTTCCCGAGAAGTACAGAAAGGCCGCCGTTTGCACGGATTCGCAGGAATACGAGCTTTCCGCTGAGCAACGTCGGGCCGCCGAGCAACGGGTAGCCCAAGACAAGGCAAGGGCGCGCGAGGCTGCAGCCAAGCCGCCGTCAGATCGGGCTTCTGGCGCACCGAGTCCCGCTCGGGCGGCTTCCAAGCCTGGCGCGAAGCGGCCGACCGAGATCGTCACGGCCAACACGGACTGCGCCACGTGGTGGCGCATCTACGACGAGAGCGTCGAGTGCTTCGGCCCCTTCCGGACAACCCGCGGCGCGACCAAGCCGGAAGGCTTTGAGAGGTGCAACGTGGTGACCAGTCCCGAAGCCAAGTGCGGCCCCAGAAGCAACTGATCGGAGTTCGGCCACGCTTCGCTGACGCGAGGGCAGGGTAGCGGGGGTTCTCGTCGTTCTGTCTTGTCCGTCAGCGCACAGACCGCTGGATCGCTTGTCGCTCAGGCTCGGCGGCCATGGCGCTTCCGTTCGCGGTGCCGCCGCCGTGGTGGGCCTGGGCCTTCTAGCCACCGCTGGTCAACAGCTTCGGACATCCAAACCATGATCACACGCAGGCAGTTTGCCGCTTCAACGCCGTTGCTGGCGGCCAGCGCTTGGGCGTCGTCGGGTTGTTCCTCGCAGCCCGCGTCCGACGACTACGAAGCGGTCGCCGAACGCACCTGGCAACGGGGTGCGGTGACGGATCTCAGCGGCGCGGCGCTTGGGCGGGAACTGGTCCGCTGTGCCACCTTGGCCCCATCCAGCCACAACACGCAGTGCTGGAAGTTCGCGCTGGCCAATGACCGGACGATCACTGTGCTGCCCGACCTGGCGCGCCGATGCCCCGCGGTGGACCCGGACGACCACCACGTCTTCGTCTCGCTGGGTTGCGCCACTGAAAACCTGATCCAGGCGGCGCTCGCCCACGGTCTCCAGGGCGCTGCGCATTTCGACGCAGCCGGCGATGCCGTACGGGTGGTGCTCGAGCCCACCCGAGCGCAGGCGACGCCCTTGTTCAACGCCATCCCGCTGCGCCAATGCACCCGCGGTGACTACGACGGCAGACCATTGACCAGCGAAGAACTGGCGCTGCTGCAGCGCGCTGGCAGCTCCGACACCGTGCGCCTGCTGTTGCTGACGGATCGCGCAGCGATGGAGCAGACGCTGGAGATCGTGATCCAAGGCAACACGGCGCAGTTGGCCGACGCAGCCTTCGTCAAGGAGTTGAAGGACTGGATCCGCTTCAACGGTGCTGATGCCGTTCGCAAGCGTGACGGGCTCTACAGCGCGTCGTCCGGCAACCCGAACATCCCGTCGTGGATCGGTGATGTGGCCTTTCGCTGGCTCCTGACCGCGAAGGGCGAGAACGACAAGTACGCGCGGCAGGTGCGCAGTTCTGCAGGTATCGCGGTCTTCGTCGGCCAGGCCGCCGACAAAGCGAACTGGGTCGACGTCGGGCGCTGCTACCAGCGCTTTGCGCTGCAGGCCACCGCATTGGGTATCCGCAATGCCTTCTTGAACCAGCCAGTCGAAGTGGCAGCATTGCGGCCGCCCTTCGCCGCCGCACTGGGCTTGACGGGCCAGCGGCCGGACCTCGTCGTGCGCTTCGGGCGTGGTCCGGTGCTGCCGCGCTCGCTGCGGCGGCCGGTCGAGGCCGTGCTGGTGTGATCGACACGGCGCGAGCCCGAGGAGCTGCAATGACGGTCATGCTGTGGGTGGGTATCGCGCTGGCCGCGTTGGTCGTCCTCGCAGCCGGATGGCGCGCACTCGGCGCCGCACGGTGGACCGAGCTGGTACGCACGCACACGACCCAGCTCGAATCGGGCAGCGCTGGCGCCCGGGAACGACTGCCATCACCCGCGCGCTTCGACGCGCGTGAACTCGAGGGCCTGCCGCCACCGGTGCAGCGCTACTTCCGCCAGGTGCTGACCGATGGGCAGCCGATCATCGCCGCGGCCAGCATCGAGATGACCGGCACGATCAACATGTCTGCCACTGCCGAGCAATGGAAGCCGTTCACATCGCGGCAGCGGGTGGTCACGCACAGGCCGGGCTTCCTGTGGGATGCCCGGGTGGTCATGTTCCCCGGCCTGCCCGCGCACGTGGAGGACAGCTACATCGCCGGCCACGGCAGGCTGATGGTCAAGGTGCTGGGCTGGTTCACCGTGGCCGACTTGCAGGGCGAAGGCGAGATCGCACGCGGTGAGTTCATGCGCTACTTCGCGGAAAGCCCGTGGTATCCCACCGCTTTGCTGCCCAGCCAGGGCGTGCGCTGGGTTGGGGTGGACGACGCTTCTGCCCGGGCCAGCCTGATCGATGGCCCGATCGCCTTGACCTTGCTCTTCCGCTTCAACGACGCGGGCTTGATCACCTCGGTGCGCGCCGAGGCCCGGGGTGCTGGGGCAGGGAATGAAGGTGCCATGGTGATGCTGCCCTGGGACTGCGCCTTCTCGGACTACCAGCCGCAAGGCGGCATGCTGATCCCGATGACCGGCGAAGCGGCCTGGATGCGGCCCGAAGGCCGCAAGGCCTACTTCGTCGGGCGCGTCAAGGCGCTGCGCCACGAGTTCCTGCCATGACGCTGCGGGCGCGGCTGCAGCGCTCGCCGCTGATCGGCTTCTTCGCGCTGACGTTCGCCTGGTCCTGGGCATGCTGGGCGTTGTCGCCGGCCATTCGGCCGCAGCTGCCGTGGCTGGCGACACTGCTGATGTTTGCCGGCAGCTTCGGGCCCAGCCTGGCCGCGATCGTGGTGGTGGCTGGCACCCGCCAGGTCGAGGGTCTGCGCGCCTGGCTTTCACGCTGCCTCCAGTGGCGTATCGGGTGGGGATGGTGGGCCTTCGCGCTGCTCTTGCCCCTGGCCGTGATGCTGCTGGCGGCAGGTCTGCACGTCGCGCTGGGGGGTGACATCGCCAGCTCGCCTGCGTCCGGGCACCTGCTGATGACATTCGTGAACTTGCCGCTGGTCCTGCTGCTGGGCGGGCCCCTGGGGGAAGAGTTCGGCTGGCGCGGCTATGCAGGGCCTGATCTGCAAGATCGGCTGGGCTGGCGAGCCGCCAGCTTGTGTCTGGGGCTGGTGTGGGGTGTGTGGCACCTGCCGCTGTTCTTCATCGATGGCACCGCGCAGGCGCATATTCCGCTCGCGCTGTTTCTGCTGAGCGTCGTGGCCCTGTCTGTCGTGTTCGCATGGCTGGTCAAGCGCACCGCAGGCAGCGTGGTGGCGGCACTGCTGTTTCACACGGCGATCAACTTCTGGCCGTCCGTCGTGCCGGTGTTGCCCACCTCGGCGAGCTACCGGGCCTATGCGCTCGTGGTCGCCCTGCTGGTCTTGCTGGCGGGCGCCGCGGTCAGCAGCTTTGCACAGCGCGGCCTGCCTTGAGGGCTGCCGGGGGCGCTGGGCGGCCCCTTCTTCGTTCGCTGTTCGTCGGCCCGGTCAGCTAAGGCAGATCCGCCGGATGTGGAGCTGGAAGGGGCCGGCCCGGCGTGCCGCGAACAGCAGGCCGACCTGGCGAATGCGCGCAGGGTCCAGTGGCGGTGCACCGATGACTTCGCGTCCGCGGAAGCTGGCGCGAAAGGCGACCAGCGGCAGGCGCAAGGTCTGCCAGTCGGTGCCCTGGGGGGTGAAGCTGGCCTGGTAGTTCAGGCTGTCGAAGCCGTCGTCGGTCAGCAGGCTGAGCTTGAACTGCTGGGTGTCACCGCGCAGTTCGATCAAGCAGGCCTTGGCGCCAGCCAGGCCCCGTTCGCCGGGGCTGGACCGCACCGAGGCGAAGCCACCGTTGCGCTCCAGCGAGACGGTTCCCTCGAACACGGCATGGCCTGCTGGGTCGTGGCGCATCGTGCTGCGGGACATGCCGCCCATCACGCGGTCGTCGATGGCCTGCCACGCGTTTGCCGCGCTGGGGTCGGTGAAGTCGAACAGGGGTGTGAGCATGGCCGGTGCAGCGTCAGTTCCAAGGCCTGAGAAATCCGAACTTCGTCGCACGCGCTGGGACGGCCCCGATCACATCGCGAAGGCCCATCGGCTGCAGCTTATTCTGGGTCAGGAACGCCCGCCAGGGCGGCTACTTGTTGGCAGAGCCCGCAGGTGCAGGGCGGTAGGAGGTGCCCTGTGGCTGGCGATGAACCGCGACCCCGACCGCAAGCCCCGCATGGGCCCGGCCGGTGCCGGCTCGCAGCAGCGATTGCGGTCGCTTGGCTCCTACTGCGGGTGCTGCTGTGGATGCTGCTGATCGGCGTCGCGCTGGAGCTATCGATGCTGGGGTAGACCCGCGTCAGTAAGCGAGGCTGTGGGGCCTTGAGGCTACGCTTGCACTGCAGTCTGACGAGCGATCATCCGCTGTTCAACCCGCCCTGAGCGCCGCTATGCGCCGCGGGTTCAGCGCCATGCACACGAATGACGCTGCATCGCCGGCGACTGTCAGCCCGCGACCAAGCGTTGTCCACTTGCGTCTGAGCGGTACCTGGCCGGGGTGGTGCCAGCTTTGGCGCGCATGGTGTTCGTGAGGTGCTGCTGGCTCGAAAAGCCGCAGGCGACGGCGATTTCCGCCAGCGGCATGCGCGTGCGTGCCAGCAAGGATGCCGCCAGTTCCAAGCGCTGCGTCAAGACGAACTGGTGCGGTGATTGACCGGTCTGGGTGGTGTAGGCGTCCGCGAAACGGTTGACCGACATGCCCGCGACGGCCGCCAACTGACCGACCAGGATCTGCCCGGTGAGGTTGGCCCGCACGTAGTCCTGGATGCGCTTGAGCATCACCGGGGTGATGGGTGAGCTCGCTTTCTGCAAGCGCAGTTGGGCCCGCGCCACCCGCACCAGCATCAGCCGGGCCAGGCAATCGACCGCCTCGGCGCTCAAGGGGTTGGGGGCCCTCAGCTCTGCGGCGAGACCATCGGCGATGTCTCGGATGCCGGGAAGCACCCGGACCAAGGCGGCGTTGATGCAAGCGGCTGCGGCCTCGTCCAGATGGCCCTGTGCCAGCGCTTCGCCATCCAATGCCGCGCTCTTGAAGTAGATGTTCACGTGCCGGCTGGGTCGGTCCTTGGACCACTGCGACGGCGCGTGGGCAGGTGTCAGGTAGACAGAGTGCCGTGGTGCGCGGTAGGTGACCAGCCGGTCGCCGTCGAGCGCACCCGTGGCGACCGCCGGCGTCAGGTGCACTGACAGGCGCGACACTTCCAGTGGCGGTACCTTGAGGTCATACGCCGGTGAGTCGTACAGCGCCACATAGACCGCGGCGTCTTCGGCCTGTCGGGCCAGGCATTCGATTTCATTGCCGCCCGCCTGCGCGATGGCGTTGCCGTACGCCATCGCGCCGGCCCCGACAGGCGCGCTGCTCTCGCGTTGGCTTGGCGCGGAAGAACGGGACATTGGCTTGATCCTGGCTCCGGAGACGGGGGCATTGGAAGCGGACGGCGGCAGCGGGATTGTGACAGTCGGCCACAGCCGTCCGACAGGCCGCAACTGAGGGATCCGGACCGAAGGTGTCGTTGAGCGCAGGCACAAGCGGGCCATGGCCCTGGGCCGCCTCATCGACTCTCGACATCTGTGACGCCGATGAGCCCGCAGGAGGACAGCTGTAATCCGCTGGGGGGTGACCACGACACAGCAGCAGGTCGGAACCGTTCCGGCCCTGCCAACCCACCCGGAGAGTTCCCCATGAAGCCCACCCTTGCCCGTTCCATCCTCACTGCCAGCCTCGTGCTGGGATTCGCTGCCTTCGCCGCATCACCGGCCCTTGCTCAGTCTGGTACCACGACGCGCGCCCAGGTCAAGATGGACCGCGACACCTTCCTGTCGATGGCCCGCTGGGACGAAGCTACCGGCAACTGGGTCCTTCGCAGCGACATGCCCATGCCGGAAGGCGTGCCCACGCGCGAGGAGATCAAGGCCATGCGCGACCAGTTCCTGAGCATGAACCGCTGGAACGACAGCACCTCGCAGTGGGTACCGGTGACGGGTGCGCCCCGTGACATGAGCAAGCTTTCGCGTGAGCAGGTGAAGGCGGAGACCGTGCAGTTCCTCAAGACGCATCGCTTCGACGAGATGACGCGCAACTGGGTCAAGAAGTGATCGTTCGGCGGGCCGCTGCAACTTGGCTTGCAGGGCCACGTCGATGCCCACTCGTGCCATGAGCTCTGAGATCGAGCCGGACCACCGGGCCCACCTGCGCCATGGGGCCGATGCCTATGCCAGCGTCCTGGCTGGCGCAGGCGGACGCCAGCTGGAAGCCTTGATGCGTGAAAGCGACCGCACCTCGGTGTGCTCCGCCATCTACACCTCGCCGCCCTACGACCTGAAGGTGCCCGCGCTGCCTGTGTCGCGCCTGTCGGTCAATCTGACACCGGCCCGCGTCACGGGCGGCATCGACGATGGGCGGTCGCGCAGCTACGAATGCCGGCGGTACGCGATCTTCCTGGCGCCTGCCGGTGCCACGGCGGCCTGGCGCAAGGACCTGCCCAGCCGGCACCTCACCATCTACTTCCGGCCCGAAGCCCTGGACGCCGATGGCTCGATGGGTTTCGATCCCGAGCTGCCGCTCTTCAATGCGCAGCTGGCTGGCAGCCGGCCGCTGGCCGACGAACTGGCCGCTGAACTGCAGACGGCCGGAAGCCTGGCCGTCGAGGCCAGCGACAGCCTCGCACGGCTGCTACTGGTCCGCATGGTGCGGCACCTGCAACGGCCCGACTCGGCTGGCAGCCCGATGTCGCACCGGCTGGTGCAGCGGCTTCGGGGCTATGTGATGGCGCACCTGTCGCAGCGCATCCTGGTGGCCGATCTGGCCCGCCACGCGGGGATGCCGGCCAACCGATTTGCCCAGGCCTTCACCGAGTTCACCCAGCAAACGCCATATCAGTTCGTGCTGGCGCAAAGGCTCGAGCAAGCCACCCAGCTGCTGCGCAATACGTCGCTGAGTCTGGCCCACGTGGCGCATGACAGCGGATTCGCCAACCAGCAGCACCTGTGCCACGCGATGCGGCGGCACCTGGGCACCACGCCCAGCCGCTACCGCCAGCAGCACGGCTAGCGGCCCGGGCCCTGCAGCCTGCCCGAGCCGTGTCCGTTCAGGCCCGGTGCTCGGCCAGCGCGTCCCGCAGGCGGTAGCGGGTGCGGTGCAACATCACCCACAGGTTGCCGGTGGTGATGGCCAGTTCGTCGCAGATGGCCTGCGGCCCTTCGCCCAGAAGCTCCCGCAGCATGAAGGCGCGGGCCTGCGTGTTCGGCATGGCAGTCAGCTGGCGCTGCAAGGCCTGAATGAACTGACGGCTGGCTGCGCCGTGCATCGGGTCGGCCAGCGGGCTGGGGTCGTCCAGCTCGGCCGGTTCGCCCTCGGCAGCCTCGGTCAGTACACCTTGCCCGTCATGGCCCAGGTGCAGCCGCAACTGGTCGGTGATCTTGTGCCGCAGGATGCCGTAGAGCCAGGCGCGCAAGCGTGCCGGATCGTGGAATTCGGGCTGCCTCTGGAGGGCGGCCAGCACGGTCTCGGAAACGGCGTCCTCGGCCCAGGTCGGGTTGCGCAGTCGCTTCCGGGCGCTGCGCAGCAGGGCAGGGCGGAGCTGACCAAGCTGGCAATGGAAGGGGTCCATGGGTTTGACCGGAGGCATGGGGGTACAGCACGTCGGCCGGCGCCAGATGCCAGCCTCCTAGCCATTGGCCCACCGCAGGGCTGCCCGGTCTTGCACGATCGCCCCGCGCCGACACGGCGCGCCGGGGCTTTCCTGCAAACCGCCAAGGCGGGGCCCCTGCTGGCCACGGGCCGGCTTGAGTAAGCGCTGCCGTCCCGCTCCGACGCCATCACAGGTGCGCCACACGGTGCGCCCCGCATGCCGCGGCATCCGCCGCAGTGCGGACCCTGCAGGAGATGCCATGAAGTTCAAACCCCGCCCTCGTGCGGCACGATGTCTCGCGCTGTTGGCGCTGTGCGGGCTGCCGGCCGCGTCGCATGCTGCCCTGGTGGTCTACACCAGTGCCGCCAGCTTCCAGGCTGCCGTCATCGGCGCTGCGACCGACGATTTCGACTCGCTCGCCCCTGGCCCGAGCCCGGCAGCCTGCTGCTCGCCTCGGGCGGTCTGGGGCTGCTCGGCCTCATGACACGGGCACGCCGGGCATGACCCGCAGACGCCAGACCCCCCACGCATCGTCCACTCACGAAGGAAACCCATGAACATCGAACTCCATCGCCGCCAGACCCTGCGCGGCTTCGCAGCCCTGGGCGCCGGCCCCCTTCTTGCCGGCCTGAGCGCACCCGCCCTGGCAGGCGGCGTCGACACCGGCGGCACCTGGCGCCACGGCAAGCTGTTCATCAGCAGCAACGCCGTGTCAGGCAACCAGGTGCTGGTCTACAGCCGCGTGCCAGGCAGTGCCCCCACGCTGCTGGCCAGCGTACCCACCGGCGGCAACGGCACTGGCGCAGGCCTGGGCTCGCAAGGCGCCGTGACGCTGTCGCGCGACGGTCGTTATCTCTTCGTCGTGAACGCGGGCTCCAACAGCCTCTCGACCTTCGAGTTCGGCGGCGGCACGATGAGCCTGACCTCCGTCGTCGCCACCAACGGCCTCAACCCGACGAGCGTGGCCGAATGGGGGGGGCCTCGTCTATGTCCTCAACGCCGGGGGCGATGGCGGGGTCGTAGGCTTCCGCAACAACGCCGGCGTGTTGACGCCGCTGGTCGATGGCATCCGCGGCCTGTCGCAGGCCGGTGGCACGGCGGCCGCGCAGGTGAGCATCAGCAACTACGGCGACGTGCTCGTGGTCGCCGAACGCGCCACCCAGCGGCTCACTTCCTACAGCATCGCCGCCGACGGCACCCTGGTGCGCCGGGGCGTCACCCAGACACCCGGGGTGACACCCTTTGGCCACGCCTTCACGCCGAACGACACGCTGGTGCTGTCGGAGGCGGCGACGAGCTCGGTCTCTTCGTTCCGCTTCGTCGACAACAGCCGAATCGACGCGCCGCGGGTCGTCACCGCAGCGCTGGCCAATGGCCAGGGCGCGGCGTGCTGGATCGCCACCACCCCCAACGGCCGCTTCGCCTATTCGGCCAACGCCGGGCCTGGCAATGTCAGTGCCTTCGGGGTGCGGCGCGACGGGCGTCTGACGCTGCTGGCGGCCATCGCAGGCAGCACCGGCAACAACGCCGGCGCGATCGACATGGCGGTGTCGCCCGACGGGTCCCAACTGCATGTGTTCGCATCGCGTGCCCCGCACATCAGCAGCTTCGCGATCGCCGCTGACGGCTCGCTCAGCCCGCTGGGCATCAGTACTGGCATGCCGCTGGGGTCCGCAGGCCTGGCAGCCAACTGATCGAGACCGGGGCGGCCAGCGGCACCCGCTGGCCGCGCGTTTCGGCCAGCCCCACGCAGGGGTACCAGCGGCGGTGGGGTGGGTGTGTGGCACGGGCAGAAGCCTGGCAGCGCACGGGGGCTGCCAATCGTCCACCCTGTCCGGCACAGCCGGCTGTAACGCCGGGCGGCCGTGGTCGACCTAGGGACAACCGGTGCCGATCCAACGCCCGAGCCCGCTCGATACCGCATGCCGCGTCCTCCCGTTCTTCCTGCCGCTTCACAACCAGACGCCGGCCAGCTGGGCGTTTCGCACTGGCTCAGGCGCCGGCGGCTGCGCCCCCGCTGGCCCCAGCGCAGGAGAGGATCCACCCGATGCAGCACGTCGGCCAGTGGCCAGGCGTGCGCACGCTGCTGCCGCGGGCGCTACGCAACGCCCATGAGGAACTGATGAAAGGCCAGAACCACTCCATGCCCTGGAACCTCAAGGCCGCCTTGCGCGAAGCCATCGCCCAGGCCTTCGAGGCCACATGCTGAACCTCTGGCACGCGCTGCAGGGCTGGTTCGAAGCCGCCCTGGCCGGCATGGGCACGCCGCTGGTCATCGCCCTCGCACTGGCCCTGACGACCCTGCTGCTGGAGGATCTGGCCATCGCTGCCGGCGTGGCACTGGCCGCCCAGGGCCTGATCTCCTGGGAACTGTCGCTGGCGGCGGTCGCGGCCGGTATCGCAATCGGCGATCTGGGCCTGTACGCCTTGGGCCTGGGCGCGCGGCGGATGGCCTGGCTGCGGCGCCGCTACGGTGGCTCGCGCGCCGACTGGGCGCGCGACAAGCTGCGCGGCCAGCTCGGCACGGCCGTGCTGCTGGCCCGTGCCATCCCCGGCCTGCGCCTGGCCACCTACACCGCCTGCGGCTTCGTGCGCGTGGCGCTGCTGCCCTTCACCTTGTGGGTGCTGCTGGCGGTAGCGCTGTGGACCGCGGGCCTCTTTGCACTGTCGGCCGCCATCGGCCACGCCTTGGCCGAAGCCTTGGGGCTGCCGCTGCCGCTGGCGGTGGCCCTGCCGGTCATTGCGCTGGCCCTGGTCTTTCCCCTGGTGCGCTGGCTGCGCCGCGCGCGGCCGGTTGCAGGCGTGGGCCCGCCCCCTCGCGTCAAGCGGTGAAGCGGCCGCGCCGCTGCAGCGCCACGACGGCTGGGGACTGGATATCCAGCCATGTGAGGAAGTCGATGGTGCGGAACTCGCGATCGATGGCCGGCGGACCGCACAGGCGCGCGCCCAGCGCGAGGTAGGCCGACAGCAGGCGCGGCACACGCGGCGCGACGGCGGCAGGTGCGGCGGCCAGGCACTCGAAGGCGGGCACCGGGCGCGTCTGCCAGGCGGCCGGGGCCTGGTGGCTCTTCAGGCTGTGCCACGCGGCCAGCCCGAGCGCGGTGTCCTGCGAGGTGAACGAGCTGCAGCCCAGCAGGTAGCGCGCCCCCTGCGCCTGCGCGAAAGCCGCGATGCCCTTCCACAGCAGGTTCAGCACCGCGAAGTTGCGGTGCCGCAGATGGATGCAGGCACGGCCGAGCTCCAGGATGCGGGGCCGTTCGGCTTCGAAGGGCGCGAAGTCGAACTCGCGCGCGCTGTAGTAGCCCAGGCCGCGGGCCGCACGCAGACCGGTCTGCATGCGGTAGGTGCCGACGACGGCGCCAGTGGCGTGTTCGACCACCATCAGGTGCTCGCACTGGGCGTCGAAGGGGTCGGCGTCCAGCCCCGTGTCGTACGAGGCCACCAGCCCCTCGTCGAGCTCGATGTTGAAGACCTCGAAGCGCAGGGCCTGCACGGCCTGCACATCGGCGGGGCTGCGTGCCAGCTTGACGTGGTAGTCCTGCCCCGGCTTCACCAGGGAAGCAGCGGCGTGGGCCAGCGTGTGGACGAGGGAGGGCGAGGCGTTCGGCATGGTGTGCGGGCCGACAAGGGCCATCGAGGGTGAACGTGGCGTCGAGCAGCCGACCAGGGCTGCACTCATCGCGTTCGTCGCCGGCACCGGACGGTCCTTACACGGGCCGAAATGCCTGTAAGGACGCCCGCACGCAGCCGACTGACGGACACGTCGGCCCCGCCCTTGTACCCCCTACCGCACGCTCAGCGATGTCCACCCCATCCATGCCTGAAGCCACCGCCAGCGGGCCGATGCCCACACCCTGGCGCCCCCTTCCCGCCCACGTGCACCGCGGCATGCCGCCGCTGGAAGCCGACGACGGCCCGGCGCTGAGCTTCTTCGAGTTCTGGCCGATGTGGGCCTTCTACCCGCCCGTGATGGCCTACGCCGGCTGGCTGATGCTGCGCCACCGCGGCGTGCTGCTGCCCACGGCGGCCAACCCTTCGTTTCCGGGTGGTGGCTTCTTCGGCGAGAGTAAGTCGGAGATCCTGGCGCTGGCGGTCCAGGCGGCACCGGCCTGGGTGGCCCCCTTCGTCCGCATCCACCGCCCCGAAGCTCCGGGGTTGGATGTGGCTGTGGAGGCCCAGGCCGCACTCGCCGAATTGCAGGACGCCGGCATCGCGCTACCCGTCGTCGCCAAGCCCGACCTGGGCTGCCGCGGCGCGGGCGTGAAGCTGGTGCGTTCGGCCGCGCAGCTGCAGGCTTATCTGGCGGCCTTCCCGCGCGGCGCCAGCCTGGTGCTGCAGCGCCTGGTGCCCTTCGAGGGCGAGGCCGGCATCTTCTACTGCCGTCGCCCCGGGCAGGCGCGAGGGCGCATCGTCTCGATCACGCTGAAGTACTTCCCGCATGTGGTGGGCGACGGCCAGCGGACCCTGCGCGAACTGATCATGGCCGACCCGCGCGCCGGCCAGCTCTCGCACCTGTACCTGCACCGCCATACCGAGCGTCTGGACACCGTGCCCGCACCCGGCGAATCGGTGCGTCTGGCCTTTGCCGGCAGCCACAGCCGCGGGGCCATCTTCCGCAACGGCAGCCACCTGGTGACGCCAGCGATGGAAGCGCGCTTCGAAGACATCGCCCGCGCGCTGCCGGAGTTCCACTTCGGCCGCTTCGACGTGCGCTTCGAGCGCTTTGCCGATGTGCAGGCCGGGCAGGGCTTCACCATCGTCGAGATCAATGGCGCGGGTGCGGAGAGCACCCACATCTGGGATCGCAAGACCAGCCTGCTGCAGGCCTGGCGCGATCTGATGCGCCAGTACCGCTGGTTGTTCGAGATCGGCGCGGCCAACCGCCGGCGTGGTTTCGCGCCGATGCGCTGGGCCGACTTCATGAAGGCCTACCGGCGCGAGAAGGCGCTGACGCCGCTGTACCCCTTCACGGACTGAGACGTCGAGCCGGCCCGCATTTCTGTAATCGACCCGATCAGGCCACGACACACGATCAACCGCGACACAAAGCGAACCGGTCCACCCCATGCCCGCCACCCACACCTCCGCCGCCGAAGAGACCCTGCGCCTGCTGGCGCTGAACCAGCAGCTGCTGGTGCAGGCGCTGCACCTGGCGGCTGCGCACGGCGGGCCGGGCCGTCCAGCATATGCCGGCCCCACGGGATCGCACCTGCGCCACGTGATCGAGCACTACGAGGCCCTGCTGTTCCCGGCCGAGCCGGGCGCGGTGGACTACGACGCCCGCCCGCGCGACCCCGCGCTGGAGACCGATGCGCACCTGGCCCAGCGCCGCTTGTGGTCGGTGCACGAGGCGCTGGGCCGCTGCACCCAGACCGCCATCGACACGCCGCTGCGCCAGCGGGGCCTGGGCGGGCTGGCCGGTGAGTCGAGCTTCGTCGTCGCCACGAGCCTGGGCCGCGAGCTCGTCTTTCTGGCCAGCCACACCGTCCACCACTTTGCCCTGCTGGCGGGCCACTGCCAGCAGCAGGGTATCCCCACGCCCGAAGGCTTCGGCGTGGCGCCTGCCACCCGGGCCCACGCCCGTGCCAGCCGCAGGCCGGCTTACGCCTGAGCGACTGAACCACCCTCACTCACCCACATTCCGAGGAGCCCCGATCCATGCGCACCGCCACGCCCACCCCTTCCCGCCGGCAGACCCTGGCCGCCTTTCGCGGCCTGGCCGGCCTGCTGGCCAGCCGCGCAGCGCCAGCCGCCGAGCCGCCCATCAACACGCTCAAGAACAGCAGTTTTTTCAGCAGCCGCACCGACACCGCCATCAACGGCTACGACACCGTGGCCTACTTCACCGCCCGCAAGCCGGTGCAGGGCCTGGACAGCTTCGTCCATGAGTGGAAGGGCGCGAAGTGGAAGTTCGCCAGCGCCGCCAACCTCGCGCTCTTCAAGGCCAACCCCGAGAAATACGCGCCGCAGTACGGCGGCTACTGCGCCTATGGCGTCGCACAGGGTTACCTGGTCAAGGTCGACCCGGAGCAGTTCACCGTCCGCGACGACAAGCTCTACCTGAACTACGACGCCGACGTCCAGGCCAAGTGGCAGAAGGACATCCCGGGCTACCTGGCCACGGCCAACCAGAAGTTCCCGCAACTGCTGCAGAAGTGACCGTGGCCACCCTGTCCCTCTCCAACGAAAGGCCGGTGATGAACTTCCTGCGCCGTCATGGCCACTGGGTGCCCACTCTGTACATCGCTTTTGTCTTCATCCAGTCGCTGTTCTTCAAGTT
Source organism: Rubrivivax sp. (assembly GCA_027489455.1). Lineage (GTDB taxonomy): Bacteria > Pseudomonadota > Gammaproteobacteria > Burkholderiales > Burkholderiaceae_C > Rubrivivax. The sequence goes on along the minus strand of JAIXZR010000296.1, from coordinate 1,138 downwards.
CACCGGTTCGCCGGAGACGGTGTACATCTTCCAGGGCAAGCTCGACCCCTGGGCCGCCACACTGGGGTTTCCGGGCGTGTTCGCGCCTGGGGGCATCTTCTCGGCCCGGGTGGTGGGCAGTGCTGAACTGGTGGCTTCACTGCTGCTGCTGGGCGGTGCGGCCATGGCCAGCCGGCGCGCGCTCCAGGTGCTGGGCGCTGCACTGGGGCTGGGCGTGATCAGCGGCGCGATCTTCTTCCATCTCTTCACACCGCTGGGTGTGGCTGTGGTCAATGCCGACGGCAGCAGTGATGGCGGCGAACTGTTCGCGCTGGCTTGTGGTGTCTGGGTGGCCTGCCTGCTGCTGCTGGTGCTGCGGCGCGACATCTGGCTGAAGTGGCTCACCCGCCGCTGACCCTGACATCTCGCATCTCGTCCGGTCGGCAAGTCTGCGACGGTCCGTTGGTGCGCGTGCTGTGCTGGCTGGTTTGCCTGGGGCTGTCGGGCTGCGGCACGCTGCCTGCGCTGGATCCTGCTGCGCCTAGGAGCCATGCGGTGGCGATCTCGGCGCAGACGCCGCTCGGTCGTCTGGCGCTGGCCTCGATGGCGCAGCTGGCGGCGCCCGAGACGGCCCGCCAGCCCGAACCCGCGCCGCAGGCGCAGATGCCCGACGGCAGCGCGCCCGGGCTCAGCGGCTTGCGCCTGCTGCCGCTGGGACCCCATTCACTGGATGCGCGCTTGCAGCTGATCGAGCGCGCGCAGGCCAGCCTGGATCTGCAGTACTACCACTTCGCCACCGACAGCACCGGCCGCGCCGTGATGCGCGCCCTGCGTAACGCGGCATCGCGCGGCGTGCGCATTCGGGTGCTGATCGACGATCTCTACACGGGCGGTGCCGATCCGCTGTGGCTGGGCCTGGCCGCGCACGCCAACGTGGAAGTCCGCCTGTTCAACCCCTTCACCGTCGCTCGCGGCAGGGGTGTGCTAGGGCGCTTCGCCGCGGCACCCTGGCAGTGGGGCCGCATCAACCATCGCATGCACAACAAGCTGTTCATTGCTGATGGCGCATGGGCACTCTTTGGCGGACGCAACATCGCCGACAGCTACTTCCTCAAGCTCGAGGCCGACAACTTCATCGACATCGACCTGCTCGCGGCCG
>JAIXZR010000060.1 GCA_027489455.1 Rubrivivax sp. | reverse complement strand
GGGGGCCGAGGTGTCGGCCATGATCACCTTCACGCTGTTCGAGGCGGCGTACTTCAGCGAGATCATGCGCGCCGGCATCCAGAGCGTGCCCAAGGGGCAGGTGCATGCCGGCTACGCGGTGGGCATGACCTACCCGCAGACCATGCAGCTGATCGTGCTGCCCCAGGCCTTCCGCAACATGCTGCCGGTGCTGCTGACGCAGACCATCATCCTGTTCCAGGACACGAGCCTGGTCTACGCCATCGGCGCCTACGACCTGCTCAAGGGCTTCGAGATCGCCGGCAAGAACTTCAACCGGCCGGTCGAGACTTACCTGATCGCCGCCGTCGTCTACTTCGTGATCTGCTTCAGCCTGAGCATGCTCGTGCGGCGGCTGCAGCAGAAGATCGCCATCATCCGCTAGCGCAGGCCGTTGAAATGATCGACATCAAGAACGTCAGCAAGTGGTACGGCAGCTTCCAGGTGCTGACGGACTGCACCACCAGCATCCAGAAGGGCGAGGTCGTCGTGGTCTGCGGGCCTTCGGGCAGCGGCAAGAGCACGCTGATCAAGACCGTGAACGCGCTGGAGCCGTTCCAGAAGGGCGACATCGTCGTCGACGGCATCAGCATCAGCGACCCCAAGACCAACCTGCCCAAGCTCCGCGCGCGCGTGGGCATGGTGTTCCAGCACTTCGAGCTCTTCCCGCACCTGAGCGTGACGGAGAACCTGACGCTCGCGCAGATCAAGGTGCTGGGCCGCAGCGCCGACGACGCCAAGGCGCGCGGCCTAAAGATGCTGGACCGCGTGGGCCTGATGGTGCACAAGGACAAGTTCCCCGGGCAGCTTTCCGGCGGTCAGCAGCAGCGCGTGGCGATTGCGCGCGCGCTGAGCATGGACCCGATCGTGATGCTCTTCGACGAGCCCACCAGCGCGCTGGACCCGGAGATGGTGGGCGAGGTGCTGGACGTGATGGTGCAACTGGCCAACGAAGGCATGACGATGATGTGCGTCACGCACGAGATGGGCTTTGCCAGGAAGGTGAGCCACCGCGTGATCTTCATGGACGCGGGCAAGATCGTCGAGGACTGCAAGAAGGACGCCTTCTTCGGCGACCCGAATGCGCGCTCACCGCGGGCGAAGGAATTCCTGTCGAAGATCCTGGCGCATTGAGCCAGCCCCTCGGCATTCAGATCACGTTGATCTCGAGCAGCGGCTGGCCATCCAGCCATCGTTGAGGCGACAGCGGGTCCAGTAGCGGCGCACTGCTGCGCCCGCCGGCCACCAGGGCCGCCAGCGCGCTGCCCACCGCCGGTGCCTGCTGCATGCCGTGGCCCGAGAAGCCACAGGCCGTCCAGACGTTGTCCCAGCCGGGCAGGGCACCGGCCAGCCCGTTGTGGTCGAAGGTGTTCATCTCGTAGTAGCCGGCCCAGGCCGACCGCAGGCGCAGCGCCTGGAAGCCCGGGACGCGCCGGGCCAGCGCGGGCCAGAGCTGCTCTTCAAACTGCGCGTGGTCGATGGCGTCCAGCGGCGGCTCGTCGGGGTCGGTGATGCCGTCGCTGTTGCGCGGTGGCGCGCCGCCGATGAAGCCGCGGCCTTCGGGCCGGAACCACAGGCCGCAGGGGTCGATCACCAGCGGGCAGCCCGGCAGCGCCGCCGGGCTGTCGAACACGAACACATCGCGTTTCTTCGCCACCACCGGCAGCACCAGCCCCAGTTGGGCGGCCAGGGGTGCCGTCCAGGCGCCGCCAGCCAGCATCACCCGCTGGCTGGCATGCGTGCTGCCGTCGGCGCATCGCACCGCGTGCACGCGGCCCGCGCGGGTGTCGAAGCCCACAGCTTCGGCCTGAATGAAGCGTGCGCCGCAGGCCTGTGCCTTGCGCCGGAAGGCCTGGTGCAGGGCCGGCCCGTCGAACCAGCCCTCGCCGCTCAGCCCCAGGCTGCCCAATTGCAGGTCGGCGGTGTGCAGCCAGGGAAAGCGCTGCGCCAGGGCCTGTGGCGTCAGCAGCGCGATGTCGGCCCCCTGCGCACGCTGCATCGGCTGCAGTGCCGAAAGCTTGGCAGCGCCCGCGTCGCTGGCGGCCAGGTACAGGTAGCCGGGCTCGACCAGGCCGATGGCTGGAGACTCGTCGCCGACAGCCAGCTGCCTGCTGGCCTGGCGCAGGAAGCGCAGGCTCCACAGCGACAGCGCGATGTTCACCGGCTGCGAGAACTGCTGCCGGATCGAGCTGGCCGACAGCGCACTGGATGCGCGGCGGTACAGCGGATCGCGCTCGAGCACCGTCACCTGCAGGCCATGATCGCGCGCCAGGAAGCAGGCCGTGGCCGCCCCCATCACACCCCCGCCGACGATGACTACACTGGCCTGCACCATGCAAGTCTATTCAGCCCGCGACGTGCACGCCTGCCTGCCCTGGGGGCCGCTGGTGGCGGCCCTGGAGCAAGCCCACCGCGCGCCAGCCACGGTGCCGCTGCGCCACGCGCATGCGCTGTCCGCGCAGGACACGCTGCTGCTGATGCCGGCCTGGAACGAGCGACTCGTGATCACGAAGATCGTCACGGTCATGCCGGCCGCGCCGCACACCGTGCAGGCCAGCGTGCTGGTGCTGGACCGTGCGACGGGTGCGCCGCTGGCCTGGCTGGACGGCGAGGCCGTCACGCTGCGTCGCACGGCCGCCACGTCGGCGCTGGCCGCGCGCCACCTGGCGCGGCCCGACGCCCGGCGGCTGCTGCTGGTGGGCACGGGCCGGCTGGCGCCGTGGATGGCGCGTGCCCACGCGGCCTTGCGGCCGGGCCTGCAGTGGCTGGACGTCTGGGGCCGCGATGCCGCAGCCGCACAGGCCCTGGCCATCGCGCTGCAGGCCGAGACCGACGCTGCACCGCCTGCCGCGGGCCGCCTGCAGGTGCAGGCCGTGGCCGATCTGGCGGCCGCGGCCGGGCAGGCCGACATCATCTGCTGCGCCACGACATCGCAGCAGCCACTGGTGCACGGCGCCTGGCTGCGCCCGGGCGTGCACCTGGACCTGGTCGGCGGCTTCCGCCCCGACATGCGCGAGGCCGATGACGCCGCGATGGCCCGTGCGCGCATCGTCGTCGACGGCCCGGGCGCGCTGGCCGAAGCCGGCGACCTGCTGCAGGCCCAGGCGGCGGGCCGCCTGCCCCCGGGCAGCATCCTGGGCGATCTGCAAGGCCTGCTGCAGGGCCATCTGGCCACCGCCAGCGCCCCTGCATCGGACAGGGACATCAGCGTCTTCAAGTCTGTTGGCTCTGCGCTGCAGGACCTGGCCGCCGTACAGGCAGTGCTGTTGTCGCGCTGCGGCGCAGCGCCAGGGTGAACCACTGCAAGTGAATCCCCTCACCTCGGGGGGCGCTGGGGCAAACCGGTGTGCCAGAGCGCCTCACTCAAGACATAGTTTGAGGATGTTCGCGCAGCCCCCGGGCCGCGCGTGCTGAGTCGAGGTGGCCGCTGCGGCCGCCTTCAGTCACCCCCTCTCTGCATCGAGGTTCCGAGCCATGTCCACTTCGTTCTCGGCCGCTCAGCGCGGCCGGTCACTGCCCGCGCGTCGTCTGGTTGCCATGGCCTGCGCCTTGGCCGCTGCCGGTATCGCCCAGGCCCAGACCCCGCTGTCCCAGCTGCTGGTGCAAAGCCGCGGCGGTGCCCAGGCTGCGCCTGCTGACACCACCCAGCCAGCCCTGAGCGGCACCGTGCGCGTGATCGTGCAGTTCGTCGAGCCGTCCGTCGTCGACGCGCGCCCGGTCGTGGCCCAGCGTGTGACGGCCGCCATGCGCGCCGAGATGCAGCAGCAAAGCAGCAACCTCCGCAACGCCAAGGCCCCGCGCCTGAACGCCATCCGCGCCCTGGGCGGCAAGGTGCAGAACACGCTGGAGTTCAGCGTCAACGCGGCGGTGGTGGACATCGACGCCAGCCAGATCGAAGCGCTGCGCCGTGTCCCCGGCGTGAAGCTGGTCGAGCTTGCCGGCGTCTACCGTATGTCGCAGACGGCGCCGACGGTGCCGCAGCTGATCGGCTCGCTGCCGGTCAACCAGGGCGGCAACGGCGGCCAGGGCGTGGCCATCGCCGTCATCGACAGCGGCGTGGACTACACGCACGCCAGCTTCTCCGGCCCGGGCACTGTGACCTACTACCAAGGCGCCACGGGCGGTGCCGGCCCGACGACCATCGGCGACACGCCCAACGTGTTCCCGAACGGCCCGCGCGTGAAGGGCGGCTATGACTGGCTGGGCGAGACCTGGGGCATCGTCAACAACGTGACCGTCGGCACCGTCACGCCGGACCCGGACCCGATCGACAACAAGCAGGCCGCCACCGACTTCGCCGGCCACGGCACGGAATCGGCCAGCGCTGCCGCCGGCGGTGCCGTGCCTGGCGCCAACCTGCAGCCGGGCTCGGCACCCAATGCGGTGGTCCTGGCCTACCGCGGCTGCAGCCGCATCAGCAGCGCCTGCGAAGGCAGCGCCCTGGTCAACAGCATCGACTCGGTCGTCAAGTACGCCCTGGGCCTGCCCAACGAAGGCCAGCCCGGCGCACAGAACCCGGCGCTGCCGGCCGGCACGCGCTTCGTACTGAACATGTCGCTGGGTGCCTCCTACGGCAACCCGCTGACCAACTCGTTGTCGGAAGCTTCGCGCAATGCCGTGCGCGCCGGCGTCACGGTCGTGGCCTCGGCAGGCAACAGCAACAACATTCCGTTCATCGTCGGCACGCCTTCGGCCACCGACACCCTCATCAGCGTGGCCGCCAGCGAGCCGGCCACCCTGACGGGCCCGACGCTGACGGTCGGCGCACCGCTGAACAAGACCTACGCGGTGATCGCGGGTGCGTTCAGCGCCCCGCTGACCAGCCCGCTGACCGCCACGCTGGGCTTCGGTGGCCCGAACACGGCCGTCGGCAACAACACCAACCTGGCCTGCTCCGACCCCATCAACCTGGCCGACCCGGGCCCGGCCGTGCCGGCGATCCCGGCGCTGGGCGGCCGCATCGGCCTGGCCGATCGTGGGGTCTGCCAGTTCGGCGAGAAGGCCCTGAACGTCCAGCGTGCTGGCGGCGTGGCCTCGATTATCGTCAACAACGCCGCGGGTGCCGGCCCGTTCGGCATGGCTGTCGGCGCGGCATCGCCCCTGGTGACCACGCCCAGCCTCTCTATCGGTACCGCCGAAGGCCTGGAAGTCCGCAACGCCCTGTCCAGCGTGCCCACGCTGCAGGGCACCATCACGCCGCTGGGCGACGCGCCTAACGTTGCCAGCGGCGTGAACCTGGTCGACCTGATCTCGAGCTTCTCGTCGCGCGGGCCTTCGCAAGCTGGCCGTGGCCTGAAGCCGGACATCACTGCCCCCGGCACCAACATCTGGATGGCGGATGTGGGCACCGGCAGCGGCGGCAACGCCAACAGCGGCACCAGCTTCTCCAGCCCGCTGACGGCTGGCGCTGCAGCCCTGGTGCTGTCGGCCAAGCCCACGTTCGCGCCCTGGCAGGTCAAGGCCGCGCTGATGAACACGGCCGACGTGAACGTCTTCGCCACCAAGGCGGCCGGCGGCAACACCCTGGCCACGCTCACCCGCATGGGTGCCGGCCGCGTGGCGGTCGACCGCGCGGTGGCCACGGGCACCCTGGCTTTCGACGCCCAGAACGTCGAAACCAGCGGTAGCCCGTACTTCCAGGCGGCAGCGTCCTTCGGTCCGCAGGCCTTCTCGGCCCTGGGGACCAGCAGCGTGTCCCGCACCATCACCGTGCAGAACCTGGACGCTTCGCCGAAGACCTACACCATCAGCGTCGCAGCCCGCTTCGCCGATGACCTGGCGCGTGGCATGACCTTCAGCGCCAGCACCAGCACCCTGACGGTGCCCGGCAATAGCACGGGGACGTTCCAGCTGATCGGCACGGCCAACGCGGCCAGCCTGCCGACCAATGCCGCCGGCTTCCCCGACAAGCTGACGAACCTGGACACCTGCACGACCAACACCAACCCGCCCGCACCCGATCTGGCTTGCACCAACCGCTTCGACGCGCTGGAGCAGGACGGCTTCGTCACCATCAGCGCCGGCCCGAACGACACCGTTCGCGTGCCCTACCTGATGTACCCGCGCCAGGCCTCCAGCGTCTCGGTGGGCGGCCGCGCCAACCTGCTGGCACTGCGCAACGCCGGTGCAGCACGCACGTCGGTCGACGTCTTCCAGCTGCTCGGCGGCGAAGACGCCGAAGACCAGCCGGCCCTGGTGCCTGGCAGCAACGTGCTGCCGGTGGACCTGCGTGCCGTGGGCGTGCGCTACCGTGCCAACGCCGTGCCGGCACCTCTGCCCACGGGCGTGACCAGCGGCGACGTGCTGGACTTCGCAGTGTCGCTGTGGAAGCCGGTGACGACGCTGCGTTCCGCGGTGTTCAACATCGAGATCGACACCAACGACGACGGTGTCACCGATTTCACCGTGCGCAACCTCAACGCCGCGACCAACGTCAACGCCAACTTCATCAGCACGGGCACCTCGACGACGGGCACCGGCGCGTTCTTCCGCACCGACTTCGCGCTCGACTCGAGCAAGGCCATCATCTCGGTGTTCCCGTCGCTGATGAACATCACGGCCAGCAGCCGCATCGGTGTGCGCGTGACGTCCAGCAACTTCGCCGGCGGCACGGTACTGGACAGGCTGCCCAACGGTGGCCAGTTCCAGTACATCACGCTGAACCAGCCGGCCGTGACGCCGTCGCAGAGCTCGGTGGTGCTGGCCAGCGGCACGGCTGCGCAGGTGCCGTACACCGTCGACCCGGCTGCCGGGCTGACGGCTTCCCCTGGCAACAAGGGCCTGCTGGTGCTGGTGGCGGACAACCCGCTGGCCAGCGAAAGCACGGTGCTGCAGGTGCTGCGCTAAGGGCGCCGGGCAACCGCCCTGCCCACGGCGGGGCGGTTGCCAGGGCCGGATGCGAGAATCTGGCGGTGAACAGCACCGCCCCTTCCGCCGCCTGGCCCCAGGCAACCGCCCATCCGCAGACACAAGAGCTGCAGATCCGCCAGCCCGACGACTGGCACCTGCACCTCAGAGACGGCACGGCCCTCGCGGCCGTGCTGCCGTTTACGGCCCGCCAGTTTGCGCGGGCCATCGTCATGCCCAATCTGCGCCCGCCCGTCACGACGGCGGCGGCTGCGCTGGCCTACCGCCAGCGCATCCTGCAGGCGCTGCCCCCCGGGCTGGCTTTCGAGCCCTTGATGACGCTTTACCTGACGGACAACACGCCGCCGGACGAGATCCGCCGCGCGCGCGATGCCGGTGTCGTCGCGCTCAAGCTGTACCCGGCAGGCGCCACCACCAACAGTGACGCGGGCGTCACCGACCTGCGAAAAACGTACGCGACGCTGGAGGCCATGCAGCGCGAAGGCCTGCTGCTGCTCGTGCACGGCGAGGTGACGGACGGCGAGATCGACATCTTCGACCGCGAGGCCGTGTTCATCGACCGCGTGATGCAGCCGCTGCGCCGCGACTTCCCCGAGCTGAAGGTGGTCTTCGAGCACATCACCACGCGCGAAGCCGCGCAGTACGTGGCCGAAGCGCCCGGCCCCACCGCCGCCACCCTGACTGCGCACCACCTGCTCTACAACCGCAATGCGCTTTTCACTGGCGGCCTGCGGCCGCACTACTACTGCCTGCCGGTGCTCAAGAAGGAAGCGCACCGCCAGGCGCTGGTGCAGGCCGCCACCAGCGGCAGCCCGCGCTTCTTCCTGGGCACCGACAGCGCCCCCCATGCCGCGGTGATGAAGGAACAATCGGTCTGCGGTGCGGGCTGCTTCACGGCGCCGGCGGCACTGGAGCTCTACGCCGAAGCCTTCGAAGCCGCAGGCGCTCTGGACAAGCTGGAGGCCTTTGCCAGCCTGTACGGCCCGGCCTTCTACGGCCTGCCCGCCAACACCGGGACGGTGACCCTCAAGCGCCAGGCCTGGACCCTGCCCGAAACCCTGCCCTTCGGCGACGCACTCATCAAGCCGCTGCGCGCCGGCGAGACCTTGAACTGGAAGCTGCAATGAAACCACTGCCCCGCGATGGCCGCGCGCTCCGCCACACCCGCCCGGGGGCCCGCCCGTGAGCATCGATCGCGTGATGCTGCTGATCGACGCCGACAACGTGTCGGTCGACGTGATGGAACAGGCCGTGCGCCTGCTGCTGAACCAGCATGGCGGCCTGCACGTGCGCCGCGCCTACTGCACGGCCGAAGGGGCCCTCAAGCACCAGGCCACCTTCAAGCGCCTGGGCATCAAGCCGATGGTGAACCTGGCCGCCGGCAAGAACAGCACCGATATCGCTCTGGCCGTGGACGCCATCGATCTGGTGCTGGCTGAACGGCCTGACGTCGTCGTCATCGCCTCGTCGGATTCCGATTTCGCGCCTCTGGTGCAACGCTTGCGCGAAAAGGGTTGCGTCGTGCGCGGCATTGGCCAGCACGGCAAGACTGGCGACGAGACGCGCGACGTCTACGACGACTTCACCGTGCTCGAGCACCGCCGGCCCGCCGGCGCCGCCAGCCCGGCCACGGCGGCGCGCGGGCAGCCCGCCGGCCGGCCCGCCCGCCAGCCCGCGGGGCGCAAGGGGCGGGCAGCCGCTCCAGCCCCTGCCGCCCCTGTCGCCCCGCCTGCAGCCGTCACCTCCGCAGCGACGCCAGCGGCCCGCCCGCCTGCCGCCCCGTCCGTGGCCGACGGCCCCGCCGTAGCAGCGCCGCCGCCCTCGGCCGCCGCCGAGGCCCCGGCCAGCACCGCGGCAACGGCCGGCCCGCCGGCCCGCAAGACAGCGGCCAAGGCTGCGCGCAAGACCGCCAGCAAGGCCGCGCGCAAGACGGCGTCGGCAGCTGCGCCGGCCGAGGCCCTGGCCACTGCCGATCCCTTGCCAGCGGCTGCCGAGCCCGCGCGCCCCGGCAGCCGCACCGCGGCCAAGACCGGCAGCAGGGCCCGCGGCAAGGCCGCCAGCGCGGCTGCCGATGAGCTGGCTGGCGACGTCGCATCCACAGCAGCGGCAGACATTGCAGCCCCCGTCGCTGCCGGCAAGCCGGCGCGCAAGACCCGCCCCAAGGTGCGCGCTGCCGAAGCAGCGTCGGCCGAATCCATGACGGCCCCGCCCGACGGTGCGCCAGCCGCCGCGCCGGTGGCGGCCAAGCCGCCCGCGGCCGAACGGGCGGCGCCCGCACCCGCATCTGCGCGCGGCCCTGCGGCGGGGTCGACCCCCGCCCACGAGCGGGCAAGGCAGATCCTGGCCTGCATGCCAGAACTGCAGCGCGGCGAGACGCTGGAACTCCGCGTCGCATCGCAGCGCCTGCGCGAAGCTGCGCTGCTGGGCCGCAGCGGCGCATCGACCAAGCTGCTGGGGCAGTTCCCCGAGCTGTTCGAGCTGTTCCCGGCCGGGCAGCCCAATTACCTGCGCCTGCGGCGCTGATCGGCCGCCTGGCCCGGGCCCGGGCAGGCCAACATCCCCAGGCGGTGCAGGCCTGCTGCCGGCCTGGCGGTCTTGAAACGCCGCCCGGCGCCCTAACATCCCGCCCATCCGCGCAACCCACCGGGCCTTCAGGGCCCCGCCATCACCATGAAACGGATCGTGCTCTTCGTCGTCACCAACCTGGCCGTGATGCTGGTGCTGGGCATCGCGGCGAGCCTGCTGGGTGTCAACCGCTTCCTCACTCCCAATGGACTGAACCTGTGGATGCTGCTGATGTTCGCAGCGCTGATGGGCTTCGGCGGCGCCATCATCTCGCTGCTGATGAGCAAGATGGTCGCCAAGTGGAGCACCGGTGCCCAGATCATCAACAACAGCAGCGACCCCACGCACCGCTGGATCGTCAGCACGGTCGAGACCTTCGCCAAGAAGTCCAACATCGGCATGCCCGACGTCGCCATCTACCAGGGCGAGCCCAACGCCTTTGCCACCGGCGCGTTCAAGAACTCCGCCCTGGTGGCGGTGTCCACGGGCCTGCTGCAGAGCATGAGCCGCGAAGAAGTCGAGGCCGTGATCGCCCACGAGGTGGCGCACGTGGCCAACGGTGACATGGTGACGATGACGCTGATCCAGGGCGTGATGAACACCTTCGTCGTGTTCCTGTCGCGCGTGATCGGTTACTTCGTCGACAAGGTCGTGCTGCGCAACACCAACGACGGCCCGGGCATCGGCTACTACATCAGCACCATCGTGCTGGACATCGTGCTGGGCGTGCTGGCGGCGATCGTCGTGGCCTGGTTCTCGCGCCAGCGCGAGTACCGCGCCGATGCCGGTGCCGCGGCGCTGATGGGCCGCAAGCAGCCGATGATCAACGCCCTGGCCCGCCTGGGCGGGCTGGATCCGGGCCAGCTGCCGCAGAGCGTGCAGGCCATGGGCATCAGCGGTCGCCCCAGCGGCTTCATGGCGCTGATGAGCAGCCACCCGCCGATCGAAGACCGCATCCGCGCGCTGCAGGCCTCTGCCTGATGGCAGCGCGCCGCCCAGGCCGTCAGGCCTTGGGCGGCCGCGGCAGGCGGCCCATGGCGAAGAACTCGTCGTTGGGCCGCATGCCCGTGAGGTTGGCCATCCGGTTGCTGAGGCCGAAGAAGGCCGTGATGGCGCCGATGTCCCAGGCGTCTTCCTCGCTGAAGCCATGCGCGGCCAGTGTGGCGAAATCGGCCTCGTCCACGGTGTGCGATGCGGTGCAGACCTTCATCGCGAAGTCCAGCATGGCGCGCTGGCGCGGGCTGATGTCGGCCTTGCGGTAGTTCACCGCGATCTGGTCGGCCACCAGCGGCTTCTTCTCGTAGACGCGCAGGATGGCGCCGTGCGCCACCACGCAGTACAGGCATTGGTTGGCGGCGCTGGTGGCGACGATGATCATCTCGCGTTCACCCTTCGTGAGGCTTGAGCCTGACCCCGTCGGATAGGTCGGGCTGCTGTCCTTCAGCAGCAGGGCATCGTGGTAGGCCATGAAGGCCCGCCATTCGGCCGGTCGGTGCGCCAGCGCCAGGAAGACGTTGGGTACGAAGCCCGCCTTCTCCTGCACTTCCAGGATGCGCGCGCGCATGTCCTCGGGCAGGCCCGACAGCTCGGGCACGGGGTAGCGTGAGATGGCGGCGGGTGCGGTCATGGGTGTCCTTTCAGGTCCTGAACTGCATCGCGTGCAGCCGTGCGTACAGGCCACCGGCCGCCAGCAGCTGGGCGTGGGTGCCTTGCTCGACCAGGCGGCCGGCCTCGAAGGCCAGCACGCGGTCGGCATGCTCGATGGTGCTCAGGCGGTGCGCGATCACCAGCGTCGTGCGGCCCTGCATCAGCGTTTCCAGCGCAGCCTGCACGGCGCGCTCGCTTTCGTTGTCCAGTGCCGAAGTGGCCTCGTCCAGGATCAGGATCGGCGCGTCCTTCGCGATCGCGCGGGCGATCGCCAGCCGCTGGCGCTGGCCGCCTGAAAGCTGGCTGCCGTTGTGCCCGATCAGCGTGTCCAGGCCCTGCGGCAGCGCGTCGACGAAGTCCAGCAGGTGGGCGGCGCGCAGGGCCTCGCGCACCGTCTCGCGCGGCAGGGCGGCACCCAGGCTCACGTTCATGGCCACGCTGTCGTTGAACAGCACCACGTCCTGGCTGACTAGCGCAAACTGCCGGCGCAGCGCGAGCATGTCCCACGCCGGCAGCGGCACGCCGTCCAGGCGGATCTGGCCCGAGCTGGGCTCGAAGAAGCGCGGCAGCAGGTTGGCCAGCGTCGTCTTGCCTGCGCCAGAAGGCCCCACCAGGGCCACCGTCTCGCCGGCCCGGATCTGCAGGCGCACGCCTTCCAGCGCTGGCGCGCTGTCTGCGCGGTAGCGCAGGCCCACATCGTCGAACTCGATCTCGCCCCGGGCGCGGCCACCGTCGTGGGTGCCGCCGGCTTCGCGCGGGTGCTGGTCGATCAGGTCCAGCCCGCGCTCGACACCGGCCAGGCCGCGCGTGAGCGGGGCCATCACGTCCGACAGGTGCTTGGCCGGCGCCACCAGCTGCAGCATGGCGGTGACGAAGGCCACGAACTCGCCCACCGACGTACCACCCGTGCGGCTTTGCCACAGCGCGATCACGATCACCACGCTCAGCGCGCAGGCGGCCAGCATCTGCGTCACGGGCGTCATCGTGCCGCCGGCCACCACGGCCTTCATCAGCAGGTGGCGCAGCCGCTCGGCGGCGCGGTCGAAGCGCCCGCCCTGCGCGGCCTGCGCGCCGTGCAGGCGCACGATGCGCCAGGCCAGCATGTTCTCTTCGACGACGTAGGCCAGCTGGTCGGTGGCCTGCTGGCCTTCCACCGTCACGCGGTGCAGCCGCCGGCCCAGCAGGCGCATCACCCAGGCCACGGCCGGGAAGAGCAGCGCCACGATCAGGGTCAGCTGCCAGTTCAGCGTCAGCAGGTAGATCAGCAGTGCCACGAGGATGAGGCTGTCGCGTACCAGCGTGAGCAGTGACGCGCTCAGCTGCGTGACACCGGCCTGCGCCTCGTAGACCAGGGTGTTGGTGATGCTGCTGCTGCTTTGCTGGCTGAACACCGCCGGCGCGGTCTCCAGCAACGTGGCGAACATGCGCTGGCGCAGCTGCAGCACGGCGCGGTTGGCCGTCCAGGCCAGGCCGTACTGCGCCAGGAAGCCCGAGGCGCTGCGCACCGCGAACAGGCCGATGATGGCCACCGGCACCACCCACAGCGGCAGGCTGCCGCCGGCAAAGCCCTGGTCCAGCAGCTTGCCCAGCAGCCAGGGGATGGCGGGTTCAGTGGCCGCCGTCACGGCTGCGGCGGCCAATGCCAGGACCAGGCCGGCGCGGCTGTTGCGGATGTAGGGCAGCAGGCGCTTGAAGCGCTGCAGAAGGGTCGGCATGAAGGAGAGGGTGTGCGGGGCCGGCGGATTATCGGCGCCCGGGGTGGGTGCAACAGGGCGCTGCCTACAATCGCGGCATGTCGTGTTCAAGACTCATTCAGCGGCGATGACGGCGGCGCAGACGCGCCGTCGGGCGCTGGCTCGCGTCGCGGGCCTCGGGGCCTGGGGCCTGGGCGGGCCGCTGGCCTGGTCAGCCGCCACGCCGGCAAGTGCGCAGTTCCGCATCGATGTGACGGGCGTCGGCGCCACCCAGGTGCCGGTGGCGGTGGCAGTGTTCCGCGACGAAGCCAGCGCCGGCCTGCCGCTGTCGCAGGTGGTGCGCAACGACCTCGAGCGCAGCGGCGTCTTCCGCACCTTCGCGGCCGACGCCGTGCTGGACGAGCGCAGCACCGTCAACCTGGCCGACTGGAAGGCCAAGGGCGCCGATGCGCTGGTGGCCGGCTCGGTCTCGCGCCTGGCCGACGGCCGCTGGGACGTGCGCTTCAAGCTCTGGGACGCGGTGCGCAACGAAGAGCTGATCGGCCAGAGCAAGCTGGTGCTGCCGGCGGATCTGCGCCTGGCCGCGCACCGCATCGCCGACGAGATCCAGTTCAAGCTCACGGGCGAGCCCGGCGTGAACGCCACGCGCATCGCCTACGTGCTGAAGGTGGGCCGGCGCTTCAGCCTGCACATCACCGACGCCGACGGCGAAGGCATGCAGGTGGCGCTGTCGAGCAACGAGCCCATCATTTCGCCGGCCTGGTCGCCAGACGGCCGGCAACTGGCCTACGTCTCGTTCGAGACGCAGAAGGCCGTGGTCTGGGTGCAGGACGTGGCCAGCGGCGCGCGCCGGATGCTGGCCAACTTCCGCGGTTCCAACAGTGCGCCGGCCTGGTCGCCCGATGGCCGCCAGCTGGCCGTGACGCTGTCCAGCGAAGGCGTGGCGCAGCTGTACACGCTGGCCGCCGCCGGGGGTACGCCCGTGCGCCTGACGCGCAGCAGCGCCATCGACACCGAGGCCGTCTACGCGCCGGATGGCAAGAGCCTGTTCTTCGTCAGCGACCGCGGCGGCGGCCCGCAGATCTACCGTCTGCCGCTGGGCGGCGGCACGGCCGCGGGTGCGCCCGAGCGCATCACCTTCAGCGGCAGCTACAACATCAGCCCGGCCATCAGCCCCGATGGGCGGCTGCTGGCCTACATCACGCGCCAGGGCAATGCCTTCCGCCTGGTGACGCAGGATCTGCAGAGAGGCACGGTGATGCCCCTGACCGACACCAGCGATGACGAGAGCCCCAGCTTCGCGCCCAACGGCCGCCAGATCGTCTATGCCAGTCGTATCCGCGGTGCCGATGTCCTGGTGACAACGACGCTGGACGGCAAGATCAAGACCCGGCTGGTGAGCAGCGGCGCCGACGTGCGCGAGCCGGCCTGGGGCCCGTTCCGCAGCTGAACTTTTCCCGCCCCGGGCTGTCAGCCGCTGGGCAAGCAGTTGTTTGTTTCGGGGGCCTTCCCCGTTTAGATCGGAGTGCATCATGACCAGAAAACCTCTGTCCCCCTCCCTGCTGTTGCTGGCCACCGCCGCGCTGCTGTCGGCCTGCGGCAGTTCGGTGTCCCTGAAGGAGCCCGGAAGCGGTGGCGCACCGGTCGAGACCCGCAGCACCACCGGTAACGCGGGCGCCGGCGCCGGCGCAGGGGGCGCAGCCACGGGCGCGGCGCCACAGTCGGGAGTGACCACGGTGGACCTGGCTGGCAGCGCCGCCGCCGGCGCTGCGGCGCTGGCCGCCCTGACCAGCCAGCGCGTGGTGTACTTCGACTTCGACAGCTTTGCCGTGCGCGACGAGTTCAAGCCGATGATCGAAGGCCATGCCAAGCGGCTGTCCACCGAGCGCGAGCGCAAGATCGTGGTCGAAGGCCACACCGACGAGCGCGGCGGCCGCGAATACAACCTGGCACTGGGCCAGAAGCGCGCCGAAGCCGTGGCCCGCAGCCTGGAGCTGCTGGGCGCAGACGCGCGGCAGATCGAAGCCGTGAGCTTCGGCAAGGAGCGTCCGGCCGTGCAGGGCAGCGACGAAGCTGCCTACGCGCGCAACCGCCGCGCCGAGCTGAGGGACCGCTGACACCATGGGCACCGTGAGCCAGGCCGGGCTTGCCCGCAGCGCCCCGCGGCTGGCCTGGGCAGCCGCCACGCTGCTGCTGGCCAGCCTGCCGGTGCAGGCCGGTTTGTTCGACGACGACGAGGCGCGCAAGGCGATCGTCGACCTGCGCGCCCGCGTGAGCCAGGGCGAGGAGGAGAACAAGGCCCGGCTGGCCGAGCTGACGGCGACCAAGGCGCAACTGACGGCCCAGCTCGAGCAGCTGCGCCGCACGCTGCTGGAAATGAACGGCCAGCTCGACGCCCTGCGCGGCGAGCTGGCCAAGATGCGCGGCAACGACGAGCAGCGCGCCAAGGAACTGTCCGACCTGCAGCGCCTGCAGAAGGACCTGGCGCAGAGCCTGGACGAGCGCCTGCGCAAGTTCGAGCCCACCAAGGTGACGCTGGACGGGCGTGAATTCACCGTCGACCCGGCGGAAAAGCGCGCCTTCGACGACGCCATCGCCATCATCCGCACCGGTGATTTCGACAAGGCCGTGGCAGCACTGGGCAGCTTCCAGCGCCGCCATCCCGACAGCCCGTACGCCGACGCCACGCGCTTCTGGCTGGGCAACGCACAGTACGGCAAGCGCGACTACAAGGAAGCGATCGCCACCTTCCGCGCCTTCGTGGCGGCTGCGCCCGACCACCCGCGCGCGCCTGAAGCCCTGCTGGCGCTGGCCAACAGCCAGGCCGAGCTGAAGGACGCGCGCAGCGCCCGGCGCACGCTGGAAGAGCTGGTGAAGGCCTACCCGCAGTCCGAGGCGGCGCAGGCTGGCAAGGAGCGCCTGGCCTCGCTCAAGTAGCCAGGCCGCCCCGCCGGCGTGTGGCGGGCGATCCCTAGAATCGCGCCATGCAAGAGTCCGATCTGCCTGGCCTGACCGCGCGGGTGCTGTGGGCCAGTTTTGGCCTGGCTGCGCTGTTCGGGGCGCTGGCCCAGCACACGCGCTTCTGCACCATGGGTGCGGTGGCCGACATCGTCACCATGGGCGACTGGGCGCGCATGCGCATGTGGCTGCTGGCCATGGCCATGGCGATGATCGGCTTCAACGGCATGGTCGCGCTGGGCTGGGTGGAAGCCGCCGACACGCTGTACGCCGCGCCGCGGCTGATCTGGCTGTCGCACCTGGCAGGCGGGCTGCTGTTCGGTGTCGGCATGGTGCTGGGCTCGGGCTGCGGCAGCAAGACGCTGGTGCGCATCGGCGGCGGCAGCCTCAAGTCGCTGCTGGTCTTCATCGTGCTCGGGCTGTCGGCCTATGCCACCTTGCGT
This sequence comes from Rubrivivax sp., assembly GCA_027489455.1. GTDB lineage: Bacteria > Pseudomonadota > Gammaproteobacteria > Burkholderiales > Burkholderiaceae_C > Rubrivivax. Next base: position 38,088 of record JAIXZR010000060.1, on the reverse strand, counting down.
GGCATCACGGCCGTGCTGCGCGTGGGCACCGTCGATCAGCTTGCCGTGGCGCTGCCGACCGGGCAGGACCTGCCGTCGCTGGCCGCGCATCTGGCTGGTGGCCAGCGCCAGGCCTGGGCGCTGGGCCTGGGCCTGGCCTCGGGCCTGGCGTTGATGGCCTTCGTCATCGCGCGGCCGGAGGGCCGGCAGGCGGACACGTGGATGGGCGGCGCGGGCATCGGCGCGGTGGTGGTGGCGGTGTGGTGGGTGTCAGGCGTGCTGGGCCACCTGCCCGAGCATCCGGTGACGCTGGAGGAAAGCTTCCTCGCCACGAACAGCCGGCGCATGGAGTCGCTCAGCTTCGTCGCCCCACTGGCCTACAGCCTGGACTGGCTGATGTTCTTCAGCGACACCAGCCGCGTGTTGACGCTGGGCATCGTCAGTGCTGCCGGCGTGATCGTCGGGTCGGCCATCGTGGCCCTGGCCAGCGGCAGCTTCCGCTGGGAGGGCTTCCGCGGCACGGAGGACACAGCCAACCACTTCGTCGGCGCCGTGCTGATGGGCGTAGGTGGCGTCACGGCCGTGGGGTGCACAGTGGGCCAGGGGTTGTCGGGGGTTTCGACGCTGGCCCTGGGCAGCTTTCTGTCCCTGGCCGGCATCCTGGTCGGCGGCTGGCTGGGGGTGCGCTGGCAGGCCTGGCGCATGGAGCAGGCGCTGTGACGAGCCCTGCTGCGGCGGTCGAGAGCCCGCCGGCGGCCGCGAGTGACGATGCCGATCTCGAGCGCCGCTTCGGCGGCCTGCGCCGCCTTTACGGCGAGCCGGGCTACCAGCGTGTGCGCGCAGCCCGCGTCGGCGTGGTCGGCCTGGGAGGTGTCGGATCCTGGGCCGTCGAGGCACTGGCGCGCAGCGGTGTGGCCGCGCTGACCCTGTTCGATCTGGATCACGTGGCCGAAAGCAACATCAACCGCCAGGTGCAGGCGCTGGGCCGCACGCTGGGCCAGGCCAAGGCCTGGGCACTGCGCGAGCGCATTGCCGACATCCACCCGGCCTGCCGGGTGCTGGCGGTGGAAGACTTCGTGCAGCCCGACAACTGGCCGGCGCTGCTGCCAGAGCCGGTGGACGTGCTGATCGATGCCTGCGACCAGGTGCGTGCCAAGACGGCGCTGGCGGCCTGGGGGCTGCAGACGGGCGTGCCGGTGGTGTGCGTGGGGGCTGCAGGAGGCAAGCGGCTGGCGCAGGCCGTGGAAGTGGCCGATCTGGCGCAGGTCAGCCACGACCCCCTGCTGGCCAGCCTGCGCCAGCGCTTGCGGCAGGCCGGGGCGATGCCGCGCGCCATGCCGGGCGAGCCGCGCCCTGTCGGGCTGCGCTGCGTGTTTTCGCGCGAACCGGTGCTGAACCCCGTGCAGGCCTGCGATGGCGGGGCCGGCGCGCCAGCCCCCGACGGCAGCTTGAACTGCCACGGCTACGGCAGCAGCGTCACCGTCACGGCCTGTTTCGGGATGGTGGCAGCGGGCGAGGCAATTTCGCAACTGCTGGCCCGCCGCCCGGCAGCGCGCTGAAGCGCGTGCGTGAAAACACGCTATCATCGTGGGCTCTGCAGACGGGCTGCGCCAGCTGCGTCGGGTCGTTAGCTCAGTCGGTAGAGCAGCGGACTTTTAATCCGTTGGTCGCGTGTTCGAGTCACGCACGACCCACCATCCCCGCCTGGGCTGGGCCTCGCAACGGCCACGACCCGATGGGCACAGGACAGAGCGCAACAGCGGTCGTCCCGGATGAAGTCGTCTTTGCAGGCTGGCCCGCGGTACTGCACCGCAGGTCGGGCAAATTTCGGGCTCTTAGCTCAGTTGGTAGAGCAGCGGACTCTTAATCCGTTGGTCGACAGTTCGAATCTGTCAGGGCCCACCAACGATGCAAAAAGGGGTTGAACTTTCACGTTCAACCCCTTTTTTGCGTGCTGCGCCTCCCGGCCAGCGCCCCGGGCCAGGCCCGAGGTACAGCCGCCGCTGGCGCGGCGCGTGGTCAGCCGCGGCGGCGTGCCATGAAGCCGATCACGCCCAAGCCGGCCAGCAGCAGCGCATAGGTGCCGGGCTCCGGCACGGCGCTGGCCAGGACGAGGTTGTCGACGGTCACGAAGGGCCGACCGATGGTGACGCCCGTGGATTCGCTGATCGAAATGCTCAGCAGCCGGCCGGTGTCCGAAACGAATCCCAGGAAGCCCGTGCTGCTCGCTCCGTTCAGTGTCCAGGACACCGAGCCCATGGCGTCGGTGGCCGTCACGGTCAGGTTGGCAGGCACGAAACCGCCGAAGAAATCGGAACCGAAGAAATTGCCGCCCACGGCTCCGACGCCGGTGCTGAAGCCGCTGAGGACCAGCGCGTCCTGGTTCGAAAAGGTGCTGAGCGCGCGGTTGCCGGCGGTCGGCTCCACGCCGAAGAAGGCGTTCGACACCACCACCGGCGCCTCGACGCTCTGCGTGCTGGCCTGGTAGGTGAAGGCGCCCGCCGATCGCGTCAGCGGAGCACCGCCGAAGGACGTGAGGGGTACGTCGGAAAAGAAGTCCGTGCCACTGGTCTGAATGGCCGCCTGGAATGCGGCTTGGGTGCTGAAGACCGTGATCGCCGCGTGGGCTGCGCCGTTCAGGGCCAGCAGGCCGGTCAGGACCAGCGCCTGGGGCAGGGTTTTCTTCGAGAGCATCGGATTCCTTGGCGGATGAGGGCCCCGGAGCGCTGCAACGACATGTCGTGCGCGCCATGGCACCGGAAACAAAAGTATGCGGTGCGCCGTTGCCGACCGCCAATCCCGCGGACCCGGGATCAGCGCACCCGTTTGCCTGGGCCCGGGGCATCCAGCACGCGGGCCACGGTGGCCAGCAGCAGCTGCAGTTCGATGGGTTTCGTGATGTAGTCATCGAATCCGGCCTCGCGCGCCTGCAGCAGGTCCGCCGGCATGGCGTTGGCACTGACCGCGACCACCGGGATATGGCGTGTGCTGGCTTGGGCCCGCAGCCGGCGCAGCACCTCGAAGCCATCCATGCCCGGCAGCTGGATGTCCAGCAGCACCAGTTCCGGCTGGGACTGCAGCGCCATCGACAGCCCCGTCTCCGGCAGCCCGGCCGTCAGCAGCCGCACCCCGGGCCGATGCGCCAGCATGCCTTCCATCAGGACCTGGTTGACGGGGTTGTCCTCGATGTAGAGCACGGTGCTGTGCCGCGGCGGGGCCGTGGCAGGCTGGGCGCCGTCCTGCAGGCCGCCCCAATCCGACGGCACGGCATCGGCATGGGCCAGCTGCACCCAGAAGCTGCAGCCCTGGCCCGGCAGGCTTTGCACCCCCATGTCCCCCTGCATCAGGCTCACCAGCCACTTGCTCAGGGCCAGGCCGATGCCTGCGCCTTCCACCCCGCCGTGCTTGGCATCCAGCCGCTCGAAGGGCTGGAACAGCCGCAGCTGCTGCTCGCTGCTGAGACCGGGGCCGGTGTCCTGCACCACCAGGCGGACGTGCTGGCCGTCATCGCTCAGCTGCCAGCCGCTGGTCACGCAGCCACCGACGGGCGTGTACTTGACGGCATTGGCCAGCAGGTTCAGCAGCACCTGGCGCAGCCGCGTCGCGTCGGCCATCACGCGGCAGAGAGCTGACCGGCCGGGCTGCACCACAAGGGCGATGCGGCGTTCATCGGCCGCCGGTGCCACCAGGCGCAGGCAGTCGCCCACCAGTTCGGGCAGGGACACCGGGCGCAGCCGCAGGTCCAGCGCGCCGGCTTCGATGCGCGACAGATCCAGCACGTCATTGATCAGCGCCAGCAGGTGGTGCCCGCCGCGCAGCATCTCCTGGACGCGCGCGTTCTGCAGCGGGCTCAGCGGGTCGTGCGGATCACTTTCGAGCAGTTGCGCAAAGCCCAGCACCGCGTTCAGCGGCGTGCGCAGTTCGTGCGACATGCGCGACAGGAACTCCGATTTCGCGCGGTTGGCGCGCTCGGCTTCTTCCTTCGCCTTGACGAGCGCCGCTTCGGCCTCGCGCCGCGTCGTGATGTCCCAGCCGTAGACCACGTAGCCGTCGAAGGCGCCGTCGCTGCCGAAGCGCGGTACGCCGTGATCCTCGATCCACACCGTGGCCGGCCCGCCAGTGGCCAGGCGGTATTCGACGTGGTAGCTGCGCTGCTCCAGGCCGGCGCGATAAAGCACCTGTCGGCAATGCTCCACGTCGTCGGCATGCATGCGCTGGGCCCAGGGCAGCGCCAGTTCCTGTTCCAGACTGCGGCCGGTGATCTGCAGCCAGCGCTGGTTGAACCAGCTGGCGCGATAGGCGGCGTCGCACTGCCAGATCAGCGCCGGCGCGCCATCGGCCAGCGTGCGGAAGCGGGATTCGCTTTCGCGCAGGGCCTGCTCGGCCTGGGCGCTGGCGGTGATGTCGGTATAGGTGCGCACCACGCCACCGTCCATGCCGCCCTGCACGCCACCATCGGCGATCACGTGCGTCTGCACCAGCAGCACGACGCCATCCGCGCGCACGCGGCGGCCGGGCAGTGCATCGCGCGCCGTGCGGGGCGCGTCGCGCGGGATCAGCCCGGCATCCGCTTGCCACTGCTCCAGTGCGGCAAAGCTCGGCCGTGTCTGCATGAAGCTTTCCGGCACCTGCAGCAGTTCCAGGCAGCGGCGGTTCCAGGCCGTGATGTTGCCCTGGGCGTCGACGCTCAGCACGCCCTGCGCCAGGCTGTCCAGCGTGACGGCCAGCACCTGGGACTTCTGCGCCAGCAGCTTGCTGGCCTGTCGCAGGCCCGCCTGCGCCTGCTTGAGCGGGCCGACGTCCGAGAACAGGCCCAGCACGCCCACCTGGCGGCCGTCGTCGTCGACAAGGGGCGTGGCGTTGTTGAAGCAGTGCACACGCTGGCCATCGCTGCGCACCAGGCTCACTTCGTAGCCGTTGCACACGCCCTGGCTGCGCAGCGCCAGGTTGTGGCGCACCACCTCGGCCTGCGCATCGTCCAGGAATTCCCAGATGCTGCGCCCCAGCAGCGCAGGGCGCGTCGTGGCCAGCATGCGGCACATCGCCGGGTTGGCGTCGGTGGTGCGCAGATCGCTGTCGAAGAACCAGAAACCCTGGGCGGTGGTCTGCTGCACCAGGTCCAGCATGCGCTGCTGGTGCTGCAGAGACACCTCCGCGGCCCGGCGCTGGCTGATGTCCGCGTAGAGCATGACAAAGCCGCCGTCGGGCGTGGGGGTGCGCCGCAGTTCCAGCGTCTGGCCGTTGGGCCGCAGGCGCTGCGTGAGCATCGGCGGGCCGACGCGCAGCTCGTGCCAGCGGCGCAGGCATTCGGCCTCTTGGGCCGCCGTGTCCGCCAGGGGGCCGAATTCGCCGGCCTGCGCCATGCAGCGCAGCAGGTCCAGCAGCGGCAGGCCCAGCACGGCCTGGCGATCGCTGAGGCCGGTGCAGTCCAGGAAGCGCTGGTTGAAGGCCACCAGGCGCATGTCCCGGTCGAAGACGCTGATGCCTTCACCGGCATGATCGAAGATCAGCTGCAGCAGCGCGGTGCTATCGCCTGTAGGCAAGGCCATGCGACATTCTGACGCCAACAACAGGGCTTTTGGCAGGCCTGCAGCCAGGGACGGCGGCGCCGCATGCACCATGGAAGGCATGAACCGCATCGTCACCGCCCTCGCGGGCGCCTGCCTGATGGCCAGCCTGGCCGCCTGCGTCGTCGTGCCGCCGGGCCCGGGCACAGCCGAAGCCGAGGTGCTGCGCCAATGGGGCCCGCCCAGCGCGCGCTACGTTCTGGGCCCGGCCCAGCAGCGGCTGGAATACGCCACCGGCCCCTTCGGCCGCACCACCTGGATGCTGGACCTGGACAGCAACGGGCGCCTGTTGCGCGCCGAGCAGGTGCTGGCTGAACCCCGGCTCTGGGCGCTGCAGGGCCAGCTGCCAGGGATGACGCGCGAAAAGCTGCAGCAGACCCTGGGCACGCCCGGCAACCGCCGCGGCGGTGGCCGCCAGGGCGGCGAGATCTGGTCCTGGCGCTACGACACCCGCGAATGCCTGTGGTTCCGCGTCTCCATCGGTGACGATGGCCGCGTGCGCGACGGCGGCTTCTATCCCGATCCGGTCTGCGACGGGGGGCCGAATGACCCGCACTGACCCCGCCGCCGAGACCACCGCTGCGGGCCTGCACGTCTACGGCATTGCCAACTGCGACAGCGTGAAGCGGGCCCGCGCCTGGCTCACGGCCCAGGGCCTGGCGCACGTGTTCCACGACTTCAAGAAGGCCGGCCTGCCGCCCGACCGGCTGGACGCCTGGCTGCAGGGCCCGGGCTGGCAGAAGCTGCTGAACCGGCAGGGCACCACCTGGCGACAGCTGACCCCGGCCCAGCAGGCCGCTGCCGTGGATGCAGGGGCCGTGAGGGCGCTGCTGCTGGCCCACCCGAGCCTGATCAAGCGGCCGGTGCTGGAGTGGCCCGATGGTCGCATCACCGTCGGGCTGGAAGCCCTGGCCATCCACGGCAACCGTTAAGCTCGACGCCATGTTCACCGGCATCGTCCAGGGCATCGCCCGCGTCCACACCCTGCACGACCGCGCAGGCCTGCGCAGCTTCGAGCTCACCCTGCCCGAAGGTTTCGATGACGGCCTGGCCATCGGTGCCAGCGTCGCCGTCGACGGCGTGTGCCTCACCGTCACCGCACGGCCGGCGCCGCAGCGCGCCAGCTTCGACGTGATGCAGCAGAGCCTGGCGCTCACCACGCTGGGCAGCCTGCAGCCAGGCAGCGCCATCAATGTCGAAAGGGCGGCCCGGGACGGCGCGGAAATCGGCGGCCATCCGCTGTCGGGCCACATCGATTTCCAGGCCACGGTGGCCGAAGTGCGGCGGCCCGAGAACAACCACGTGCTGCGCATCGCGGTGCCGGCGCCCTGGATGCGCTACGTCTTTGCCAAGGGCTACATCGCCATCAACGGCGCCAGCCTCACGGTGGCCGAGGCCTGGCGGGCCGCCGACGGCAGCGGCTGGTTCGAGGTCTGGCTGATCCCCGAGACCCTGCGCATGACGACCTTCGCCGACAAACCCGTAGGCACGGCGCTGAACATCGAGATCGAGCGCAGCACCCAGGTCTTCGTCGACACCGTACGGGCCGCGATCGACGAACGCCTGGGCCCTTTGCTGCCGGCGCTGGAAGCGCTTTTGCGCCAGCAGGGGCAGACGATCGACGATCTGGCGCGCCCGGCAGCCTTGCCGCGGGCGTGAAGCGCGGCCGCGCGCAGCGGTCGCCAAACTTTCACAGGGGCTGCGCACACTGCGGGCACCGCGTTTTGCTGGAGACCGCCATGCCCCACCCGACACTGCCCGAGCCCTCCGACCTGCCCCGCGCGCCGGCCCGTCGCCGGCTGCTGCAGGGCTCAGGGGCCTTGATGGCCTCGTCCTTCATCGGTGCGCTGGGCGCGCTGCAGGCGCGCCAGGCCCAGGCGCAAACCTCCGGCGGCGGCAAGCAGACGGTCTCGGCGGCGTCGCCCTACGGCCCGATCGCGCCCGTGGCCGACCTGGCCACCGGGCTGCCCTTGCTGCAGCTGCCCGAGGGCTTCAGCTACCGCAGCTACGGCTGGACGGGCGACCCGATGCGCGACGGCCGGCCCACGCCGTCCAACCACGACGGCATGGCCGTGGTGCGCGCTGCCCGCGTCTCACGCGACGGCCGCGGCACCGAGTTCGTGCTCGTGCGCAACCACGAGCGTGGCCTGGCCAGCGGGCTGGCCGACGCCATCCAGGCCCCGCAGGTGTACGCGCCCGGCACGGTCAACGGCATCATCACGCTGGGTGGCGCGCTCACCGTGCGCATCGGTGCCAGCGGCGTCGTCACCAACCCCGGCGCGCCCGATCCCACACCCTTCACTGGCGTGGCCGGTGGCGGCACCACCAACCTGGTGTTCCGCAACGGGCAGTGGGCCGATGCCTATGCCTCGATCGGCGGCACGCTGGGCAACTGTGCCGGCGGGCCCACGCCCTGGGGCAGCTGGCTCACCTGCGAAGAGACGATCTTCGATTTCTCGGCCATCGGCGGGCGTAAGCACGGCTATGTCTTCGAATCGGCGGTCGACCCGGCGGCTTCGCTGGCCACGCCCATCGTCGGCATGGGCCGCTTCGTGCACGAGGCGGTGGCTGTCGATCCGGTCAGCGGCATCGTCTACCAGACCGAGGACAACCGCAACGCCGCGGCGCTGTACCGCTACGTCCCCACCAACCGGACCGGCGGCCTGGGCACCCTGCAGCAAGGCGGCACGCTGCAGGCGGCACGCATCCGCGCCATCGTGCGGCAGGCGCAGCCGCTGTCCCTGGTGGCCAGCAATAGCCTGGCGCTGTTGAACCCCGAGATCGGCGACGAGTACGAGCTGGAGTGGGTCGATATCGCCAACCCCGATGCCGACCCGCGCACCGTCACCGGTCTTCCCGGCGGCGTCGCTTTGGCAGCCGTGGCCGGGCCGACGATCCAGGCCCTGGCTGCCGGCTGCGCGCGCATGAGCCGCGGCGAGGGCATCTGGTGGGCCGCGGGCCGGCTGTTCATCGTCGATACCGCAGCCGGCGTGAACGCCAGCAACCAGCCCGGCCAGGGCGAAGGCGCAGTGTGGGAGCTGAACCTCGCGACGATGCGCCTTCGCGCGCTGTTCGTCAGTGGTGCGGCCACGGCCGGCAACAACCCCGACAACGTCACCATCAGCCCGCGCGGCGGGGTGGTGCTGTGCGAGGACGGTGGCGCTTCCCCAGATGCCTTCGGCAGCGGCACGCGCCTGCTCGGGCTGAATGCCGCGGGCGAGGCCTACATCTTCTGCAAGAACAACTTGCAGCTCAGCGTCGCGCAGATTGCCGGCGCTGGCAAGCTGGTGGCCGCCGGCGACTACCGTGGGTCGGAGTTCTGCGGTGCCTGCTTCGAGCCCAGCGGGCGCGTGCTGTTCGTCAACATCCAGACGCCTGGCATCACCGTGGCGATTGCCGGGCCCTGGGGCCGCGGCAATCTGTAGCCGGCCCGGGCCTCAGGGTGCCGTGCACAGGCAGTGCACGATGGCATCGAAAGGCCGCCGCTGCTCGGCTACCTGGGCCAGCCAGCCCAGGTCCTGGCGCACGCCGTTGACCACCGTCTGCGGCACGCCGGGCAGCAGGGCCTGCACCGGGTCGGCCGCCATCAGCCCCGGCGCCACGGCTGCCAGCACGCGCGCGCCCAGGCTGCCTTCGGTGATGCCGAACTGCTCGAGCAGCTTTTGCAGGCGGCCGGGCGGCTTCTCGACGTAGAGCACGCGCGCATCGGCCGGCAGCTTGGCGCGTGCCGCGGCCGAAGCCACGGCATCGCCCAGGCTGCCCAGCTTGTCCACCAGGCCGCGTTCCAGGGCCTGCGCGCCCGTCCACACGCGGCCCTGGGCCACGGCGTCGATCTTCTCGGGCGTGGTCTTGCGGGCCTTGGCGGCCGTCTGCGTGAAGTCGGCGTAGACGCGGTTGATGCTGGTCTGCACGATGCCAGCGATGCGGGGGTCCAGCGTCTTGCGCGGGTCCAGCGCCCCGGCCAGCCAGGTGGTGCCGTAGCCGGCGGTGTTGATGCCGACCTTGTCCATCGCGCCCTTCACGCTGGGCAGCACGGCCAGCACGCCAATGCTGCCGGTGATCGTGGTCTCGTCGGCCATCACTTCGTCCGAAGCCAGGCTGATCCAGTAGCCGCCCGAAGCCGCCAGGTCGCCCATCGACACCACCACGGGCTTGCCGGCGGCACGCGCCAGCTCCAGTTCGCGGCGGATCAGTTCCGAGCCGTAGACGCTGCCGCCGGGGGAATCGACGCGCAGCACGATGGCCTTGATGGCCTTGTCCTCGCGCGCCTGGCGGATCAGCGCCGACGTCGATTCGCCGCCGATGCTGCCGCCCGGGGCCTGGCCGTCACCGATCTCGCCTTCGGCCACGATCACGCCCACCGCGTCACCGCTGGTGCGTGGCTGGATGCGGGCCAGGTAGTCCTGGAAGTTCACCTGGCGGAAGGTGGTCTCGGGCTGCGGCCCGCTGGCGGCGGCTTCGTCCTTGGCGCCCTTCTCGATCAGGAAGGCGCGCATCTCGTCGCGCGTCTTCAGCTTGTCGACGAGCTTTTCCTTCAGCATCAGCTGGGCCAGGTTGCCGCCGGCGGCGGCCAGGTTGTCGGGCAGGCCGTCGATCAGCTTCGTCACCGTGCCGGCCGGCAGCTTGCGGGCCTTCTCGACGCTGCCCAGCCAGCTGGCCCACATCGCGTCGTACAGGTACTTCTCGGCTTCGGTGGTCTCGGGCGAAGGGCCGCTGGCGGAATAGCTTTCGCCGAAGCTCTTGAACTTGCCCACGCGCAGCACGGTGGCCTGCACACCAAACTTGTCGAAGGCGTCCTTGTAGTAGTTGCGGGCGCGGCCGTAGCCTTCGAGCAGCACGCCGCCCAGCGGGTGCACCCACACCTCGGTGGCATGGGCGGCCAGGAAGTAGCTGCGCTGGTCGTAGCCCGCGCCCCAGGCGTAGACGGGCTTGCCGCTGGCCTTGAAGCGGTCGATGGCCGCGGCCACCTCGCGCAGCGTGGGCAGGCCGGCGCCAGCAAAGTCGTCCAGCATCAGCACCACGTGCGGCACCTTCGGATCCTTGGCGGCGGCTTCCAGCACGGCCAGCACGTCGCGCAGCTGGGTGCTGGCGTCGTCACTGCCCTGCACCCGGTTCAGCACGCTGCTGCGGGCATTGCCGCTTTTCTGTTCGGTCAGCGGGCCGGCGAGGTTGAGCACCAGGGCCGTCTTGTCCTGCAACTCGGGCTTGCCGGGCTTGAGCAGCAGCCAGGCAATGCCACCCAGCAGCGCCAGGAAGATGAGATTGAGCAGCGTGCGGCGGCTGGCATCGACCAGCCACCACAGGCGGCCGAGGAAGGACTTGCGCGGGCGGGTTTCAGACATGGCGTGGTGCCTTCAAAGCAGGATGCGCGAAGCATAGGCGGTCTGCTGCGGGCTGCCTGCGGCATGCGACGAACGGCCCGCCACGCCGCCTGAGCGCCCGGTGCCGGGCCACGGGCCACGGGCCGCAGCGGGGTTGCGATACTCGGGAGCGCATGCAAGCCATCCTGGCCGTCACCGTCCCGTTCTTCGCCCTCGTCCTGGCCGGCTACCTGGCGGGCCGGCGCCATGTGCTGCCAGAAAGCGCGATCCCGGGCCTGAACGCCTTCGTGCTGTACTTCGCGCTGCCGTGCCTGCTGTTCCGCTTCGGCATGAAGACGCCGGTGTTCGATCTGCTCAACCCCAGCGTGCTGATGGTGTACGTGGCCGCGGGGCTGCTGATCGTGTTCTTCACCATCGCGATGACGCTGAGCGAGCGCGTGCAGCTCAAGGACGCCGCCTTCGGCGCCCTGGTGGCGGCGTTCCCCAACACCGGCTTCATGGGCGTGCCGCTGCTGGTGGCGCTGCTCGGGCCGGCGGCAGCCGGGCCGGTGATCTGCACCATCCTGGCCGATCTGTTCATCACCAGCAGCCTGTGCATCGCGCTGGCGCAGGCGCATGGTGCAGCCGCCCATGGCGCGCGCACCGCGGCATGGCGCGCGTTGCGCGGGGCGTTGTCGAACCCCTTGCCCTGGTCGATCGCGCTGGGCGCGGCGTTCTCTGCCCTGGGCTGGCAGCTGCCCGGGCCGGTGGACGCCGTGGTGCGCATGCTGGCCGATGCCGCCAGCCCGGTGGCGCTGTTCACCATCGGCGCGGTGCTCTGGCGCGCCAGCCAGCACGCCCAGGGCCGCACGCCGCTGGGTGACTACCTGCCCGTGGCGCTGATCAAGCTCTTCCTGCACCCGCTGCTGGTGCTGGCGCTGGCCGCTGCGGCGCGCGCGCTGGGCGTGCCGATCACGGGCTTCCAGGTGATGGTGCTGACGCTGGCGGCGGCCCTGCCCAGCGCCAGCAATGTCTCGCTGCTGGCCGAACGCTACGGTGCCGACAACGGCCGCGTGGCCCGCATCATCATGACCAGCACCGTGCTGGCCTTCGCCAGCTTCAGCCTGCTGGCCTGGGGGTTTGGTATCCGGCCGGCCTAAGCCGGCCTTTTTGCATCCGGCCGGCCTAAGCCGGCCTTTGGTACCTGGCCGGTCTAGGCGCGGCGGCCAGCGCGCGCGCGGCTTCGGCCACCAGCTCCGGGCCGCGGTAGATCAGCCCGGTGTAGATCTGCACCAGGTCGGCCCCGGCGGCGATCTTGGCCTGCGCGTCGGCGCCGCTCATCACCCCGCCCACGCCGATGATGGGGAAGGCGCTGCCGAGTGCCGCGCGCAACTGGGCGATGACGCGGTTGCTGGCCGCCAGTACCGGCGCGCCCGACAAGCCGCCGGTTTCCTGCGCATGCGGCAGGCCCTGCACGGCATCGCGCGCCAGTGTGGTGTTGGTGGCGATCACGCCGTCGATGCCGCACTTCTTCAGCGTGGCGGCGATCACGCCTACCTGGGCTTCGTCCAGGTCGGGGGCGATCTTCACGAACATCGGCACGTTGCGGCGCTGGGCCGCGGCCAGCTGGGCGCGGCGGGTCTGCAATGCGGTGAGCAGTGCATCGAGTGCGGCGTCGCTCTGCAGCGCGCGCAGGTTCTGGGTGTTCGGGCTGCTGATGTTGACGGTGATGTAGTCGGCATGCGGGTAGACGCCGTCCAGCCCCAGCAGGTAATCGTCGGCCGCGCGTTCGATGGGCGTGGCGGCGTTCTTGCCGATGTTCAGGCCCAGCACGCCGCCGGCGCGGCGAAAGCTGTGCGCGCGCTGCACGTTGGCGATGAAGGCCGCCAGGCCTTCGTTGTTGAAGCCCAGGCGGTTGATCAGCGCCTGGCGCGCGGGCAGTCGGAAGATGCGCGGCTTGGGGTTGCCCGGCTGGCCCAGCGGGGTGACGGTGCCCACCTCGATGAAGCCGAAGCCCATCGCGCCCAGGCCGTCGATGCAGCGGCCGTTCTTGTCCAGCCCGGCGGCCAGGCCCACGCGGTTGGGAAAGGTCAGCCCGGCCAGCGTCACCGGGTCGGCGATGCGCGGCTGTGCCCACAGGCACTGCGCCGGGGTGTTCTGCAGCCGGGCGATGCTGCCCAGTGTCAGGTCGTGGGCGGCTTCGGCATCCAGGCCGAACAGGAAGGGGCGGGTCAGGGCGTAGGGAACGAGCGGCATGCGCGGGATTGTCGGGCCACTGCGGATAATCCCCGGCCATGACGCAAGACGAACTCAAGGCCCTGGTGGGCCAGGCGGCGCTGGCCTACGTGCAACCCGGGCAGTGGGTGGGCGTGGGCACGGGCTCCACGGTCAACCACTTCATCACCGCGCTGGCGGGCATCAAGGCGCAGATCCCCGGCGCCGTCAGCAGCTCGGTGGCCAGCACGCAGCGCCTGCGCGCGGCGGGCATCGCAGTGCGCGAGGCGGATGAAGTGGACAGCCTGCCCGTCTACATCGACGGCGCCGACGAGATCGACGGCCAGGGCTGCATGATCAAGGGCGGCGGCGCCGCGCTCACGCGCGAGAAGATCGTCGCCGATCTGGCGGCCCGCTTCGTCTGCATCGCCGATGTGTCCAAGCGCGTGGCCGTGCTGGGCGGCTTCCCGCTGCCGGTGGAAGTGATCGCCCTGGCCGTGCCGCAGCTGCAGCGCCGCTTTGCCGCCATCGGCGGCCGCGCCGTGCTGCGCGCGGGCGTGCTGACGGACAACGGGCACCCGATCCTGGACGTGCACGGCCTGCGCATCGGCGACCCGGCGGCGATGGAAGCCGAGCTCAACCAGTGGCCCGGCGTCGTCACCGTGGGTCTGTTTGCCCGCCACCGTGCCAGCGTCTGCCTGCTGGGCACGCCCACTGGGGTACAGACGATCGACTTTGGCTGAACTCTCGCCAGGCCGGGCCGGGTTGATGCAGGCCTTGCGGCGTCAGGGCGCGGGTGGGCACTTGTGTTCTCATACAGGTTTTGACGCAGCCAAGGACAAAGGTGGCCAAGCCCAACTACTCATTCGAAAAACGCCAGCGCGAGCTGGCCAAGAAGAAGAAGAAGGAAGAGAAGGAAAAGGAAAAAGCCGCCCGCAAGGCCGCTGGCCTGCCGCCCGAGCCGGATGACGCTGCGGGTGACGATGCCGACGAGGCAGACAGGGCTGAAGGAGCCCAGCCCGGGACCAGCGGCACGGCAGGCTCCGCCTGAGCCACCCGCGCCTGCGGGCAGCGCTCAGGGCGGTTTTGCTCGTCGTTGCTCGCGCAGCCAGAAACGCCCTGGGTCCAGCGCGTCGATCAAGTCGCCTTCCAGCGGCACCACCTGGCCGTCCACCTGGCTGGCCAGCACCTCGCCCGCCAGCGGGCCCCAGGTGAACCCGCGCCCTGCCAGCGCCCCCAGCACGAAGAGCCCGGGTACCCGCGGCAGCATCGCCAGCCGCGGCTGATGCAGAGCCGGCAGGCCCGCCTGGGCCACCACCGGCCCCACCAGCGGCAGCTTGTCGCGCACGTACTCGCGCCAGCCCACGCGCCCCTGCAGTGCGGCGCCGGCCGCGGGCGCGATGCCGGTCTGCGCTTGCAGCCGGGCCAGGTTGTAGGCGTGGTCAGCGGCGCGCACGCGGCCGTCGTCGTCGCCGGCCTGGGTGCTGGCGCCGCACAGCACGATGCCCGGGCCGGGTGACGGGGGCGTGGCCGGCGGGTCGTCCGCCCCCAGGGCGGATCGGAACAGCGCATAGCCGCCGCCTGCGACCGGCCAGGGCAGGGGCGCGCGCCCGGCATGGGCCGAGTCGAACCAGGTGATCTGGCCGCGGCTGCGCCCCAGGGGGCAGGGCAGGGCCCCGGCCTGATGCAGCAGTTCGGCCAGGCTGGCAGCCCGGGGGTGCGCCGGTGGCTGTGTTGCACCCGTGGCGGCGAGTGCCAGCACCAGGATCGGCGCGCGTGCCAGCAGCTGGCCGGTGGCGTCGTGTGCGCACCAGTCGTCGCCCTGGCGGCACAGCTGGCTGACGGCTGCATCGACCCGGGTGTGCACGCCCGGCGTGGCCAGCAGCGCCTGCACCGTGGCCCGGGCGTCGACCCAGCCCGCGCCGGGGAAGAACCAGGCCTGCTCGGCGCACAGGCCGCTGGCCCGGGCACGCAACGCATCGGCCGGCCAGAGCTGGGCCCAGGCGGGCGGCGCCAGGCAGGCCGGCAGCTCGGCTTGGCGCCGCAGCAGGCCCTGCAGCGCGCCCGGCACGCCCTGGGCCAGCAGCGCGGCGTACAGCCGCTGGGCGTGCAGGGCCGCGGCGCGGTTGAAGCGGGCATGCGTGCCGTCCGCCGCATGCACCGTGCCGTGTACCAGCGCCGCCGGGTTGCCCGATGCACCGCCGGCCGTGGCCGGCAAGGCGTCCAGCACCGTGCACTGCCAGCCGCGCCGGGCCAGCGCCGCGGCGGCACTGGCCCCGGCGATACCGGCGCCCACCACCACCGCGTGGCCGGCGGCGCCGGGCAGTGGCCCGCCGTTGCCCGGCACTGCCGACGGGCTGCACGTGGCAAGGCCGGGGCGCCGCCCGGGTCGGGCGTCGGCAGGCAGGCGCCAGCGCGCCAGACCTGCGGCGGCGGGCATCGGCGGCACGGTCTCGCTGTCCGTCCAGCCGGCACGGCGCAGCCCGGTCTGCCAGGCTTCGCTGCCGGCCGCGCCGGCCAGCAGCCAGGCGCCAGGGGCGGCCCGTCGCGCCAGCGCCTGGGGGTCGGCGCCAGGTTCGGTCAGCCACAGCGTGTCGGCCTGCAGTTGCCGCGCCTGGCGCAGGGCGTCCCGCGGGCCGATGGCCAGCAGCAGCCGCACGCGGCCACCGTCGAAATCCAGGATGTGCAGGTTGTCGGTGGCCGGCGGCCAGGCCCGGGCCAGCTGGGTGGCCAGTTCGCAGCCCGGGTCGGCAGGTGGTGTGGTGCCGGCGCCAACTGGCGGGTCGACGATGGCGCTGCAGACCACCAGGCGGCCAGGCCGCCGCGCATCGTCACGCCAGGCCCGCCACAGTGCCAGGAACGAATGGTTGACGAAGGGCCACAGCAGCAGCGCATGCACGGCCTGGCCTTGCCAGCGCGCGGGCAGGGCGCTGGCCTGCAGCCACCGGGCGGTGTCCGCGGCGTTGTCCGCGGCGTTGACAGCCGATGCGGCCGGGGCTGGGGCGGGGCCGGGCGGCGGCGGGCGGGCGTGCATGGCCGGGGCGCGCGCGTGCAGGCTCAGGCTTCGCGCCGCAGCTGCGGCATCAGCCGCCGGCCCGGGCCTGCAGCCAGTCCAGCAGCGGCTGCCGCACGTCGGCCAGGCTGCGGTAGGCCAGCACGGCTTGGCTCATGCTGGCCACCGCGGCGTGCAGCCGGGCCGCCTCCGCGGGCGCGATGGCCTGCACCAGCGGGCGCGTCTGCACCTGGATCGTGAACACGGCCTGCCCGCGCTCGGGCAGCGGGATGAAGGTCTGGCGTTCGGTGCGCCACCAGGCCACGGCGGGGTCGAAGCGCGCGGGCCAGCGCTGATGATCGACGTGGTCCGGGTGGGCATGCAGGCGCGGGTGGCCGGTGATGTTCCAGACGAAGCGTTCCCAGCGGTCCGGGCCGGTGACCAGCCGCATCAGCGCATCGGCCGCCTGCAGCAGCAGCGCGTTGTCGGCCACCGGCGAGTGGGCGTCGGCGAAAGGCAGGCCGCACTTGTCGCGCGGCGCCCAGTGCGAGGGCAGGGCCACGGCCAGCCAGGGCAGGGTGGCCGGGCCGGGGCCACGGGCATCGACGATGGCGAAGTCTTCCTCGAAGGCCAGGCTCAGCAGCCCGGCCAGCCGCCAGGCGGGCGGCAGGCCCAGCAGGCAGCGGCTCACTTCGTCCCCCAGGCCAAAGCTGCCGCTGGCCAGCCGCTGCACCTGGCCGGCGTGCACCTGCACGCCCAGTGCGGTGGCACGCTGCCCGTCCCATCGCCAGTGCTGCGGGTGTTCGCGGGTGGCCTGGACGGCCAGCGCATCCAGCGCGGGCGCGGGGTCGAAGCCCTGCGCCTGAACCAGGGCGTCGCCGGCGTAGGCTGACAGCACCGCGAGCTTTTCCCGCTGATGCCGCGATCCGGGGCCGGCCGGGTGGAGGTGCCGGGCACCATGCGCCAGCCGGCGCAGGCCGGGCTGCATGCGGAAGGGCACGCCGACCGCGGCGTCGAAATCGAAGCTCATGGCTGCGGATGATGCCGGTGGAAAGCAAAAGGCACCCCGCAGGGTGCCTGGGTGCCAGCTCTGCCGGGCTGGACGCGTCAGACGCGCTTCTTGTACTCGTGCGTGCGGGTGTCGATCTCGATCTTGTCGCCGTTTTCCACGAACAGCGGCACTGCGATCTCGAATCCCGTGCCCACCAGGCGGGCCGGCTTCATGACCTTGCCCGAGGTGTCGCCCTTGACGGCCGGCTCGGTCTCGATCTCACGCACCACGGTGGTGGGCAGTTCGACGCTGATGGCCTTGCCGTCGTAGAACACCACTTCGACCGACATGCCGTCCTGCAGGTAGCTGATGGCGTCGCCCATGTTCTCGGCTTCGATGTCGAACTGGTTGTATTCCTCGTCCATGAAGACGTACATCGGGTCGGCGAAGTACGAGAAGGTGCATTCCTTCTTGTCCAGGATGATCTGGTCCATCTTGTCGTCGGCCTTGAACACCGTTTCGGCGCCGAAGCCCGACAGCAGGCTCTTCATCTTGATGCGCACCGTGGCGGCGCCGCGGCCGCCGCGGCTGTACTCCGTCTTCAGCACGACCATCGGGTCCTTGCCCTGCATGATGACGTTGCCGGCGCGAATTTCCTGTGCGAGTTTCATGGCTGTGTTCCTGGCCCCGGTGGGCGCGCCGCCGGCAACTGGCCGGGGCTCGGGTGGGGCAAATGTTGGAGAGGTGATCCAGCGTGTGTGGCCAGCGCCACATCGGGCCGGCTGGCCTGCCTGCAAAGGCTGCGCACCGGGTGCCCGGCAGGCGCATGCAGCACGCGAAAAGCCCGCGATTCTAGCAGCCGGCACGGCTGGCGGCGAAGAGCAGCAGTTGCGTCACGAGATCGTGCTGCGCGGCGCAATGCGCACGCCAGGCCAGGCAGGCCTGCTGCCAGGGGCTGGCCGCCAGCGCCGGAATTGGCGGCAGGGCCTGGCCCGGCGGGCGCTTTGCTGGCCCGCTGGCGCCGGCGGCCAGGCCGTTCCAGGCCATCGCCAGTTCGGCCACGTCCGCCGGGGCCTGCATCTGCTGCAGGAAGGCCTGCAGCTTGGCCGCATGGGCCAGATCGTGCTGCGGGTAGAGCTGCCAGACGAAGGGCGCGCCCGCCCACAGGGCCCGCACCAGCGAATCCTCGCCGCGCACGAAGTTCAGCGCACAGGCCCAGAGCAGGCGATCAAAATCCGGCTGCGTCAGCCAGGGCAGGGCCTGCACGCGCAGGCCCGCCCGCGGTGTGAGGCCGGCCAGCGCCTGCTGTGCCGGGCCCGGCGGCACCAGCAGCAGCGTGGGCTGCGCGGCCAGGCGTTGCAGCAGCGCGGGCAGGGCCGGGTTGGCGTAGCAGAACAGGCTGACGACGCGTTCGCCCGCCCGCGGCGCCCAGCCGCGCTGTGCCAGCCAGGCTGCGCCGTCGAAAGCCTGCCGCGCCGCCAGCAGCCCGTCTTCGCGCAGCAGGCCGCCCGTGCGGGCCGTGAAGCCAGGGTAGAAGAACCACTTCGTCAGCCCGCCCTGCTGGGGCGAAGGCAGGCCGTGCGAGCGTTCGACGTAGGCCTCGGCGCTGAGGTATTCCAGGTTCAGCCAGACCGGCGGGCGCGGCCGCTGCGACATCTGCGCCACCACGCTGGCCGGTGGATCGCAGCCGAAGGCTTCGATCACGACCTCGGCGGCTTCAGGCCAGGGCCCTGCCTCGGTCCACGGCAGCACCTGCACGCCGGCACCGCCCTGCGGGGCCATCCAGGCCAGCGCGCTGGGGTCGTCGACGAACAGTCGCACCGCGCAGCCGCGCGCAGACAGGCCACGGGCCAGACGCCAGCACACGCCCAGGTCACCGTGGTTGTCGATCACCCGGCACCAGATGTCCCAGCGCGCCAGGCCAGGCTGGCAGGCAGGCGGCAGCGGCGCGGGCGGGACCATCGGCGGATTATCGAAGCCGGCAAAATGCGGCCCCGATGAGCGCCGCCCCTGACGACACCGACCACACCGACGATCCCGCCGCGCCCGCAGCGCGCGCCAGGCTGCTGGCCGAAACCGCGGCCCTGCCCAGCCTGCCCGGTGTCTACCGCTGGCTCGACGCCCAGGGCGGCGTGCTGTACGTGGGCAAGGCGCGCAATCTGAAGAAGCGCGTCAGCAGCTACCTGCAGAAGGACCATGGCGGCAGCCGCATCGGCCACATGGTCAGCCGCATCGCGAAGCTGGAAACCACCGTGGTGCGCAGCGAAGCCGAAGCCCTGCTGCTGGAAAACAACCTGATCAAGACGTTGAACCCGAAGTTCAACATCCTGTTCCGCGACGACAAGAGCTACCCCTACCTGAAGGTCACCGGCACGCCGGATACCGACGCCGTGGCCGCCACCGCCGCGCAGCGCTTTGCGCGCGTGGCCTACTTCCGTGGCGCGGTGGATCGGCGGCACCGCTACTTCGGCCCCTACCCCAACGCCTGGGCGGTGAAGCAGACCATCCAGCTGGTGCAGAAGGTCTTCCGCCTGCGCACCTGCGAGGACACGGTCTTCAACCACCGTTCGCGCCCCTGCCTGCTGTACCAGATCCAGCGCTGCTCGGGCCCGTGTGTCGATCTCATCACGGCCGCCGACTACGCACGCGACGTGCGCGATGCCGAACGCTTCCTGCTGGGCGACGCGCAAGCCGTGATCGACGACCTGCAGGCGCAGATGATGGGCTTTGCCGAAGCGCTGGCGTTCGAGGAAGCCGCCAAGGTGCGCGACCGCATCGGGTCCTTGTCCCGCGTGCTGCACCAGCAGTCGGTGGAAGCCAACAGCCTGTCGGCCGCCGACCGCGACGTCGACATCCTGGCCGTGAAGGTGGCTGGTGGCCGGGCCTGCGTCAACCTGGCGATGGTGCGCGGCAGCCGGCACCTGGGCGACCGCGCCTACTTCCCGGCCCACGTGGACGACGGCGCGGCGCTGAGCGAGCAGGACTTCGAAGACCGTGCCGAAGAAGACCTGGCCGGGCCCGAGGTGCAGCACTCGCCCGAAGTGGCGGTGCTGGAAGCCTTCATCGCCCAGCACTACATCGGCCAGGCGGTGCCGCCACAACTGGCCACCAGCCACCGTGTCAGCCCCGAGCTGCTGGAAGCGCTGGGCGAGGCCGCCGGCGTGAAGGTGCGCGCCACGCACCAGCCGCGCGAGCAAAAGCGCGTGTGGCTGGAGATGGCCGCCAAGGGCGCCGAGCTGGCGCTGGCGCGGCTGCTGGCCGAAGAAGGCTCGCAGCAGCAGCGCACGCGCGCGCTGATCGAGGCACTGGAGCTGGAGATCGACGACCCGGCGCAGCTGCGCATCGAATGCTTCGACATCAGCCACACCGCCGGCGAAGCCACCCAGGCGTCGTGCGTGGTGTTCGAAGGGCATGCGATGCAAAGCGGGCAGTACCGGCGGTTCAACATCGAAGGCATCACCGGCGGCGACGACTACGCCGCCATGCGCCAGGTGCTGACGCGCCGCTATGCCAAGCTGGCCGAAGCCGTGGCCCATGGCCGGCTGGACGAGGCCGAAGCCGAAGGCGCTGCGCCCGCACCCGGTGACGAGCCCGGGCCCGCACCCAAGACCCCGGGCCGCAAGCGCGGCCTGGCGCGCCTGCCCGACCTGGTGCTGGTGGACGGCGGCCGCGGCCAGGTGGCGATGGCGCGCGAAGTCTTCCAGGAGCTGGGCCTGGACGTGTCGCTGATCGTGGGCGTGGAAAAGGGCCAGGGCCGCAAGGTGGGGCTGGAAGAACTGGTGTTTGCCGACGGCCGCGAGAAGGTCTACCTGGGCCACGATTCCGCCGCGCTGATGCTGGTGGCGCAGATCCGCGACGAGGCGCACCGTTTCGCCATCACCGGCATGCGCGCCAAGCGCGCCAGCGTGCGCACCGGCGGCAGCCGGCTGGAAGACATCCCCGGCGTCGGCCCGCGCAAGCGCGCCCGGCTGCTGCAGCGCTTTGGCGGCGTGCGCGGCGTGGCCAGCGCGGGCGTCGACGATCTGGCCAGCGTCGAAGGCATCTCGAAGGACTTGGCCGAGGAGATCTACCGTGCCCTGCATTGACAACGCTTGCTGCGCGCGCACGCCGCGGCCAGCACGCCCTTGGGCCGCCGCCTTGGCGCTGGGCACGGCCTGGCTGCTGGCCGCCTGCGGCACCCGGGCCCCGGTGCCCGCCGCCAGCGTGCCGCCCCCGGCCACGGCGGCGGTGCCGGGCACCCCGGGCACCGTGCCCGCAGCCCCGCCGCGGCAGGTGGCGCTGCCGGCACCCCAGGCGCCACGCAACAAGCTGGAGCTGGAAGTCCAGTTCGCGCAGCGGCTGGTGCAGGCCCATCCCGAAGGCACCTACCTGACGCGCGCGCCCGACCGGCTGATGGCCATTCCGGTGCTGGAGATCGAGCTCAACGCCGATGGCAGCGTGCGCCGCATCGAGGTGCTGCGCCACCCCAGCACCGGTGACGAAGCCACGCGGCTGGCCATCGCCGCCGTGCGCCGTGCCGCGCCCTACGGCGATGTCTCGCGCCTGCCGCGGCCCTGGAAGGTGGTGGAGACCTTCCTCTTCAACGACGAGATGCGCTTCAAGCCCCGCATCCTGGATCTGCAGTGACGCGGCCGGCCGCGCCCGTGCGGCCAGGCCCTGCCGGCACAATGGGCCGATGTTCCTGACCATCCCCACGCTGCTGACCTGGGCGCGCATCGGCGCGATTCCCCTCATCGTGGGGGTGTTCTACCTGCCGCTGTCGGCCGAACACCGCAACCAGATCGCCACGGCGATGTTCGTGCTCTTCGCCGCCACCGATTGGCTGGACGGCTGGCTGGCACGCAAGCTGAACCAGACCTCGTCCTTCGGCGCCTTCCTGGACCCGGTGGCCGACAAGTTCCTGATCTGCGCCAGCCTGCTGGTGCTGCTCGAGCAGGGCCGGGTCGATTCGCTGGTGGCGCTGGTGATCATCGGCCGCGAGATCGCCATCAGTGCGCTGCGCGAATGGATGGCGCAGATCGGTGCTTCGCGCAGTGTGGCCGTGCACATGCTGGGCAAGCTCAAGACGGTGGCGCAGATGGTGGCCATCCCCTTCCTGCTGTGGGACGGCGTGCTGTTCGGGCTGGTGCACACCCGGCCCTGGGGCACCGCGCTGATGTGGGTGGCCGCGGTGCTGACGGTCTGGTCGATGGCCTACTACCTGCACAAGGCGATCCCGGAAATCCGGGCCAAGTCCAAGTGACCGGCTGCCGGCGCCGCGGCCCCACCGCCTAGCCATGGCCATCGGCAGCTCCGACGCGAGCCGGCGCGATGCGCTGCTGCTGGCGATGCCGGCCGTCTTCGTGCTGATCTGGAGCACGGGCTTCGTCGTCGCACGCTACGGCATGCCGCACGCGCCGCCCTTCACCTTCCTGTGCTGGCGCTATGCCTTGTCGATCCTGGCGTTCCTGGTCTGGGTGCGCTGGGCCGGCGCGGCCTGGCCGCAGACGCGGGCGCAGTGGCTGCACCTGGCGGTGACGGGGCTGTGCATGCACGCGGGTTATCTGGGCGGGGTCTGGGCCGCGGTGCGCGGCGGCATCGGTGCCGGCACGGTGTCGCTGATCGTGGGCCTGCAGCCGGTGCTCACGGCCTTGTGGGTGGCTGCTACCGGCCAGGGCCAGCGTGTCCTGGCAGGCCAGTGGCTGGGCCTGGCGCTGGGCTTGCTCGGTCTGCTGCTGGTGGTGTGGCGCAAGCTGGGGGTGGGCGAGATCACGGCCTTCAACCTGGGCTGTGCGCTGCTGGCCTTGGTGGCCATCACCGCCGGCACGCTGTACCAGAAGCGCTTCCTGCAGCCCTGCGACGTGCGCACCGCCAACACCGTGCAGCTGATGGCCGCGCTGGCGGTGTCGCTGCCGCTGGCCTGGCTGGAAACCGGCACCGTGGACCTGCACCCCGAACTGCTGGGCGCGATGGCCTGGTCGGTGCTGGTGCTCACGCTGGGCGGCAGCTCGCTGCTGTACCTGCTGGTGCAGCGCGGCGCGGCCACGCGCGTGAGCAGCCTGATGTACCTGGTGCCGCCCTGCACGGCCGTGCTGGCGTGGTGGCTGTTCGGCGAGCAGCTCACGCCATCGGTGCTGACCGGTCTGGGGCTGACGGCGCTGGGCGTCTGGCTGGTGGTGCGGGCG
The DNA here is from genome assembly GCA_027489455.1 of Rubrivivax sp. Lineage (GTDB taxonomy): Bacteria > Pseudomonadota > Gammaproteobacteria > Burkholderiales > Burkholderiaceae_C > Rubrivivax. The sequence continues at coordinate 14,881 of JAIXZR010000060.1, read as the reverse complement.
CCCCAGTCGCGGGTCTGAGCCCGCGGTGCGGCCGGTGGTGCGGGCATGCGCGGGGTTTGTCAAGCGTGGAAGTCTGCTCGTACCCCAGCGCAGGATGCGGGCCTGGAAGCGGTTTATGCGCCAGGGCTTGGGCCTAGAATCCCGCCTCTCGCGCTGATCGACCAGCCCCTGTCTGCCGCCTGACCTACGGCCCCCTTCCAATCTCTGTCGAGGGAACATCACGTGAACAAGAGTGAACTCATCGAAGTCATCGCCCACCAGGCCGACATCTCCAAGGCCGCGGCCACCCGCTCGCTGGAAGCCGTGATCGGCGCGGTCAAGACTTCGCTGAAAAAGGGCGACAGCGTCACCATCACCGGTTTCGGCACCTTTGCCGTGACCAAGCGCAAGGCCCGCACCGGTCGCAACCCGCGCACCGGCACCGCCATCAAGATCAAGGCCTCGAAGGTGCCGAAGTTCCGTCCGGGCAAAGGCCTGAAGGACGCACTGAACGGCGGCAAGTGAAGCCGTGATCGGCAGCAGCCTGGCCGCGCTGCCGGCAGATCCGGGTGCTTAGCTCAGCTGGTAGAGCGGCGCCCTTACAAGGCGTAGGTCGGCGGTTCGAACCCGTCAGCACCCACCAACCCCCCGGATAGAATCCCGTCGCTGCGGTGCAGCAGGCGGCTACCAAGTCGCGCAGGCAGCAGCGGCCGGCGCGCCTGCTTCGCCTACACGGTGCGGCCACGGCCAAAGGCGGCCGCACTGGGCGCATAGCCTGAACGGTGGGTTCGACGGCAGCACGTACCGCGGCCGAAAGGGGCGGCGGCTGTCGACCGAAGCCGTCATCGCCCACGCCAACCCCCGCCACATCATTACCGGTCCAGGGCTGTCCCGATGTTTGAATTCTTCCGCACGCATTCGCGCCTGACGTTGGGCTTCCTGCTGCTGCTCATCATCCCCTCGTTCGTTTTCTTCGGCATCGACGGCTACAGCCGCTTCACCGAAGGCGGGAACGCCACGGTCGCCACGGTGGACGGGCAGTCCATCACCCGGGCCGAATGGGACGCCGCGCACCAGCGCAACGTCGAGCGCCTGCGCCAGCAGCAGCCGGGCATGGACGCCAAGCTGATGGACACCCCCAAGGCGCGCCGCGATTCGCTGGACCTGCTGATCCGCCAGCGACTGCTGATGGCGGCTGCGCGCGACCAGAACCTGGCGCCCACGGATGCGCGGCTGCAGCGCCTGTTCGTGAACGACCCGCAGTTCGCCGGCTTGCGCAACCCCGACGGCAGCGTCAACCGCGAGCTGCTGGCCACCCAGGGCCTGAACTCGCAGACCTTTGCTGCGCAGCTGCGCCAGGATCTGGCGATGCAGCAGGTGCTGGCCGGCATCACCAGCAGCACGGTGGCGCCGCAGGCCAGTGTGGCGGCGGCGGTGGAACCGCTGCTGCAGCGGCGCGAAGTGCAGTTCCAGCGGTTCGATCCGGCGGCGCTGCGTGGCAGCATCACGCCCAGTGATGCCGACATCGAAGCCCACTACAAGGCCAACGAGGCCAGCTTCACGTCGCCCGAACAGGCCAGCATCGAATATGTCGTGCTCAACCTGGACGTCCTCGCCAAGGGCGTGGCCGTGCCGGAAGAAGACCTGCGCCGCTACTACGAAGAAAACCGCAGCCGCTACACCCAGGCCGAAGAGCGCCGGGCCAGCCACATCCTGATCAAGGCCGACAGCAGCATGTCGGCCGATGCCAAGGCCAAGGCCAAGGCACGGGCCGAAGAGCTGCTGGCCCAGGTCCGCAAGACGCCCGCTGCCTTTGCCGAGCTGGCGCGCAAGAACTCTGACGACCCGGGCTCGGCAGCCAATGGCGGCGATCTCGATTTCTTCGGCAAGGGTGCGATGGTCAAGCCCTTTGAAGACGCGGCTTTCGCGATGAAGCCCGGCGAGATCGCCAACCTCGTGGAAACCGAGTTCGGGTACCACATCATCAAGCTCGAGGCCACGCGCGGCGGGCAGGTCAAGCCCTTCGACGAGGTTCGGCCCGAGATCGAGACCGAGGTTCGCAAGTCGCTGGCCCAGAAGCGCTACGCCGAAGCCGCCGAGCAGTTCACCAACACCGTCTACGAGCAGCCGGACAGCCTGCAGCCCGTGATCGACAAGCTCAAGCTGGAAAAGCAGACCGCGACCGTGCAGCGCACGGCAGCCCCGGGCGCCACCGGGCCGCTGGCATCGGCCCGGCTGCTGGAAGCCGTCTTCAGCAATGACGCCATCAGCAACAAGCGCAATACCGACGCGGTCGAGGTCGGTGCCAGCCAGCTGGCATCGGCGCGCGTCGTCACGCATTCGCCCAAGCGCGTGCTGCCGCTGGCGGAAGTGAAGGACGCCGTGCGCCAGCGCGTGCTGGACCAGCAGGCCGCCGCACTGGCCCTGAAGCAGGGCCAGGCCCGCCTGGCCGAACTGCAGGCGAACCCGGGCACGCCGCTGGCCGAACCGCCTGCCGTCACGGTGGTGCTTTCGCGCGACCAGGCCCAGGGCGCACCGCGTGCGCTGATGGACGCCGTGCTGGGTGCCGATCCGTCCAAGCTGCCGCTGTTGACGGGCGTGGATCTGGGCCCCCAGGGCTACGTGTTGCTGCGCGTGACGAAGATCCTGCCGCGTGAACAGCGCGCCGACGAGGACAGCAACTGGCGTACCCAGTACGCCCAAGTCTGGGGCGACGCCGAAGCCCGCGCCTATGAGCAGGCGCTGAAGCGGCGCTACAAGCTCAAGATCGACGAGGCGGCGGTGGCTGCTGCCAGCTCTACGCCCGTCACCGGCCGTTGACCCTGGGGCGGCCCCTGGGGCGGCTATACTTCGCGGTTCGGTGGTGGCTGTAGCTCAGTTGGTAGAGTCCCAGATTGTGATTCTGGTTGTCGTGGGTTCGAGTCCCATCAGCCACCCCAAAACCTGACCGCTGGCACGACTGCTGGCACGACTGCTGGAATAACCGCCGGCGTCGGGGCGGATTCGCAGGCCGCGCAGGTGCGTTCCGCAGGCGCACGGTTCAGACGCTTTATTCAGGTTGACGGCACAGGGCCCCCCGGGGCCCTTTTTTCATGCGCCGACGCCAGGCGTACCGGCGAATGGCTGTCAGGCCGCAGACAAGTGCTTGCACATATGAAGGCTCCGGGCTAGCCGCGTGCAGCGTGCGGGCGTAGGATCTCCAAGACCCTACAAAACATGTGGGTGTTAGCGCCCTGCCGCTGCATCGGGCAGCGGGAGTGCGCATCTGTCCTCCCGCTTTTGGAGCCCCGCCATGCCGACCAACCTCTCTCTCAACGTCAACGGCGTCGACCGCCAGGTCACCGTCAACGACACCAACATCCCGCTGCTGTGGGTGCTGCGCGACCACCTGGGCCTGACCGGCACCAAGTACGGCTGTGGCATCGAGATCTGCGGCGCCTGCACGGTGCACATCAACGGCAGGCCGGAGAAGTCCTGCGATGTCGACGTTTCTTCGGCCGTGGGCAAGCGCATCACCACCATCGAGGGGCTCTCGGCCAACCGCAGCCACCCGGCGCAGCAGGCATGGATCGCGCACCAGGTGCCGCAGTGCGGCTGGTGCCAGTCGGGGATGCTGATGTCGGTGGCCGGGGCGATGAACGCTGGCCACCACGGCGCATCGATCGCCAATGAGATCAGCAACGTCTGCGTGTGCGGTACCTATCCGCGCATCAAGGCGGCGCTGACGGGACTGTGAGGGGGATGCCATGACCGACACCACCATCACCCCACCCGCCAACGCTGATCGCGTCGCTGCGATCGACCGCCGCCAGTTCCTGGGCGCCGCCGGCGGCCTGAGCCTGGGCTTTGCCCTGCTGGGCGGGCGCCCAGGCGCGGCCGATGCCGCGACGCGCCAGCCGCTGCCGGCCGATGCCACCGCCACCCAGGTCAACACCTGGCTGATGGTGGGCAGCGACGATGCCATCACGCTGACGATCGGCTCGTCGGACATGGGCCAGGGCTCGTTCCAGGGCCTGGCCCAGGTGCTGTGCGAGGACCTGATGGTCGACCCCACGCGGGTGCGCCTGGTGCAGGGCGGGCCGACGACGGCTTCGCCAGCGCCCATCGGCACCGCCATCAACACCGTCGGCAGCGGCGTCACACGCAACAACTTCTGGCGCCTGCGCGACGCGGGTGCTGCCGCGCGCGAGATGCTCGTCAGTGCGGCGATGGCCAGCCTGGGTGACCCCGCGCGCGCCAATTACGGCGTGGACAACGGCGTCATCACCCACCTGCCCACGGGTGCCACGCGTCGCTATGGCGAGGTGGCGGCGGCTGCCGCGCTGCTGCCGGTGCCCACGGGCGCGCCGCTGGTGCCCGACGCCGCCTTCAAGTGCATCGGCAAGACCTTCCCGCGCGCCGACATCCCGTTCAAGGTCGATGGCAGCGCGGTCTACGGGCTGGACGTGCGCGTGCCGGGCATGGTGTACGCCGTGATCCGCCACGCGCCCACGGTGGGCAGCACGCTGGCGACGCCGCCGGCCACTCCGGCCGGCATGCTGGCCGTGGTGCCTGTGAAGGTGTGGGCCGGCACCGCCCGCGGCGGCGAACTGGCGGGCAACGTCAACGCCGTGGCCACCGTGGGCCCCAACACCTGGGACGTGTGGCAGGCCAGCCGGCGGCTGACGCTGCAGTGGACCCTGCCGGCCAATGCTGCCCAGCTCAATTCGGCGCAGTTCCTGGCCGAGGCGCAGGACCTGATGGCCAATGCGCAGCCGTACAACGCGGCCACGCCCAGCCCGCTGAACAAGCTCTACACCGTGGAGGCGGTCGGCGTTCTCAACGCGCGCGATCTGGCCAGCACGCGCGCTTCGATCAACGCCACCTACCACCTGCCGTACGTGGCCCACGCCACGCTGGAGGTGCTGAACTGCACCGTCGACTACGTGGCCGGCGTCAAGTGCGAGGTGTGGGCGCCGACACAGTCCGCGCGGTCGGCGCTGAACATCGTGATGGCCATCACCGGCATGACGGCCGCGCAGGTCACCATCCACACCACCTACCTGGGTGGCGGCCTGGGCCGCAAGGCCGAGGTGGACTTCATCAGCCAGGCGGTGCAGGTGTCGATGGCCGTGGGCCGCCCGGTCAAGCTGATGTGGCCGCGCGAGGAAGACTTCGCCCACGACCAGTACCGCCCGCATGCCCTGGTGAACGTGAAGGCGGCGATCACCGGCAACGGCCAGATCGGCGTGTGGCAGTACCGCAATGTCTCGCCCTCGATCCTGGGCCAGCGTGGCAGCACCCTGCCGGCCACCGGCGACAGCCAGGCCTACGAGGGGGCCAACGCGCTGCCCTACAGCTTCCTGGGGCGGCAGGTGCAGTGGGCGCGCCACGATGCGCCGGTGCCGGTGGGCTTCTGGCGCAGCGTGGGGGCGTCCATCAACACCTTCGCGGTGGAGTCGGCGATCGACGAGCTGGCCGCGAAGTGGGGCCAGGACCCCTATCTCTTCCGCCGCCAGCGCCTGACGGACCCGCGCTGGCTGGCGGTGCTGGACGCCGCGGCCAGTGCCGGCGGCTGGACGAACGCGCTGCCCGCTGGATCGGCGCGCGGCATCGCCATCGGCGCGGCCTTCAACACGATCGCCGCGATGGTGGTGGAAATCTCCAGCGTCACCACCAGCAGCATCCGCGTTGCCCGGGTGTCGGTGGCGGTGGACTGCTACCTGCCGGTCAGCCCGGGCCAGATCGAGCAGCAGATCGTCGGCGGCGTGGTGCACGGCATGAACGCGGCGCTGTGGGGCCGGCAGACCTTCAGCAACGGCGCGGCCGTGGTGAAGAACTTCAACAACAGCCGCATGATGCGCATCAACGAGATGCCGGCAGTGCAGGTGGTGATCATCCCCCCGCCCGCAACGGCCAGCCGGCCAGTGGCCATCGGCGGCATCGGCGAGCTGGGCGTTCCCACCTTCGCACCGGCGCTGGCCAACGCGTACTACCGGCTGACCGGCACGCGGCAGCGCAGCCTGCCGTTCTTCCCGAACGCGACGATGTCGGATTGACCCTGCGCCTGCTGGCCGCGGCGCGGCGCTGGCCTACCATGCCGGTCCGAAAGGTCCCGCCATGCCGCACCTGCCTGCCCACCCCCTGCGTCAGCCCCGGCCATGAGCCAGGGCGCGCTGTCGCACCTCAAGGTGCTGGACCTGAGCCGTGTGCTTGCCGGGCCGCTGGCCGGGCAGGTGCTGGGCGACCTGGGCGCCGACGTGCTGAAGATCGAGCACCCCGACCGCGGCGACGACACCCGCGGCTGGGGCCCGCCCTACATGCGCGACGCCGCGGGCGCGGCCAGCGCCGAATCGGCCTACTTCATGGCCGCCAACCGCAACAAGCGATCGCTGACGGTGGACATGGCCACACCCGAAGGCCAGGCCTTGCTGCAGCGCCTGGCCGGCCGGGCCGACGTGCTGATCGAGAACTTCAAGGTCGGCAGCCTGGCGCGCTACGGGCTGGACTACGCGACGCTCGCGGCGCGTCATCCGCGGCTCATCTACTGCTCGATCACCGGCTTCGGCCAGCAGGGGCCGTATGCCGCGCGCGCCGGCTACGACTTCCTGATCCAGGGCCTGGGCGGGCTGATGAGCGTCACCGGCACGCCCGATGCCCCGCTGAAGGCCGGCGTGGCGCTGGTGGACGTGATGACGGGCCTGTATGCCGACATCGGCATCCTGGCCGCGCTGGCCGCACTCGAGCGCACGGGCCAGGGGCAGTGGGTGGACGTCTCGCTGCTGGACGTGCAGATCGCCGGCCTCGTCAACCAGGCGATGAACTACCTGGCCACGGGCCGCGCACCGGGCCGGCTGGGCAATGCGCACCCCAGCATCGTGCCGTACCAGGACTTCCCCACCGCCGATGGCTGGATGATCCTGGCCGTGGGCAACGATGGCCAGTTCGCGCGCCTGGCCCAGGCCTGCGGGCAGCCGCAGTGGGCGCAGGACGAGCGCTTTGCGACCAACGCGGCGCGCGTGGCGCACCGCGAGCAATTGATCCCGCTGCTGTGCGAAGCCACGCGCACACGCACGACGGCCGATTGGGTGCAGCTGCTGGAAAGCCAGGCCGTGCCTTGCGGCCCGATCAACGATCTGGCGGGCGTATTTGCCGATCCGCACGTGCAGGCCCGCGGTGCCGCGGTGCGGGTGCCACACCCCACGCTGGGTGAAGTGCCGCTGGTGGCCAGCCCCCTGCGGCTGTCGGCCACGCCGGTGAGCTATCGCCGCGCCCCGCCCCGCCTGGGTGAGCAGGGCGAGCAGGCCGTGCGCGACTGGCTGGGCGAAGACGGCTGAGGCCGGTGCCTGCCGCCGGCCGCGGCTTCAGGCCGCAAGCACGCCGCGGATGTGGCTGGCGATGGCCTCGTCCTGGCAGTGGGGGAAGAAGAGATCCTGGAACTTCTGGCCCGAGACCGTGGCCTTCAGCAGATCGGGGTCCACGCCCTTCAGCACGCTGAGCATGTCCTTGCTGGCGGCGGCCTTGAGCTCCTTCAGGATGCCGCGGTTCCTGGCCATGATGGCGGCGCGCTCCTTCGGGTAACCCACGCCGCGCTCGACTTCGAAGAGCTTGCGATAGCAATCCTGCAGGTTCAGCTCTGCAGCCCAGCCGAAGCCCTTGGCGTAGGGCATCGACAGGCAGTTGCCGTCGTTGATCTGGCCGAAGAGGAAGGCGTCCGTGGGGTCGATCACCAGGCCGCAGAACACGCCCGGCATCGAATTGCAGGCCAGCATCGACCCCATGCCGGTGCCGCAGCCGGTGACGACGAAATCCGCCGCGCGCGAATTGAGCAGGATGCCGGCCAGCAGGCCGTTCATCACGTAGGTGAGCGAGGCTTTGTCCTCGGGCGTGTACATGCCGTAGTGGTGTACCTGGTGGCCCAGGGGCTCGACGACGGACTTGAGCGCGCCATGCACGATCTCCGACTTGGCGGCCTGGCTGTTTTCGATGATGAGGGCGATCTTCATGGGATGCTTTCGGTGGGCAGGGCAGGGGGCGACAGGGGGTGGACGGCCCGCCGGGTGCGGGCGCCCTGGCGGGATTGCTCGGGGCCGCTGCGATGCAGGCCACAGGGTCTGCATGCGGGCCGTCGAGCCAGGTGTCAGCCCCTCAGGGCCAGACAGCGTGGTCCGGTGCCACCTGGTCAACCACGGGCGGCGCTGCAAGGGCAGCGCGCCTGCGCTCGCTGGATTGTGCCGCGTCCGGGTACTAGAGTCGGGCGCGTTCCGGCCGGCGCAGCCACGCGGGCCGCCCTGCAGACCGCCCCCACCGAGAAAGTGACGCCCCGGCATGAACCCTGAAGAACCCCGCCCGCTGCAGGTGGCCGTGATGGGCGCTGGCGCCGTGGGCTGCTACTACGGCGCGATGCTGGCGCGCGCCGGCCAGCGCGTGACGCTGATCGGGCGTGCGTCGCATGTGCAGGCAGTGCAGGCCCAGGGCCTGCGCCTGCAGACGGCGGCCTTCGACGAGCACGTGGGCCTGGCCGCGTCCACCGACCCGGCAGCCGCGGCAGGCGCCGATCTGGTGCTCCTGGCCGTGAAGTCCAACGACACCGAAGCTGCCGCCCGGGCGCTGCGGCCGCACCTGCGGCCCGATGCTCTGGTGCTGTGCCTGCAGAACGGGGTCGACAACGCGCAGCGGGTGCGCTCGCTGCTGCCCGGCCAGCCCGTGGCGGCGGCGGTGGTCTACGTCGCCGTGGCGATGGCTGGCCCGGGCCACGTGCGCCACCATGGCCGCGGCGAACTGCTGATCGAACAGGGCCCCTGGCTGCGCTGGCTGCTGCCGGCCTGGGCTGCGGCTGGCGTGCCGGCTGAAGGCAGCGACGACGTGCAGAGCCGGCTGTGGGCCAAGTTGGTGATCAACTGCACCTACAACGCGCTTTCGGCGCTGGGGGCGATGCCCTATGGCAGCCTCGTGCAGCAGCCCGGCGTGGCGGATCTGATGGCCGAGCTGGTGGCCGAATGCCGCGCCGTGGCGGCTGCCGAAGGCGTGCCCCTGCCGGCCGATCTGGACGCGATGGTGCGCGGCATCGCGCAGACCATGGCCACACAGCTCTCTTCCACTGCGCAGGACCTGCAGCGCGGCCGGCCGACCGAGATCGACCATCTCAACGGCCACATCGTGCAGCGGGCCGCGGTGTGGGGCGTGCCGGTGCCGGCCAACCGGGCGCTGTGGCTGGCAGTCAGGCTGGTGCAGGCGCGCGCGCAGGGCGGCCTACCAGCGAAAACGGCCCCCGAAGGGGCCGTTCCAAGCCTTTGACCGGCAGGCCGGTCAGGTGGCCGCGGTGGTGTTGCCGGCGGCCACGCCCAGGCAGTTGTTGCAGCGGCCCAGGCCACGCAGGCGCGGATCGGGCTTGCCATCGCCGGTCTTGAAGTTGGCGTGGCACTTGATGCACACGTACATTTTCGAGCTCGACATCATCGGCTTCACGCCAGGCTCGGCGTTCGGGCGCGCGGCGGTGTACTCGGCTTGCGTCTGGCGCAGCTTCGGGCCGGCCGGGGCTGGCGTGGCAGGGACGGTCTGGGTGTTGGTGCGGCGTGTGGTCATGGCGGCTGGCAGGCAGGGAGGGCACCCCGATCAACGCGAAGCAAGTATTGTCCCAGACTTCCGACAGGGTCGCATTGGGGCTGGGCCCGGGGGCCCCTGGAACGGGGTGCGTGTTGGCGGATGACATACTCTGCCGCTGGGCCCGCTAAGGGCCCGCCCTGATCACGATCGCCCCCGCCGGCGCCAGCGCGCCCGCGCCAGCCCCCGTCCCTGCTCATGTCGATGCTGCCGTCCAACCACCCCGAACGCCTGGCCCTGGCCGACGAGGTGCATGCGCGGCCCCCCGAGCCCCTGACCACCCCCACGCGGGCCAGTTATGTCGCCGTGCTGATGGACAGCGAGGACCGGGGCGCCGAAGCGCGGCATCTGGCCGACCTGTTCGCCCAGTACGGCGTGCCGCCGCCGCCGGCCGGCACGACGCAGTTCAGCACCCCGCTGGGGCCGGTGCGCCTGAAGTGGGAACGCCACGGCGAGTTCTCGGGCTACACCTTCTTTGCGCCCGGCCAGGCCGACGACGACTTCGGCGCCACCGCGGCCCAGCTGCTGCCCCCGGGCTGGCTGGCCCAGCTGCCGGGCCAGACCGTGGCCGCGGCCCACGCGCTGCTGCTGCCTGGCGCTGCGACGCCGCCGGATGCCACCACGCTGGCGCGTTACTTCAACGGCAACCCGGTGCTGGGCGCCACGATTGGCGGCGGCGCAGGCCACGCCTTCACGGATTTCCGTCTGCACGGCGACGGCCACGCACGTTTCCTGCTGCTGGACAACGGCTTCACGCTCAACCAGGCCGGCCGCATGCTGCAGCGGCTGTTCGAGATCGACGCCTACCGCATGCTGGCCCTGCTGGCACTGCCGATCGCACGCCGCCAGAGCCCGCGCATCGTGGCCATCGAAAAGAGCCTGGCCGAGCTAACCGAAGGCATCGCGCGCGAAGACGGTGCCGACGAGCAGCTGCTGCAGGAGCTCACCCGTCTGGCGGCCGAGGTCGAAAGCGGCCTGGCCACCAGCCAGTTCCGCTTCGGCGCCTGCCGCGCCTACAGCGAACTGGTGCGCACGCGCATCAGCGAACTGCGAGAGCAGCGCATCCGCGGGCTGCAGACGATCGAGGAGTTCATGGCCCGCCGCTTCACGCCGGCCGTCACCACCTGCCAGACCGTGTCGCAGCGGCTGCACGACCTCTCCGAACGCGTGGCGCAGGCCAGCGGGCTGCTGGCCACCCGCGTGGGCATCGCCCGCGAAAGGCAGAGCCAGGCCTTGCTGGCCAGCATGGACCGCCGCGCCAAGCTGCAGTTGCGCCTGCAGCAGACCGTGGAAGGCCTGTCGGTCGCGGCCATCAGCTACTACGTGGCCGGGCTGGTGGGTTATGTCGCCAAGGCCGGCAAATCCGCCGGCCTGCCGCTGAACACCGATCTCCTGGTCGGCGCTGCCGTGCCGCTGGTGGCCATCGCCTCTCTGATGGCGATCCGCCGCGCCCGGCGCCGCATCCATGACGCCGAGGCCCGCGAACGCGCGCTGGCCGCGCACTGAAGGCGGGCCGCACGCTCGCCAGCCTGCCCCATCTTCCCGCCACAACGCCCTGCCGATGCCCCTGACATTCCCCTTTTCCGCCATCGTCGGCCAGGACGAGATGAAGCTTGCGATCCTGATCGCCGCTGTCGACCCCAGCGTGGGTGGCGTGCTGGTGTTCGGTGATCGCGGCACCGGCAAGAGCACCGCCGTGCGCGGGCTGGCGGCGCTGCTGCCGCCGATGCGCGCCGTCGTGGGCTGCCGCTACCACTGCGCGCCCGAGGCCAGCGCCGGCGCTTGCGACCAGTGCCCGGCGCTCAAGCCGGCGGGCAAGAAGCCGCGTACCGAACTCGTGCCCGTGCCGGTGGTCGATCTGCCGCTGGGCGCGACCGAGGATCGCGTCGTCGGCGCGCTGGATCTGGAGCGCGCGCTGTCCCAGGGCGTGAAGGCCTTCGAGCCCGGCCTGCTGGCGCGCGCGCATCGTGGCTTCCTCTACATCGACGAAGTCAACCTGCTCGAAGACCATCTGGTCGACCTGCTGATCGACGTCGCGGCTTCGGGCGAAAACGTCGTCGAGCGCGAAGGCCTGAGCGTGCGCCACCCTGCACGCTTCGTGCTGGTGGGCAGCGGCAACCCCGAGGAAGGCGAGCTGCGACCGCAGCTGCTGGACCGCTTCGGCCTGAGCGTGGAAGTCAAGACCCCGACCGACGTGCCCACGCGCATCGATGTCGTCAAGCGCCGCGACGCTTTCGAGCGCGACCCGCAGGCCTTCGCCCAGGCCTGGGCGGCCGAAGACGAACGCGTGCGCAAGCAGCTCACCGCGGGCCGCAAGCGCCTGCCCGACGTGCAACTGCCCGACGCCGTGCTCGAGCTGGCTTCGGCCCTGTGCCTGGCGCTGGGCACCGACGGCCTGCGCGGCGAGCTCACGCTGATGCGTGCCGCGCGTGCGCTGGCGGCGCTGGAGGGCGCGCGCGTCGTGACGACGGCCCACCTGGCGCGCATCGCGCCTCCGGCGCTGCGCCACCGGCTGCGCCGCAATCCGCTGGACGACACCGGCTCGGGCGCGCGCGTCGAGCGGGCGCTGGCCGATCTGCTGCCCCCGCCGGCTGCTGCGGCCGTGCCGGCCGCTTGATGGCGGCTGCGGCAGCCCCGGCAGCCCCGGCGGCGCCCGCCGAGACCGGCGCCGAGCGCTGGGCCGACGCGGTGCTGGCGCTGCTGCTGTTCAGCATCGACCCGCCGGGCACCGGCATCTCGCTGCGCGCCGGTGCCGGCCCGGTGCGGGACCGCTGGCTGGCACTGCTGCGCCAGCAGCTGGGCGCCAGTGCGCGGCTGAACCGGCTGCCGCTGCACATCCGCGACGACCGGCTGCTGGGCGGCCTGGACCTGGCCGCGACGCTGCAGGCCGGGCGCCCGGTGGCGCAGCGCGGCCTGCTAGCCGACAGCCATGGCGGCGTGCTGCTGCTGGCGATGGCCGAGCGCCTGGACGGCGGCACCGTGGCGCGCCTGGCGGCGGCCATGGACCGCGGCGAAGTCGTGGCCGAACGCGACGGCGTGGCGCTGTCGCACCCGGCCCGTTTCGGCGTCGTGGCGCTGGACGAAAGCGAAGGCCCGCCGCCCGCAGCCGCCGGCAACGCCGCGGCCGCGATGCCCAGCCTGATCGCCGACGAAGCGCTGCCTGCGGCGCTGCGCGATCGCCTGGCGCTGCTGCTGGACTTGTCGGCCGTGCCCGTGCGCGCCGTCATGGGCGACGACGACGCGCTCGACGATGGCTTCCTGATGTCTGCAGCGGAACTGGCCGCCGCGCGCCAGCGCTTCGGTCAGCTGCAGGTGCCTGATGCGCTGCTGCAGGTGCTGTGCCGCGCTGCTGCGGCGTTGGGGGTGGATTCGTTCCGCGCCTGCCTGCAGGCCCTGCACGTGGCGCGTGCGCACGCCGCGTTGCAGGCGCAGGACGAGGTGCTGGCCGACGACGTGGCCGTGGCCGCCCGGCTGGTGCTGGCACCGCGCGCGACGCGACTGCCAGTGCAGGAAGCCGACCCGCCGCCCGAACAGGCCGCCGACCCGGCGCCCGATACCGACGACCCGCCCCCAGACCCACCGCCAGACCCGCCGCCCCCCGACGACGCGGCGGCGGCAGACCCGCCGCCACCCCCCGATGCCGACGCCGACAGCGCCCCGCCCGAGCTGCCACCCGGCGCGCTGGACGACCTCGTCCTGCAGGCCGTGATGGCGGCCCTGCCGCCCGATCTGCTGGCCAGCCTGCAGGCCGGGCGGGCGGGCCAGCAAGCCGCCCGCGCGGCGGGCGTTTCCGGCGCCGTGCAGAAGGCGGGCAAGCGCGGCCGTCCCGTGGGCGTGCGGCGCGGCGAGCCCCGCGCCGGGCAGCGCCTGAACGTGATCGAGACGCTGCGCGCTGCCGTGCCCTGGCAGAAGCTGCGGGGCCGCGGTGCTGCGCCTGCTGCTGCTGGCGCGGTGCCCTCAGCCGGGGCAGGTAGCGCCCGCCGGATCGAGGTACGGGCCGACGATTTCCACGTCACCCAGCTGCGCCAGCGGCGCGAGACCACCACGCTGTTTGCCGTCGACGCCTCGGGCTCGGCGGCGCTGCAGCGCCTGGCCGAAGCCAAGGGCGCCGTCGAGCTGCTGCTGGCGGATTGCTACGTGCGCCGCGACAAGGTGGCTGTGCTGGCCTTCCGTGGCCGGGCGGCCGAGCTGCTGCTGCCGCCGACGCGGTCCCTGGTGCGGGCCAAGCGGGCGCTGTCGGGCCTGCCTGGGGGCGGGGGCACGCCGCTGGCCGCCGGCATCGATGCCCTGGCCGCCCAGGTGGCCGCCGCGCGCCGGCGGGGGGACACCGCCGTGGCCGTGCTGCTGACCGACGGGCGTGCCAACGTGGCGCTGGACGGTACCGGCGGCCGCGCGCGCGCCGAAGCCGATGCGGTGGCCGCGGCGCGCCGGCTGGGCGCGCTGGGGGCGGCCGTGCTCGTGATCGACACCTCGCCCCAGCCCAGCGCGCAGGCCGCGCGCATGGCCGAGGCGGCGGCTGCAGCCTACCTGCCGCTGCCCCTGGCCGGCGCGCAGGGGCTGTCGCGGGTGGTACGCGCCGCAGCGCAGTGAGCGGCCCGCGGCGCGACCCGGCGCTGCCGCCCTGGCGCGCGGGCAAGGTATAACCCGTCGCCCGGTGCCGGGGCTGTCCCGCCCGCATCCGGCGGCAGCTCCGGCAACCCCCGCCCCAGCGGGCGCACGCGCCCCACGCGGCACAAGGAAAAGGCACAAGGAAAACATGGCCAAGACCCTGAAGGACCTCCTCGCCACCGGCGCCGATGCCGCCCCCGCCCTGGCGGCCCCGGGCCGCCCGGCGCTCACCCACGGCGGCCTGCGCGCGCAGATCGACAGCACCGTGCAGGCGCTGAACGCGCTGGGCATCGGCCGCGGCGACCGCGTGGCCATCGTGCTGGCCAACGGCCCCGAGATGGCGGCCTGCTTCGTGGCCTGTGCCAGCGCTGTCACCAGCGCGCCGCTGAACCCCGCCTACCGCGGCGACGAGTTCGAGTTCTACCTGTCGGATCTGAACGCCAAGGCGCTGATCGTCGAAGCCGACAGCACGTCCCCGGCCATCGAAGTGGCGCAGAAGCTGGGCGTGCGCCTGCTGAACCTGGTCGTCGCCCCCGACGCCCCGGCCGGCGCCTTCAGCCTGGTGCCGCGCGACGGCGCTTCCGCCGGCGCCGCGGCAGCGCATCCGGGCTATGCCGCGGTGGACGATGTGTCGATGGTGCTGCACACCAGCGGCACCACCTCGCGGCCGAAGATCGTGCCGCTGTCGCAGGGCAACCTGGTGGCGTCGGCC
>JAIXZR010000283.1 GCA_027489455.1 Rubrivivax sp. | reverse complement strand
GTCTACGAAGGCGCGATGGGCTGGACGAGCGAGCTCAGCAAGTTCGGCGGCCACGCCTTCCAGAGCGACCCGCACCGCATCATCACCTTCGGCGGCAAGCCGCTGCAGGCGGCCGAGGTGGAGAGCCCCTACATCATCCGCGTGGCGATTGCGCTCTTGATGCTGGCCGCCAGCATCCCCGGCCGCAGCGTGATCAAGAACGCCACGCCAGTGCGCCGTGCGCACCCGCGCTTTGCGGAAAACATCCGCGCCTTGGGCGCGCAGATCGAATGGGTCGAAGGCGACTGAACATGTGCCCCCGGGCTTCTCGCTGCGCTCGTCGCCACCCCCCGAGGGGGCCGCGCCAGGCTAGGGGCGGCCCTGCGCCTGCCACACCATGAGCAAGAAGGACAAGCACGTCAGCGAAACCCCGGCCACCGCCTGGCTGAAGGCGCATGGCGTGGCCTACACCGAGCACCCCTACGACTACGTGGAGCACGGCGGCACGGCTGAAAGCGCCCGCCAGTTGGGTGTGGCAGAGCACAGCGTCATCAAGACCCTGGTGATGCAGGACGACAAGGCCCAGCCGCTGGTGGTGCTGATGCACGGCGACCGGCAGGTGAGCACGAAGAACCTGGCGCGCGAGATTGGCGTGAAGGCGGTCGAGCCGTGCAAGCCCGAAGTGGCGCAGCGGCACAGCGGCTACCTGGTGGGTGGCACGTCGCCCTTCGGGCTGAAGAAGGCGATGCCGGTGTACGTCGAAGCCACGGTGCTGGCGCTGCCGCGCATCTGCATCAATGGCGGCCGGCGCGGGTTTCTCGTCGGTCTGGCGCCGCCGGTGCTGATCTCTCCCCTGGGTGCCAGGCCGGTGCATTGCGCGCTGGCCCCCGGCGCTCGCTGATGGCGCAGCGGCCTGGCATGGGTGCCGGCGCTGCGCGATGATCCGCCGATCCCTAAGGAGCCGTCACGTGCGTCCCGTCCTGCTCTCCCCTGTCGCCTGGCTCGCGCTGGCCCTGCTGGCCCCCCTGCCGTCTGTACATGCCCAGGCCCAGGGCCAGGCCCAAGCCCCGATACCCATGCTGATGTCCACCACCCATCCGGCCCCGGTGGCCGAAAAGCGCCCGCACACGGTGAAGAGCCCGCACGGCGACCGCGTGGACGAATACTTCTGGCTGCGCGACGACGACCCCAAGGCCAAGCGCGCCGATGTGATGGCCTACCTGCAGGCCGAGAACGCGCACACCGAAGCCGTACTGGCGCCACTGGCCGGCCTGCAACGTCAACTGCTGGGCGAGATGCGCTCGCGCATCGTGCAGAACGACAGCAGCGTGCCGGTCTACGCCCACGGCTGGTGGACCTGGCAGGCCTACGAGCCCGGCGCCGAGCACCCGCGCCTGATGCGCCAGCGCGGCAGCCCTGAGCAGCCCGACCCGAAGGCCCCACAGCAACTGATGCTGGACTTGCCGGCCCGCGCTGCCGGGCAGGCCTTCTACCAGCTGGGCGCCTGGGCCATCAGCCCCGACGGCCGGCTGCTCGCCTTCACCGAGGACACCAGCGGCCGGCGCATCCACACGCTGCGCGTGCGCAACCTCGTCACGGGCGAGCTCTTGCCCGACGCCGTCCCCGGCGTGCTGGAAAGCGTGGTCTGGGCCGCCGACAGCCGCACGCTCTACTACGTGCGGCAGGATCCGGTGCTGCTGCAAAGCGGCCCGGTCTACCGCCACCGCCTGGGCCAGCCCGCGGCCAGCGACACGCTGGTCTACGACGAGCCCGACAAGACGCTGTTCACCGAAATCAGCGCCAGCGCCTCGCGGCGCTACCTGCTGCTGCGCTTGAGCGGCGGTGACATCACCGAGACGCGCGCGCTGCGGCTGGACCGAGACGGCGCCAAGCCGCAGATGGTGCTGGCGCGCCGGCCCAAGATCCGGCATGCCGTGGACCACCATGAAGGCCGGTGGGTGATCCGCACCAACGAAGGCGCGGTGAACTTCCGCCTCGTCAGTGCGCCCGAGGGTGCGCCGGAGGCGCGGCGCAGCTGGCGCACGCTGGTGGCTGGCCGCGAGCAGGCCACGATCGAGGACTTCGTGCTCCTGCCCGGCGGCGTGGCCATCCAGGAGCGCGTGGAAGCCGACCCGCGCGTGCGCATCATCCGCCAAGGCCAGAGCCAGGCGCTGGCGGCCGGCCCCGGCATCAGCATGTCGCTGGGCCCCCGGCCCGATCCGCAGGCCGCGCACCTGCGCTACAGCCAGCAATCGATGGTGCAGCCGCTGTCCACCTACGACCGCCATATCGCCAGCGGCCAGGTGCTGCTGCGCAAGACGCGCGAGGTGCCAGGTTACGACGCTGCGCCCTACGCCACCGAGCGGCTGTGGGCAGCATCACGTGACGGCAAGCGCATTCCGGTGACGCTGGTCTGGCGTCGCGACCGCGCCCGCAACGACGGCACGGCGCCGCTGCTGGTCTATGGCTATGGGTCTTATGGCTACTCGCTCAGCGCCAGCTTCTCGGCCAACCGCCTGAGCCTGCTGGACCGCGGCTTCGTCTTCGCACTGGCCCATGTTCGCGGTGGTGCCGATCTGGGCGAAGCCTGGTTCGAGGACGGCCGCATGATGAACAAGCGCAACAGCTTCAATGACTTCGTCGATGCCACCGATGCGCTGCTGGCTGCTGGCTGGGGCGCGAAGAACAAGGTCTTCGCCGCGGGCGGATCGGCCGGCGGGCTGCTGATGGGCGCCGTGGCCAACGAGGCCGGGGCGCGCTACCGCGGCATGCTGCTGGCGGTGCCCTTCGTCGACGTGGTGACGACGATGCTGGACGAGACCATCCCGCTGACGGTCAACGAGTACACGCAATGGGGCAATCCCGCGGACAAGGCAGCCTACGACTACATGCTGTCGTACTCGCCGTATGACAACCTGCGCGCCCAGCCCTACCCGGCGATGTACGTCAGCACCGGGCTGTGGGATTCGCAGGTGCAGTACTTCGAGCCGGCCAAGTACGTGGCCAGGCTGCGCGCGCGCAAGACCGACAACCAGCCCTTGCTGCTGGACACGGATCTGTCTTCCGGCCACGGTGGCGCTTCAGGCCGCTTTGCGGCGCTGGAACGCCAGGCGCGCGAGTACGCCTTCCTCATCGACCTGGCGGGCCTGGCAGCGGCGCCCCCGGCCACCGGCCGATAGCGGCTGGCCCTGGAGCCGGCCCGGAATGGGGGCCACCTAGAATTCCGCCTATGCAAAACCTGTGGCTTGTGGCGGCGCTGGCGGGCGCCTACCTGATCGGATCGCTGTCGTTTGCCGTCATCTTCAGCCGCGCGATGGGCCTGGCCGACCCGCGCAGCTATGGCAGCAAGAACCCGGGCGCCACCAACGTGCTGCGATCCGGCAACCGCAAGGCCGCGCTGCTGACCTTGGCCTTCGACGCGCTCAAAGGCTACCTGCCGGTGCTGCTGTGCCTGGTCTACGGGCCGCGGGTGGGCCTGGGGGAATCGGCGGCGGCCTTCGTCGGCCTGGCGGCCTTCGTTGGCCACCTCTACCCGGTGTTCTTCCGTTTCCACGGCGGCAAGGGCGTGGCCACTGCCGCCGGCGTGCTGATGGGCATCAACCCGCTGCTGGGCCTGGCCACGCTGGCCAGCTTCGGCATCGTGCTGGCCTTCACACGCTATGTCTCGCTGGCCTCGATGGTGGCAGCGGTGTTCGCGCCGTTCTACCAGGCGCTGATCTGGGGCGTCCAGCCTGGCTGGCTGGCCCTGGTGCTGATGGCCGTGCTGCTGGTCTGGCGCCACGAGGCCAACATCCGCAAGCTGCTGGCCGGCACCGAAAGCCGCTTCGGCGGCACCCGGGCCCCTGCCGCAGCCGCACCCGCGGCGCGGCGTTCACGCAAAGGAAACTCCTGATGGTTCAGCGATTCGACGTCGGCGCCCGCCTTTCCGAGATGGCCGTGCACAACGGCGTGTGCTACCTGGCGGGCCAGGTGCCCGCCGACGCCAGCCAGGACATGCAGGGCCAGGTGCAGCAGGTTCTGGCGGCCATCGATGCCTTGCTGGCCCGTGCCGGCACCGACAAGCGCAAGATCCTGATGTGCCAGATCTACATCAAGGATCTAGCCGATTTCCCGGCGCTCAACGCCGTGTGGGAAGCCTGGGTGCCCGCCGGCCATGCACCGCCGCGCGCCACCGTGCAGGCCCATTTGGCCAAGCCGGAATGGCGGGTCGAGATGGTGGTGACGGCGGCACTGTGAACGAACCCGCCGCCCCGCCACCGGCCAACGCAGCCCCGGCTACGGCATCCGGCCGACGCATCGATCGTCGCGGCCTGCTGGCCCTGGGCACGCTGCTGTTCGTCGTCAGCACCGTGCAGACCTGGTGGGCCAACCGCTACGACGACCGGCTGGGCGACCAGGTGGCCGCGCTGGCGGTGCCCGGCGACATCCGCATGTTCTCGTCCGAGACCTGCGCCAGCTGCCAGCTGGCGCGGCAATGGCTGGTGGAGCACCGGGTACCGTTCCGCGAATGCGTGATCGAGCGCGACGCGGCTTGCCAGGCCGAATTCCAGGCCAACGGCGCCCCGGGAACCCCGCTGTTCCGGGTGCGCGGCCAGCAGATGCTGGGCTTCACCCCGGAAGGGCTGGAACAGCGCCTGCGCGCTGTGCCTGCTTCAAAGGACCTCTGACGCGTAGTCCGCCAGGCGCGAACGTTCACCGCGCGCCAGCGTGATGTGCCCGCCGTGCGGCCACCCCTTGAAGCGGTCCACCGCGAACGTCAGGCCGCTGCTGCCCTCGGTCAGGTAGGGCGTGTCGATCTGCGCCAGGTTGCCCAGGCAGATGATCTTGGTGCCCGGCCCGGCGCGCGTGATCAGCGTCTTCATCTGCTTGGGCGTGAGGTTCTGCGCCTCGTCGATGATGACGAACTTGTTCAGGAAGGTGCGCCCGCGCATGAAGTTCAGGCTCTTGATCTTGATCTTGCTGCGC
>JAIXZR010000144.1 GCA_027489455.1 Rubrivivax sp. | reverse complement strand
TTCGCGCTGGCCCCGCTGCTGTTCGAGGCCGAGCAGCCCGGCACCGAGGTGCTGCACCCCGTGGCCGTCGTGATCTTCTCCGGCCTGATCAGCTCGACGCTGCTCGACACCTTCCTCACGCCCGCGATGTTCTGGCTCTTCGGGCGCAAGCCGGCCGAAGCGCTTATGAACGACAAGGACGCCGAGGCGCTTTGAAGCTTTCCCCTGTTACCACCCACCACCCCGAAAGGACTTCCATGAAGACCCAAGCCCTGTTTGCTTCAATCACCCTGGCCCTGGCCGGTTCGGCCTACGCCGCCGGCGACAAGCACGACCACGCGCATGAGCACAAGCCCATGCACGGCGGCGTGGTCGTTGAAGTCAAGGACATCGACTACGAACTGGTCGCCAAGCCCACGATGATCCAGCTGCACCTGCGGGACCATGGCAAGCCTGCTGATGTGTCCAAGGCCAGCGCCAAGCTGACGCTGCTCACAGGCGCCGAGAAGCAGGAAGTCGAGCTCAAGCCGGCGGGCGACAAGCTCGAAGCCTCAGGCACTTTCAAGGTCGGCCCCGGCACCAAGGTGGTCGCCCTGGTGACCATCGCTGGCAAGTCAGCCGGCACCGTGCGCTTTGCGCTGAAGTAGACCGGAGTTCATCATGAGCGAGTCAGACCGGCCTCACCGCAGAACTCTGTTGCTTGGCCTGGCGGTGGTTGGCCTTGCGCCGCTCGCCGGGTGCATGACCAAACCATTGCGGTCCGTCAACGCCGACGGCACCTACTGCCACCGCATCGGCAAGAGCTACCGTCCAACGTTGACCTGCACACCGACCGCCGTGCCGACCGACGCGGTCGAGGCCGAGGCTAAACGCTTCGAGGCCGACCCCGCTGCGCTGACCGTGTACGTGCTGCGCAGCCGATGGGGGGATGCCAGTGTGGTGGTGCCTGTGGCGATCGATGGCGCCGCCAGTGCGGCGACCATTCCGGTGTCGTTGGTGCGTCTGCGCCTGAAGCCCGGCGCACATCGCGTGTCCGCGCAATGGGAGGGCCGGAGTATCGACATGAGTGTTGAAGGCCGCGTCGGCGACTTGCGGGTGGTCGAGCTCATCGGCTCGGGCTGGGCCTGGGGTACCAGCTTCACCTGGCAGATGGCTCACGCTGAGTCGGTGAAAACACGCGCACAGGCTTCAAAATTGGTTGCAGATCTGGACCTCCGCGGTTGAGTTCATTGAAGTCGACACCACCCGATGTGGAAGCGCATGGATCTCGGCGGAAGAAGCAGCCCGAGCCGGCTCGGTGAGAAGTCGCTGCACTGCCATAGGGCGCCTGAACTCGCGGACGGGCATCCTGCGATCGGCGTCAAGCAGAGTTGCGGCCTTTGTGGCGGTTGCAGCTGAGCCGGCGACCACACGGATTCATCCTGCAGCGACACTTCACGCGTTATGAGCAGCGTGAATGGGACACACGTCAGCACCCCGGCCAGCCGATCGGGCACCGGATGGATCTGGCTGTCTGCCGCCTGGGCCGTCGCCCTGGTGTCGACCTTCGCTGCGCTGTTCATCGGCGAGGTGATGGGCATGACGCCCTGCCAGCTCTGCTGGTACCAGCGCATCCTGATGTTTCCGCTGGCCCTGATCCTCGGCATGGCGGCCTTCGGCAACGACCGGCGCGGCGCGATCTACGCCTTGCCGCTGGCACTGGGCGGTGTCGCAGTGGCGGGGTATCACACCGCACTCGTCGCAGGCTGGGTGCCGCAGTGGTGGATTCCCTGCGGCGCCGGCCCATCCTGCAGCGATCAGAAGCTGGTGATCCTCGGCGACATCCAGATCCCTTGGCTGTCGCTGCTGGCCTTCACCGCCATCGTCGCGCTCCTGCTCGTCTACCTGAGAAAGACCCGTCCATGAACACCAAGAAGCTCGCCGTCGGCGGCATCCTGATCCTGGTGGTCGCCGCCTTCGCCCTGGGCGTGAGCCTGTACCGGAAGCAGACGCAGAGCGCCCAGGACCAGACAGTCCGCGCCGAGCAGACCCGCCTCGTGCGCATGCACTCGCCGGTGCTCGGGCCGCAGGGCGCGCCGGTCACGATCGTCGAGTTCTTCGACCCGGCCTGCGAGACCTGTCGCGCGTTCTATCCGATCGTCAAGAGCCTGATGGCGAAATACCCCAACGACGTCCGGCTCGTCATCCGCTATGCACCCTTCCACCAGGGCTCCGACCAGGTGGTGAAGCTGCTTGAGGCGGCCAAGCGCCAGGGCAAGTACCAGCCGGTGCTGGAAGCGGTGCTGCAGGCGCAGCCGACCTGGGCCGACCACGGGCGGCCCAACCCCGACCTCACCTTCGAGATCGCCAAGGCCGCCGGCCTGGACATCGAGCGAGCCCGGGAGGAAATGGCCCGACCCGAGATGCAAGCGCTGCTGGCCCAGGATGTCGAAGACCTGACTGCGCTGCAAGTAAGCCGGACGCCCACCTTCTTTGTCAACGGCCGCAGCCTGCCGAGCTTTGGGCCGGACCAGCTTGCCGCGCTCGTGGCGGAGGAAGTGGCGAAGGCGAAGCGATAGGCCGACGGCGGCGGCTGATCCGACAGCCCACCGCCGGTCGTACTCACGCCACTGACGTCACCGGGTCCGGCATTGAAGCATCGCCGTGATCGGCAGGCGCTTCGCCTGCAGCAGCACGCCTGCGTCTTCGCATCAGCCGGTAGATGGCGGGAACGACGAACATCGACAGCAGCGGCGCCGTGACCATGCCGCCGACCATGGGCGCGGCGATGCGCTGCATCACCTCGGAGCCGGTGCCGCCACCGAACATGATCGGCACGAGGCCGGCGATGATCACGGCCACCGTCATCGCTTTGGGCCGCACGCGCAGGACTGCGCCCTCGCGGATCGCGTCGAGCAGGTCCGAGTCATTGGTCTGGCCGCGCGCCAGCCGCGCCTCCCAGGCCTGCTTCAGGTACAGCAGCATGATCACGCCGAACTCGGCCGCCACGCCAGCCAGCGCGATGAAGCCGATCGCGCCGGCCACGCTGAGGTTGTAGCCCAGCAGGTAGAGCAGCCAGAAGCCGCCGATCAGCGCGAAGGGCAGTGTCGCCAAGATCAGCAGCGCCTCGTCGAAGCGCCGGAAGGTCAGGTACAGCAGCACGAAGATGATGCCCAGCGTGAAGGGCACCACCACCTTCAGCTTGGCCGTCGCGCGCTCCAGGAACTCGAACTGCCCCGACCACGAGACCGAGTAGCCGGGCGTCAGCTTCACCTGCTCGGCCACCGCCTTCTGCATGTCGAGCACCGCCGACTTCAGGTCGCGCCCACGGATGTCGACGTAGACGAAGCCCGCCAGGCGAGCGTTCTCGCTGCGCAGCATCGGCGGGCCGTCGGTGATGCGCAGTTCGGCCACGTCGGACAGCACGATGCGTGCACCGCGCGGGGTGAGGACGGGCAGCTGGCGCAGCTTCTGCAGCGAGTCGCGGACCTCCCTCGGGTAGCGCACGTTGATCGGGAAACGCTGCAGGCCTTCCACCGTCTCACCGACGTTGTCGCCGCCGACCGCCGCGCTGATCACCGATTGCACATCGGCGATGTTCATGCCGTAGCGGGCCGCTGCATCCCTGTTGATGTTCACGTCGACATAGCGCCCGCCGGTCAGCCGTTCAGCCAGTGCGCTGCTGACGCCGGGCACGCCCTTCACCGCCTTCTCGATCTCGCCTGCCAGGCGGTCGATCTCGGCCAGGTCGGTGCCAGCCACCTTCACGCCGACGGGGCTCTTGATGCCGGTGGCCAGCATGTCGATGCGGTTGCGGATCGGCGGCACCCAGATGTTGGACAGTCCGGGCACCTTGACGATGCGGTCCAGTTCCTCGACCAGCCTGTCGCTCGTCATGCCGTCGCGCCACTGATCCTTCGGCTTGAACTGGATCGTGGTCTCGAACATCTCCATCGGCGCCGGGTCGGTGGCCGTCTCGGCGCGGCCTGCCTTGCCGTAGACCGTCTGCACCTCCGGCAGGGTCTTGATGAGCCGGTCGGTCTGCTGCAGCAGTTCGGCCGCCTTGCCGGCCGACAGACCCGGCAGCGCGGTCGGCATGTAGAGCAGGTCGCCTTCGTCCAGCGGCGGCATGAACTCGCCGCCGATCTTCAGGATCGGCCAGGCGGTGCTGGCGAGCAGCAGCGCAGCGACGGCAATCGTCGTTTTCGGCCAGGCCAGCACGCCGTCGAGCAGCGGACGGTAGATTGCGATCAGCCCGCGGTTCAGCGGGTTACGCCGCTCATCGGGGATGCGCCCGCGAATCAGGTAGCCCATCAGCACCGGCACCAGCGTCACCGCGAGGCCAGCCGAGGCCGCCATCGCGTAGGTCTTGGTGTACGCCAGCGGCGAGAACAGCCGACCCTCCTGCGCCTCCAACGTGAAGACCGGAATGAAGCTCAGCGTGATGATGAGCAGCGAGAAGAACAGCGCCGGGCCGACCTCGACCGCGGCATCGCCGACCACGCGCCACTGCGCTTCTCCCTTCAGGTCCTCGCCTGGGTGCTCGTGCCGCCAAGCCTCGATGTGCTTGTGTGCGTTCTCGATCATCACCACCGCTGCATCGACCATCGCGCCGATGGCGATGGCGATGCCGCCCAGCGACATCACGTTCGCATTGACACCCTGGTAGTGCATGACGATGAAGCTGGCCAGGATGCCCAGCGGCAGCGTGACGATGGCCACGAACGCAGAGCGCAGATGGAACAGGAACACCACGCAGACCAGCGCGACGACGATGAACTCTTCGATCAGCTTGTGGCTCAGGTTCTCGACGGCACGCTCGATCAGGCTGGAGCGGTCGTAGGTCGGCACGATCTCCACGCCCTTCGGCAGGCTGGCCTGCAGCGACACGATCTTGGCCTTGACGGCCGCGATGGTCTCCAGTGCGTTCTTGCCCGAGCGCATCACGATCACGCCGCCGGTGGCCTCACCCTCGCCGTCGAGCTCGCCGATGCCGCGGCGCATCTCGGGGCCGAGCTGCACGCGCGCCACGTTGCCCAGGCGCACGCTGACGCCGGCGTCGGTGGCGCTGAGCGGAATCTTGCGGAAGTCGTCCAGCGTCGCCAGCAGGCCCGAAGCGCGCACGACGTACTCGGCCTCTCCTAGCTCCAGCACCGAGCCGCCGGCCTCCTGGTTCGCGTTGCGGATCGCGTCGATCACCGCGCCATGCGGCACGTTGTAGGCCGCCAGCTTGTCCGGATCGAGCAACACCTGGTACTGGCGCACCATGCCCCCGACCGACGCGACCTCGGCCACGTTCGGCACCGTCTTCAGCTCGTACTTCAGGAACCAGTCCTGCATGGCGCGCAGTTGCCCCGCGTCCATCGTGCCGCTGCGGTCGACGAGTGCGTACTGGTAGATCCAGCCCACGCCGGTGGCATCAGGGCCAAGCGCCGGCTTGACCGCGGAGGGCAGCCGCCCTTGCACCTGGTTCAGGTACTCCAGCACCCGCGAGCGCGCCCAGTAGGGGTCGGTGCCATCTTCGAACAGCACGTAGACGAAGCTGTCGCCGAAGAACGAATAGCCGCGCACGACCTTCGCACCCGGCACCGACAGCATCGTCGTCGTCAGCGGGTAGGTGACCTGGTTCTCGACGATGCGCGGCGCCTGGCCTGGGTAAGGCGTGCGGATGATGACCTGCACGTCCGACAGGTCGGGCAGGGCGTCCAGCGGCGTGCGCTGCACGGCCCACAGGCCCCAGGCGGTGACGATGACGGTCGCCAGCAGCACGAGGAAGCGGTTAACGATGGACCAGCGGATCAGCGCGGCGATCATCGCGACGCTCCCGGTGCGGCAGCAGCAGGTGCAGCCGGAGGCAGCAGCGTGAGCGTGGTCACCGTCGGGCCATCAGTCGGGTCTACATAGAACTCGAAGTCGACGCGGTCACCCACCGCCAGGCCGCGCGGCCGTTGCTTCAGCGGCGGCAGCTTGAACTCCATCGTCATCGCGCCCATGCCGACGCTCGGGATCGGGCCGTGGCTGAGCGTGACGCTCTCGCGGTCCAGCGACTCGATCAGGCCTTGGGCGCTGTGGCGCTGGGCGGTGTTGGCGGCCGTCGGCGCCGGCTGGTTGTTCAGGCGCGCCTCGACGCCCTTCAGGCTGGCTTCGGAGTCGATCAGGAACTGCGACGAGACGACGACACGCTGGCCGGCCTTCAGGCCGCGTTTGATCTCGGTCTGGCCGCCGGTCTCCAGGCCGGTTTCCACATCGACCGGCGCAAAGCGCCCACCCTCTTCGGCCACCATCACCACCGCGCGCCGGCCGGTCTGGATCACCGCCTCGGTCGGCACCAGCAAGGCCTTGCCCGCGCGGGTGTCCATGAACTGCATCGTGACGAACAGGCCTGGCACCAACTGACCGGCAGGGTTGGCGAACTGCACGCGCGCCTTCAGGGTGCGCGTGGTCGCGTTCACTTCGGGCAGCAGCGCCTGTACGCTGCCCCGGAACACCGCCCCGGGGACGCCAGGACTGCGCGCCTCGACCTGGCTGCCGGGCCGCACGAGCGCGGCCTGGCTCTCGGGCAGCTCGGCATTCGCCCAGACACTGGCCAGACCGTTGATGCGCGCCAGCATCATCCCCGGACTCACCGTCATGCCCTCACGGACCACGAGTTCGGCCACGACACCGCTCGACGGTGCGACGAGCGTGATGCGTGGCTGCACGGTGCCCGCCGCATCGACGCGCGCGACCTGCGCTTCGCTCATGCCGGCCAGCAGCAGGCGCTGGCGGGCTGCGGCTGCCAGCCCCGCATCATCCTTCGCGAAGCGCTTAACCGAGAGGTACTCCTCCTGCGCCGCCACCCACTCGGGCACGTAGAGTTCGGCGAAGGGCTGGCCAGCGCGCACGCGATCGAGCGTCGCCCGCACATGCAGCTTCTCGATGTAGCCCGTTGCACGGGCCTGCACCACCGACTGGTCGCGCTCGTTCCAGGCGATGCTGCCGACGGCGCTGACCATGGGCTGCAACGTGCCCTCGACGACCTCGGCGGTCCGCACGCCGAGGTTCTGCTGGATGCGCGGGCTCACGGTGACGGTGCCCTGGTCGTCGCCGCCGGCGCCGCCGTAGACCGGCACCAGCATCATGTCCATGAAGGGCGACTTGGCCGGCGCGTCGAAGCGCTTACCGGGCACCATCGGGTCGTGGTAGTAGAGGATGGGCTTGCCGGTGGCAGGATCGATCTCGCCGGCCTTGATGCCGTCCTTGATGTGGCGTCGCGTAGCTGCCTCGCCGGCGGCGATGCTGCTGGTCGGGTCTTCTGCAGGAGTCGAGCCGGACGCAGTGGCTGCTCCGGCGCCAGCCTGGCCCATGCCGCGGTGCATGCCGACCTGGTAGAGCGCAAAACCGCCCGCGGCCAGCGCGACGGCAATGACGGCCGTCAACAGGGTGTTTCGGGTTTTCATCGTGCCGCCTCCGGCTTGGCTTGGACGCCGCCGTGGGACGGCAGCAGATAGTTCAGTTGGGCCCAGACCCGGGCCTTGTCTATCTCGATGCGCAGGCGCTCCATGCGCACGTCCACTTCGCTGCGGCGCGCTTCGAGCACGGCCGGCAACGGACCGGTGCCGCTGCGGTAGGCCACCAGCGCGGCTTCACTGCGCTGGGTCGCCAGCGGCAGCAGCGAAGCGTCGTAGCGACGCAAGCGATCCTCGTGGCTGCGCCACTCCTGGAGCATGGCGCGCACCTCGGCTTCGTGGGCGCGCTGCAGTTCCTCGCGACGGGCTCGCGCCTCGTCGATGCCGGCGAGCCGCGCCGCGAGTTCGCGGTCCTGCCGGTTCTTCTGGTCCCACTGCAGCGGCACCGACAAATTGATCGACACCATGTTCGAGTAGGCCGGGCCGCGCTGGCTGTACATCAGCTCAACGCTCCAGTCCGACGATCGCGCGGCACGCGCCACAGCGGCGTCGCT
>JAIXZR010000022.1 GCA_027489455.1 Rubrivivax sp. | reverse complement strand
GCGGGTGGCGTCTGCCGCCTGCGCCACGGCCTTGACGATGTTCTGGTAGCCCGTGCAACGGCACATGTTGCCTTCCAGGCCTTCGCGGATCTTGGCTTCGCTGCTGCAGTCGTGGTGCTGCACCAGGTCGATGGCGCTCATCACCATGCCTGGGGTGCAGAAACCGCATTGCAGGCCGTGGCATTGGTTGAAGGCGGTCTGCATCGGGTGCAGGTCGCCGGTGGCGCTGGCCAGGCCTTCGATGGTCGTCAGCTGGCGGCCGGCGGCCTGGGTGGCCAGCATCGAACAGGCCTTCACGGCGCGGCCGTCCAGGTGCACCGTGCAGGCGCCGCACTGGCCGGTGTCGCAGCCGGTGTGGGTGCCTGTCAGGCGCAGGTGTTCGCGGATGAATTCCACCAGCAGAGTGTTGGGCGCCACTTCGCGCTGGACGGCTTTGCCATTGACGGTGAGGGACAGCAGGGGCATGGGGTGTCTCCGGACAGGGGATGGGTTGCGTCGAGCATAGGCAGGGCCCTGCGCGGCGCATCAGGGAAACCGCGGGTGTCGGCCGGGCCGGCCGGAAGACACCGCTTCAGGTCTGCGTCAGGGGCCGTCTGGCGCGTTCTGGCACCCGCGCAGGCGCCGGTACAGCAGGCCGCGCGACACGCCCAGCTGGCGCGCCGCGCGCGAGATGTTGCCGCCGCAGGCGGCCAGGGTGCGGTCGATGACCTCGCGCGTGATGTCGCCCAGCGTGGCGCCGCCGGCGGCGGTGACCTGCGATGTGCCTTGCGATCTGACCTGCGATGTGGCGGGCGGGCCAGGCGTAGGCGGCGGGGCGGGCGTAACAGGCGTAACAGGCGCAGCAGCCGTCTGGGGGGATTGGCGTTCGGTCTTCCGGACCGTGCCGGTGGCGGGCATGCTGGGGCGGGCTTCACTGCTGGCCGGCAGCGGCCGCACCCACACCCCCAGCCCGTTGGGCAACCGCCAGGCCACGGTCTGCCCCGCTCGCTGCCACAGCGCCTGGGCCGTCGACGTCAAGAAAGCCAGTTCGGCGGCATCGGGGCTGCTGCCCGGCACGCCGGCCGCCCGGTCTGGCCCGGCCTGCACCGGGCCGGTGCGGCCCTGGGGCAGGCCCAGCAGCTTGCGCGCGGTGCTGTTGCACCAGGCCAGCCGGCCCTGGGCGTCCAGGCCGGCCAGCGCCTGCATTGGCGTGCCCAGCAGGCTGGGGCAGACCTGGAACTGCAGCACCTGCTGTTCGCCCGCGCCGGCCTGTAGCAGTTGGTTTTCGATCAGCGCCGCATACACGCCCACCAGGGCCGCGGCGTCGAACGCGAAGGGCCGCCATTCGGCGGTGATGTCCAGCACCGCCACCAGCCGGCCAGCCTGGTCGTGCACCGGGGCGGCGGCGCAGTGCAGGCTGTGCATGCGCTCGTAAAAGTGTTCCTGTGCCGTCACCGTGCAGGCCTGGCCGGTCTTCACCACCAGGGCCGGGGCATTGGTGCCCACCTGCGCTTCGGCCAGGCTCACGCCCACGCGCGCGGCCAGCTTCAGCACCTGTTCGTGCGTGCCCCAGGGACCGCTGCTGGCGTGCACGATGACGCCGTTGGCGTCGGTCAGCAGCACGCGGGCGCTGCCGGCCAGCGCGGCCTCCAGCTGCTGCAGGTGCGGCCTGGCGGCGGCCAGCAGTCCGGCGTGGCGTTCCAGCGTGGCGTGGATGTGGCTGCGCGAGACGGGGTCGAAAGTGATGGCGTGGCGCGGCTGCCGGCGCGCCGCGTGGCAGCGCGACCAGGACTGGATCACTGCCTCGCTGACCAGCCCTGTGGGCCGCAGGCCTTCTTCGAAGAAGCGCTCGCGCGCCAGGGCTGCGCGTTCGCTGACGGAATTGAAGAAGGGCTGCGCCGGCATCGGGGTGGCGGCCGGGGTGAGTGCCATCGGTGGCGAAGGCGGTGAAGGCGTTGGCAGGGCAGGCATCGACGACAGGCGGCAAAAGTCTGGCGGCGCGGCCGCGGCTGGTATGCCGCAGTCTGTTCCGCGCCGGAACAGTTTTTGATCCGGGAAAGCCCGATCTTGGTGCGCGCAGGCGCCAAAACGATGCTTTCAGCGTCGGCCACATCGGCCCGCACCCTGGGAGACCGCATGCAGTTCCTTCTTCCAAAGCTTCGCGCGCATCGCGCGCGGCGCACGCTCTGCCGGCTGGCGCTGTGGCCCGGTTTGCCCGCGGGCCTGCTGGCCGCCACGGCGCTATTGGTCAGCGGCTTGAACCCCGCCAGCGCGCAGACGCGTGCCGCCACGGGCGCCGCGGCTGGCGCAGCCAAGGGTTCGGTGCAGCACATCCGCGCCGTCACGGCCCGCATCGACGGCGCCGCCATCCAGGCCAACCGCGCCAGCAGCCGCGACTGGCCCAGCCACGGCCTGGACTATGCCGAGACGCGCTTTTCGCGCCTGATGGGCATCGACACCGGCAATGTGCAGCGCCTGGGCCTGGCCTGGACCTACGACCTGGAATCCAGCCGCGGCGTCGAAGCCACGCCCCTGGTGGTGGACGGGATCATGTACGTCACCGCGTCCTGGAGCATCGTGCACGCCGTCGACGCCCGCACCGGCAAGCGGCTGTGGTCCTACGACCCCAAGGTGCCGCGCGAGGCTGGCTACAAGGGCTGCTGCGACGTCGTCAACCGCGGCGTGGCGCTGTGGCAGGGCAAGGTGTTCGTCGCCAGCTACGACGGCCGGCTGATCGCGCTGGACGCGGCCACCGGCAAGAAGCTGTGGGAACAGGACACCATCATCGACCGGCGCTTTTCCTACACCGTCACCGGTGCGCCACGGGTCTTCAAGGGCAAGGTCATCATCGGCAACGGCGGCGCCGAATACGGCGTGCGCGGCTACATCACGGCCTACGACGCCAGCACTGGGGCGCAGAAGTGGCGCTGGTTCACCGTGCCCGGCGACCCGAGCAAGCCTTTCGAAGACGAGTCGATGGCGCGCGCCGCCAAGACCTGGGACCCTGCCGGCCGCTGGTGGGAAGCCGGCGGCGGCGGCACGGCCTGGGATTCGATCACCTACGACCCCGAACTCAACTTGATGTTCGTCGGCACCGGCAACGGCAGCCCCTGGGCACAGAAGAAGCGCAGCCCTGCCGGTGGCGACAACCTGTACCTGGCCAGCCTGGTGGCCCTGAACCCCGACACCGGCCAGTACGTCTGGCACTACCAGCAGACCCCGGGCGACAACTGGGACTTCACGTCCACGCAGCCGATGATCCTGGCCGACCTGCAGATCGAAGGCAAGCCGCGCAAGGTCATCCTGCATGCACCGAAGAACGGCTTCTTCTTCGTCGTCGACCGGACCAACGGGCAATTCATTTCAGCCCGCAACTTCGTCGACGTGAACTGGGCCAGCGGCTACGACAAGAACGGCCGCCCGATCGAGACCGCCATCGCGCGCGTGGCCGACCGCCCGCGCGAAGTCATCCCCAGCCCCTACGGCGCGCGCAACTGGCATTCGATGTCCTTCAACCCGCAGACCGGCCTGGTCTACATGCCGGTGCAGAACGCGCCGGTGAACCTGCTGGACAACAAGGACTGGAAGTTCAACGCTGCCAGTGCGCTGGAACCGCACAGCAACCTGGGCTGGAACATGGCGATGTTCGCCAACGCCGAGCCGCCCAAGAGCGCGCCCTTCGGCCGCCTACTGGCCTGGGACCCGGTGCAGCAGAAGGAAGTCTGGCGCGCCGAAAACATCTCGCCCTGGAACGGCGGCACGCTCAGCACGGCCGGCAACCTGGTGTTCCAGGGCACGGCCGACGGCCGCTTCATTGCCTACGACGCGCGCGACGGCAAGAAGCTGTGGGAAACGCCGGTCGGCACGGGCGTGGTGGCGGCGCCCAGCACCTATGAAGTCGACGGCCAGCAATACGTGTCGATCGCGGTGGGCTGGGGCGGCGTCTACGGCCTGGCCGCGCGCCACACCGACCGCCAGGGCCCGGGCCGCGTCTACACCTTTGCGATCGGCGCCAACGCCAAGGCGCCAGACCTGGCCCCATACCGGCTGGGCGAACTGGTGGCGGGTGTGCCGTACAAGGCCGAACACGTGCCGGAAGGCACCGCGCTGTACGTCAGCAACTGCGTGTTCTGCCACGGCGTGCCGGGCGTGGACCGTGGCGGCAACATTCCGAACCTGGGCTATTCGTCGCAAGCGGTGCTGACGAACCTGGACAAGTACCTGTTTGACAGCCCGCTCGCGGCCAACGGCATGCCCAACTTCAAGGGCAAGCTGAAGGCCGAAGACGTGGACAAGCTGAAGGCCTTCATCCAGGGCACGGCCGACGCCATCCGGCCCAAGTAGCGCGGCTTCAGCGCGCGCCGGTGATCAAGAACTGGCGCGCACTTCCTCGATGCTGGTGATGCCGGCCAGCACCTTTTCGATGCCGTCCTGGCGCAAGGTGCGCATGCCGTCGCTCAGCGCAAAACGCTGCAGCTCGTCGGCGCGCGCGCCAGTCTGGATCAGGTGCCGCAAGCCGCGGCCCACCATCATCAGCTCGTGGATGCCGGCGCGGCCACGGTAGCCGGTGCCGCCGCAGTGGTCGCAGCCCACGGCCTGGTAGCGCATCAGACGGCCTTCGCTGCCTTCGGGGTCGCCCGCGCCGCGCGCGCCGAAGCGCTTGCGCCATTCGGCCAGCACATCGTCGGCGGTGGGTGCGCCTTCCACGCCCTGCAGCACATGCAGGTAGTCGTGCAGCAGTTCTTCTTCCTCTTCGGCGCTGGCTTCATGCGCGGTGCGGCACTTCATGCACAGCCGGCGCACCAGGCGCTGGGCCAGCACGCCCAGCAGCGCGTCGGCGAAGTTGAACGGGTCCATGCCCATGTCCAGCAGCCGCGTGACGGTTTCGGGCGCGCTGTTGGTGTGCAGGGTGCTCAGCACCAAGTGGCCGGTCAGGCTGGCTTCGATGGCCACCTGCGCGGTTTCCTTGTCGCGGATTTCGCCCACCATCACCACGTCGGGGTCGGCGCGCAGGAAGGCACGCAAGGCCTTGGCAAAGGTCCATTCGATCTTCGGGTTCACCTGCACCTGGCGCAGCCCGGCCTTGGTGATTTCGATCGGGTCTTCGGCCGTCCAGATCTTGCGCTCGGGGGTGTTGATCACGCTCAGCGCCGAATGCAGGGTGGTCGTCTTGCCCGAACCCGTGGGGCCCACACACAGCAGCATGCCATAGGGCCGCTCGGCCGCTTCCTTGAAGCGCTTCAGGTTGTTCGGACTCAGGTTCAGGTTGTCCAGCGGGATGGGCTTGCTGCTGGCCAGCAGGCGCATCACCGCGTCTTCGCAGTTGCTGTGCGTGGGGATGGTGGCCACGCGCAGTTCCAGCTTGCTGCCCTGCACGAACTTGCCGAAGTTGATCTTGCCGTCCTGCGGCTTGCGGCGTTCGCTGATGTCCAGGTCGCACATGATCTTCAGCCGCGCCAGCAGGGCGTTGCGGTAGGTGTGCGGCAGCTCCAGGTAGGGGCGCAGGTGGCCGTCCTTGCGGAAGCGGATGTTGACGCGCTCGCGCCCGGCGCGGCATTCGATGTGGATGTCGCTGACGCCCTGGTTCTGCGCTTCCTGGATCATGCTGTTGATCAGGCGCACCAGGGTGTTGTCGCTCTGCTCGATGGGCACTTCCTCGTCGCCGCCCTGCTGCGCGTCGACGTGCTCCATGCTGGCCAGCAGCTTGCTGGCATCGACGGGCTCGTAGTCCACCGGGCCGCTGTCGCCGCCGGTCTGCGGGCGGCTGGCGTTCACGCTGCTGCCGATCTTCTCGTAGGCCTTCTCGATCGCCGGGCCCAGCACGCCGGCCCGCGCCAGCACGGGCACCACCTTGCACTGGCCGGCGAACTCCAGCTCGTCGATGGCGCGCCGGTTGGACGGGTCTTCCAGCGCCACCACCAGCCGGCCCGAGCGCAGCATCAGCGGCAGTGCCGGGGTGCGCTGCGCCACGGGGTAGGGCAGCCGGGTGACGGCTTCCATTTCGGTGGGGAAGCTGGTCACGTCCACCAGCGGGTAGCCCATCTTGCGCGCCAGCGCGGTCTGCAGGTCGGCGCGCGAGACCAGGCCCTTCTTCACCAGCAGCTCGCCCAGTGGCACGCTGCGGTCGCTGCGTTGCTGCAGTAGGGCCTCTTCCAGCTGCACCTCGGTGATGAAGCCCAGGGCCGTGAGCGCTTCGCCGATGCGCACCATCGGCATCTTGGCCTGCTGCTCGATGGCTGCGCCCAGCTCTTCGGGCGTGATGATCTGCCTGACGACCAGCATGTCGCCCAGCTTGCGCTGGCGCAGCTGCTGCTGTTCTTCCAGCGCTTCCTGCACCTGCTCGGGCGTGGCGGATTTCTGCGCGATCAGCGCTTCGCCGATGCGCATGCCCAGCTCCACGCGGGTGTAGGCAGCCGCGGGAACGAACACGCGCCGTACCGCGCCGCCAATGTCCACCGGCTCGAAGAGGAACAGCCCGCAGGGCTCCTCGCGGTGCCCCACGGTCAGGCCATCCCAGTGCCGGCCGTCGCGAAAGTGCACCTGGAAGGGTACCGGCGGGCGCTGCACCAGCTGGTCGGCCGCGGTCTCGGGGTCGGTCGGCGGCACCACCGCCAGCGGTTGCGCCAGCCGCAGCCGGCGGAACTGGTCGAACTGCACCGGGATCGCCGAGCGCGCCGAGCCCAGCCTGAATTGCAGCACCCGTGCATCGGGGTCGAAGGTCACCATGCGGCCCACCATGCGCTGGCCGTTCAGCCCTTCGATCTCGCACGGGTCGCCCGTCGTCAGCGTCTTGGCTGGCGCGTAGCGGTCCAGTTCCGGCGTGGGCCAGGCAAAGCCCTGCGACGGCGGCCCGGCCTCGGGGGGGACCAGCGAAAGGGGCGGCAGTGACAGGTCTGACATCGTTGTCCTCGAGCAAACCCGGGCGCGCGTGCGGGGCGCGCGGGCCTGGAATCTTGTTCAAGCATGCTAGGGCGGGCCACCCTGCGGGCATCGGCAGAGAAGGGGGGCGAAAACGCACCTGCTCCGGCCTGCTACAACAGGGGCCCCGCGTCTGCACCCCCTGGGCCCTTGACCATGTCTCTCGCACCCCGCTGGCAGTTCTGGATCGATCGCGGCGGCACTTTCACCGACGTGGTGGGCCGCACGCCGCAGGGCGAGCTGCGCACCTTGAAGCTGCTCAGCGAAAACCCCGAGCAGTACCGTGACGCGGCCGTCGAAGGCATCCGCCGGCTGCTGCAGCTGCCCGCCGGCGCGCCCATCACGCCCGAGCAGGTGGACTGCGTGAAGATGGGCACCACGGTGGCCACCAACGCGCTGCTGGAACGCCAGGGCGAACGCACGCTGCTCGTTACCACGCGCGGCTTCCGCGATGCGCTGCGCATCGCCTACCAGGCGCGGCCGCGGCTCTTCGACCGCCACATCGTGCTGCCCGAACTGCTGTACGAACGCGTGATCGAGGCCCAGGAACGCGTGGCGGTGGATGGCCAAGTGCTGCAGGCCCTGGACGAAGCGCACCTGCGCGAACGTTTGTGGGCGGCGTTCGACGCCGGCATCCGCGCCGTGGCCGTGGTCTTCATGCACGGCTATCGCTACACCGCGCACGAGCAGCGCGCGGCGCAGATCGCGCGTGAACTGGGCTTCACGCAGGTGAGTGCCAGCCATGAGGTGAGCCCGCTTATGAAGCTGGTCTCGCGCGGCGACACCACCGTGGTGGACGCCTACCTCAGCCCCATCCTGCGCCGCTACGTGGACCAGGTGGCCGCGCAGATGCCGGGCGTGCGC
>JAIXZR010000277.1 GCA_027489455.1 Rubrivivax sp. | reverse complement strand
CGGCTGCGCAGGATGCTGACGATCTGGGCATGCGTGCCGCTCAGCGGCCGACCATTGACGTGCAGCCAGTGCGCTGCGTCTGGCGCGGTGCGGATCAGGCTCTGCGTCAACCCCCAGCCCCCCTGTGGTCGTGGCCCGTGCCCTGCAGGTGGCGCCGTGCCGTACTGCCTGGGGCCGTGCCCAATCGTTACACGACTATACGGACAAAAAACCAGCGCAGACCCCCCTCGGCGGCCCGCGTGACCACGTGCAACCCCGGGGTCTGGCAAGCACCGACATCGCTGGGCTTGTGGCTTAGACTGCCCATCACCTTGCGCAAACGGCTGCGTGCATGAACCAACCCGTCAGTGGCTCACCCGCCCCGGCCGGCCTGCGCCGCTGGGCCTGGCCCGTGGCCATCGTCCTGGCCCTGCTGCTGCTGGCGCTGGCCGTGTGGTGGTGGACGTCGCGGCTGGGCGGTGGGTCGACGGAGCAACGAGAGCAACTCCGCGCACTGCTGGACAAGCAGCAGACGCTGGAAGCCGAACTGGCCCAGGCCAAGCCCGCCAACCCGGCCGATTGCCCACCCGGCCAGAGCCTCAAGCCCTTGGCCGCAGGGCCGGGGGCGGCGCCCGGCCTGCCGCCGGCTGCGGCTTCGGGCCCGGCAGGGCCGGCATCGCAGGGCGCGCCGGCGGCTTCCGAGCCAGCGCGCACGGCGGGGTTGGCACCGGCACTGGACGACGCCGCACTGGCTCACCGGCTCGAGCAGGCCACGGCCATCGTGCTGGTGGACGGTGGCCAGCAGGGCACCGGCATGGGCACGGGCTTCTTCATCTCGCCCACGCTGATCGTGACCAACCGGCACGTGGTCGAAGCATCGGCCACGCCGCGCGTGTTCGTGGGCAGCAAGGCGCTGGGCACGCTGCGCCGCGCCACGGTGATCAAGCTCACGCGCAACGCCGACATCGGCAACCCGGATTTCGCGCTGCTGCGCATGGAAGACGGCACCTCGGCCGGCGCACTGGACCTGGCGCCCGAAGCCGCCAAGCTCTCGGGCGTGGTGGCCGCAGGCTACCCGGCCGTGGTGGTGCAGAACGACGTGAACTTCCAGAAGCTGGTGAAGGGCGATCTCTCCGCGGCGCCTGACCTGAACCTCACCAAGGGGTCGGTGCAGTCGCTGCAGCCCGGCCCGGGTGGCACGCCGCTGATGGTGCACACGGCGTCGATCGCCAAGGGCAATTCCGGTGGGCCGCTGGTGGACGGCTGCGGCCGCGTGGTGGGCGTCAATACCTTCATCAACGTCGACCAGAGCCAGTCGGCCAAGATCAACTACGCGATCCGCTCGCCTGCCGTGGCGGAGTTCGTGCAGGCCGCCGGCGCGGCCGCCAGGATGGACACGCGATCTTGCGCCGCCAAGGGCTGATCGCCCCGCCGGACGACCGGCTGCGCGCCCCCCGGGTGCCGCGCCCTGGCCCGCCATGCCGACGACCCTGATCCAGACCGGCGCCGATGCGGCGCAAGCGGTGGACGTGCGTGGCCGTGCGTTGGTGGCGGCGCACGCGCAGATCGCCAGCATCCTGGGCAGCCGCCTGGGCGCGCGCCATGCCGCGCTGCTGGCCCAGCCCCAGCCGGTGGCCGGCGGCGGCTGGGCCTGGTCCACCGATCTGCCGGGCAGTGCCCAGCCGGCCAGCCGCCTGGGTGCCGACGAGCGCGCTGCCGTGCAGGCGCGCGCCACGGCGCTGCAGGCCGAGATCCGCGCCCTTGCCGAGGCCATGCGCGGCGAAAGCGCCAGCGGCCACCTGGTGGCGCAGATGGTCGAGCGCGCATTGCTGCAGCCTCCGGGCGATTGGCTTTATGCGGTGGGCGGCCAGCCGGTGCTGGTGCTGTGGGGGCATGTGGCGCCGGGCACGGCGCCACCCGATGTCGAAGCTGCACCCGCGCGCACCCCGCCCCCTGCCGTGGCGGCCGCTGCAGCGCCCGCGGCTGCTGCAGCGGCGCCGCGCCCGGATGCAGCGGCCGCGGCTGCGGCCGAACTCGCGGCCGCCATGGCGCCCCCGCCCGAGGCCCCGCCGCCGTCCGCCGGCGGGCCGGTGGGGCCGCCATCACCGCCGCCTCGGCGCTGGTGGCTGGTGGCGCTGGCGCTGGTGGGCCTGCTGCTGATCGTGCTGTTCGGCCTGCAGCGTTGCGCCAGTGCCGGCGATGCTGAAGCCGATCTGGCGGCACAGATCAGCGCGGCAGAAGAACGCAACCGCGCGCTGCAGGCCGAGTTGCAGCGCAAGCAGGCCCCGCAGCTGCAATGCGTGGCCGATCCGCCCGCGCCGGCAGCGCCGGCCGCATCCGCGCCCGAGCCCCCGGCGTCGGCCCCCGAGCCCCCGCCCGACCCGCTGGCCCCGCTGCGCAAGCGCATCGCCGAGGCCCAGCGCTGTGAAGACCTGATGCGCCTGTTCAAGCAGGACGCCGAGCTGCGCACCAAGCCCGCGGCCGAGCTGCGCAAGGGCGTGCTCGACACCCTGCAGAAGCGCTGCAAGGACACCCTGATCAGCGAAGCCAAGAACCTGTGCCCGGGCGAGCGGCCGGCACAGGTGGTGCCGGAGTTCGTGATCGTCTTCGACACCTCGCCTTCGATGGCCTACAGCCTTTCGAAGTCGGACGCCGAGATCATGGCCGCCGAGCGCGCCAACCGGCGCGATCTGGTGACGCAGGATCCACAGCGCATCGCACCGGCGCGCGATGCTGCCGTCGACGTGGCGCGCCGCGTGCCCCGCGACATGAGCGTGGGGCTGGTGAAGGTCGAGACCTGCACCAGCGGGGCGCGCCCGATGGGCTTCTACGGCCCGGCCCAGCGGCCATCGCTGGTGGACCAGCTGCGCTCGGCCCAGCCGCACCCCTTCGGCCCCGGCGCCGGCACGCCGCTGGCCGATGGCATCGGCAAGGCGGCCGACATGGTCGACGGCGTGAACCGCGAGGCGACGATCCTGATCATTTCCGACGGCGAGGAAAGCTGCAGGGGCGACCCGTGCGCCGTGGCCCGGGCGCTGGCCGCCAGGAAGCCCAAGCTGAAGATCAACGTGCTCGACATCACCGGCACCGGTGCCGGCAACTGCGTGGCCGGCGCCACGGGTGGCCAGGTCTTCACCGCGCGCAATCCGAAGGAAGTGATCGACGCGATGCGCAAGGCCACGCAGGAAGTGATGGGCCCCGCGCGCTGCACGGCGCGCTGAGAGCACGGCCCAGGCGGCCCAGACAGGTCAGCCGCCCATGTCGCCCTTCGTCTTGGCCATGCGGTCAGCCGCCATCGCCTTCACCTGCTTCTGGAAGTCGGCCAGCGGGTAGCGCTGGCCCGGCACCAGCGGGGCGATCGGGCCATCGTTGGGGATGACGACGTCGTCGCTGCCGTTGGCCGGGTCGCCCTTCAGCCAGACGGCAGTCAGGTGCAGTGCCGGCACGCTGATGAGCGCCAGTTCCTGGCGCGCCGAAGAGGCCGAGCGCGAGGCCGCGCTGGAGAGCTTGTCGATCTGCTTCGACAAGGCCTTGACCTCGGCGCCTTCGGACACCGATGTGAGCTTGCCGGAGGTCTGGTCGACCTCGGCCAATGCGCGCTGGCCGGTGTCACCCGCGGGCAGCAGCTGCAGCCACAGGCGCGCGGCCGACTGGCGCGGGCTCTTGCCCTTGGCCAGATCGTCCAG
This sequence comes from Rubrivivax sp., assembly GCA_027489455.1. Classification (GTDB taxonomy): domain Bacteria; phylum Pseudomonadota; class Gammaproteobacteria; order Burkholderiales; family Burkholderiaceae_C; genus Rubrivivax. The sequence goes on along the minus strand of JAIXZR010000277.1, from coordinate 10,842 downwards.
GCCCAGCACGACCATCGGCGCGCCGACGCCAGCGGCGCCGCCCTGTGCCAGGGCGGTCTCGATCGATCGGGCGATGGTGCGCCCGCTGCGCGTCACGCTGGGCCGCGCCAGCATCGCCGCGGTCACGTTTTCGGCGGGCGGGCTGGCCGCCACGGCAAAGCGCGGCAGGCCGCTGGCCAGCGCGGCGGCCACGGCCGGGGGCATTTCAGGCATTTCGATGGGCATGGGGGTCTCCTGGCGGGCGCTGCGGGTGGGCCTGAGGAAGGGGCCTCGGGGGCATCAGGGGCGGTGGATCACGGCCTGCGCATCATGCGCGCGTGAAGTAGCTGTGCGTCCAGGTGCCCGATCCGCGGTAGGCCGTGCGCAGCGTGTCGTAGGCCACCAGCGCCAAAGTGCCACCACCGGGGTCGGAGACCCAGACGAAGCCGTCGTCTTCCACGCCCGAGGCGACGATGAAGTGCCCGCCGCCGCCGGCCCAGCCCACGCGGATGCACAGCGGCCGGCCGGCGACGAGTTCGTTTTCCAGCGTCTGCAGGCTTTCCTGGGCCGAGGTCTGGCGGTCGAAGTGGCCCACGGTCGTCAATGCCGTGCCCAGCGTGGAGGGGTTGTTGCAGGCCCCGCTGGCGCCGCTGCCGCAGCAATCGTTGCGGCCCCACTGCACGTTGGCGATGCGGCACTGCGTCCAGGTAGTGGCCGGCACGTAGTAGCGCGAGACGCTGGCCGACACGCCGGCCCAGCACCACTGGCTCTGCAGCTGCGCCTGGATCGGGAAGCGCAGGCTCACGTCGACCGGGTCCTCCCCCGCGTAGCCGGCCACGAAGCTGGGCCGCCAGCCCTGGGCCCCCAGATCATCGAACTTGGCCTGGTAAGTGCTGCCCGTCATGCCGTGGTGCATCACGCTGGCCACCGGGCGCAGTTCCCACAGGGCAGCGTAGTAATCCTTGCCGCCCAGCGTGACGGCGTTGCCGCAGACCAGGTCGTAGCCCTGCGCGGCAAAGCCCTGGGCTGCGGCGCGGAAGGCGGCTTCTTCCAGCCCGTGGCGCGCCACCCAGGCTGGGCCAGCGGACTTTTCCCACCATGCGGCGTAGCGTGCCTGGCCTGCCTCGGCATAGGTGCTGACCCAGCGCAGCCGGTAGCCCTGTGCGCCCATCTGATCGAAGACCTGCTGGTATTGCGCTGCCGTCAGGCCGTGGCGTGCGGCCCAGGCGGGGCCAGCGGTCTGTTCCCAGACGGCCGCAAAGCGCGGGCTGGCGCCCACCGAGTAGCCGTTGACCATCTTCAGCCGGTAGCCCTGCGCGGCCATCTGGTCGAAGGCCTGCTGGTATTGGGTGGCCGTCAGGCCATGGCGCGCGGCCCAGGCGGGGCCGGCGGCCTTGTCCCAGATGGCGGCGTAGCGCGTCACGCCGCCCACGCTGTAGCCGCTGACGCAGCGCAGGCGGAAGCCCTGCGCCACGTACTGGTCGAAGGCGGCCTGGTACTGCGCGCCGTTCAGGCCATGGCGCGCGACCCAGGTGCCGCCGGTCTTTTCCCACGATGCGATGAACAAGGCTTGCAGGGCCATGGGTGTCTCCTTGGGCTCATCCACTGCGGGCCGCCGCTGCGGGCCGGGTGGGGATGGGGGGCGCAGTATCCGGCGGCAAAACCGCGTCAACCACCCCTAGCTTGCTGGCGCGCGCGGGGTCGCGTCCTGCTTATCGCGGGCGGGCCAGCATTTGCCGCCACAGCGGCGCGTAGGCTGGATTGCGGATGCCCTCGCCGTGGGCCGCAGGGCCCTGCACCGGCAGGTCCAGCGCATGCTGCTGCGCTGCCGGCACGCCCAGCAGCTGGTAGCTGCGCGCCAGCGCATCGGCCTGGGGCTCGGCCACGTGGTACGTGGCATGCCAGCGCTCGGGCGGCGTCTGGCTGGGGCGGCGGTACCAGTCGGCCAGGTCGCCGTTGGGCTGACGGTCCCAGCCACCCGAGAACATCAGCACGCCGGCCACGCTGCGGGCCTGGGCGATCGTAGCGGCCATGCCCCCGCCCTGGGACTGCCCGGCCAGGGTGATGGCAGCCCAGCGCGGCTCGTCGCCGTCCAGGTAGTGCTGCCATTGCCCGGCGGGGTCGATCTGCACCAGGTGCCGCAGCAGGGCCACCAGCCGCGGGACGATGGCGTCCTCGGGCCGGTCGGGCAGCAGCGCGGGCTGCGATTGGCCCCAGGTGCGCTGCTGCCGCACCAGCGATGCGCAGCGCGGCTGGCTGCGCAGCAGGGCGCCAGTGCACATCTGGGCCACGGCTGGCGTGTTGATGGTGGAAAGGGCCAGCAGCCGCCACCCCTGCTGTTGCACGGTGGCATAGAAGGCCTGCGGGCCGGTCTCCGGCTGGCCCCCCGTGCCGGGCAGCCACACCAGCAGCGGCGCGCGTGCGTCGGGCCGGTCTGCGGCACCCTCGACCGCACGCTCGTAGCGCACTTCGTGGGGCGGGTCGCTGGCGGGCAGGCGCGGGTCGGTGTCTGCCGGGGCGACGCTCAAGCGCACGGCCTGTGCGCCTGCGCCGCCCGGGCTGGCCAGCAGGACCATCGCCGCGGCCCAGGCCGCGGCCCATGCCGCGGCGGATCTCAGGATGCGCTGCCGCGCCATGCCGCGCCTACGCCGCAGGGCCCTGCAGCTTGTCCTGCGTGCGGGTGTCGAAGTCGGCCGCGTCGTGGCGCTCGTGCAGCTGGTCGTGCAGGGGGCCGAAGAGCCGGTTGACCTTGCGCCCGCGCTGCACGGCCGGGCGCTGCGCGATGGCTTGCGCCCAGCGCTGCACGTGCTGGTAGTCCTGCACCTGCAGGAATTCCGCCGCGCTGTACAGCTGGCCCAGCGCCAGCGCGCCATACCAGGGCCAGACGGCGATGTCGGCGATGCTGTAGTCGTCCCCTCCCAGGTAGGGCACCTCGGCCAGCCGGCGGTCCAGCACGTCCAGCTGGCGCTTGGTTTCCATCGAGAAGCGGTCGATGGCGTATTCGATCTTGTGCGGCGCATAGGCATAGAAGTGGCCGAAGCCACCGCCCAGGTAAGGCGCGCTGCCCATCTGCCAGAACAGCCAGGACAGCGCCTCGGTGCGCGCGGCCGGGTCGGCGGGCAAGAGGGCGCCGAACTTCGTGGCCAGGTGCAGCAGGATGGCGCCGGACTCGAACACCCGCACTGGCTTGCCGCCCGCAGCCACGGCGCTGTGGTCCATCAGCGCCGGGATCTTGGAATTCGGGTTCACGCCCACGAAGCCGCTGCCGAACTGGTCGCCCTGCTGGATGCGGATCGGCCAGGCGTCGTATTCCGCGCCAGCGTGGCCCAGCGCCAGCAGTTCTTCCAGCATCACCGTCACCTTCACGCCATTGGGCGTGGCCAGCGAATACAGCTGCAGCGGATGGCGGCCCACGGGCAGTGGCTGGTCGTGCGTGGCGCCGGCAATGGGGCGGTTGATGCTGGCGAACTGGCCGCCGTTGGGCTGCTGCCAGGTCCAGACCTTGGGGGGCACGTAGGCGGCGCTGTCGTTCATGGGGCTTCCTCGGGGTGGTCGCCCGCACTGTAAGCCGGGCGCCTACGGACTAGGGGGTGGCTGTGGTGCCGAACCCATGGCGATGCGCCGGGGCGCTGCGCAAGGTGCAGCATCCGGGCCGGAGGTGCCCTTCATGACGACCGATTGTTCTGCCCCATCCCGTACCCAGCCCGCGGCCCTGGCCCGCGGGGCGCGCATTGGGGCCTGCCTGCTGCTGGCGCTGGCGCTGGGGGCCTGCTCGTCGCTGCGCGGCACGCCGCAGCGCTACCAGGCCACCGATGCGATCGTCGCCAAGATCAACCTCACCGCAGACGACCTGGCCGAGCTGGCCGCCGCCGACAGCGACATCGAACGCAACCGGCTGCAGGACAAGGCGCTGGCCGTCATCGACCTGCAGTTCCACGCCTTCGTGCGCGACCTCGTGGCCGACCGTGCCGACAGCGCCGCTGCCACCGCGGCCACCACGCTGGGTGCCAGCACGGCCGGGGCCTTCGTGGACAGCGTCAAGGCCAAGACCAACTACGCGCTGTTCGCCGCAGGCGTGGTGGGGGCCTTCGGCATCGTGGACAAGAACTACTACTACGAGAAGACCGTGCCGGCGCTGGTGGCCGGCATGCGCGCCGCGCGCGCCAATGTGCTGCTGCGCGTGCGCCAGGGGCAGGTGAAGCTGCTGGCCGAATACAACGGCGTGGCCGCGTTGCAGGACCTGGAGGACTACTACGCCGCCGGCAGCGTGCTGGCGGCGATTGCCGAAGTCACCGCGCGGGCCGATGCCGATGCCGAGCGTGCCCTGGGCGAGGTGCGCGAACTGACGGTGCCCACGGCGCCGGAGATCGACCGCAACAAGAAGATCAGCAGCGCGATCTTCGGCATCAAAGACGATGCCGGCCGCGCCAAGGGCAACGCGGCGCTGAAGGCGCTGGGCCTGCCGCAGCAGGCCACGCCCCAGGCCACGCGCGCCGCGCTGGTGGCCGCGCTGCGCCCGCGCACGCCCGAGCGCATTGCCGTGGTGGAAAAGGAACTCAAGGCCGTCGGCCTGCTGCCCTGATCGGCTGCCCCATCCTCACCCCTGCCCCGCATCCCTGAAGGAGCCCCGCATGGCCAAGTACCACGTCGAAGTCCCTGGCAAGCTGAGCCTGGCCCAGCAGGCCAAGGCCATCGAAGGCGAAGAAGCGCTTGCGGCGCGCTTCCTGGGCCTGCGGCTGTGGGTGAACGACAAGAACGTCGTCACCAACCTGGCCGAGTTCGAGGAACTGGACACCGCGCCCGATCCGCCGCTGGGCAAGCCGGTGCTCAGCAAGACCCTGCCCGATGGCACCACGCCGGCCTGGGCCGGGCCGATGATCGTGCAGGGCAGCGCGGTGGCGCAGGTGTACCTGCTGCGCGAGGCGGCTTAGTCCATCTGCCGCGCCAGTTCGTCGGCCTTGGCGTCGTAGAAGCGCGCCGAGGCGCGGTTGCCGCTTTGCCTGAAGCTGCGCGCCAACGTGCGTGCGGCGTCGCTGGCAGCTTCGAAGGCCAGGAGGATGGTGTTGCGCTCGCCGTCGTCCACCGGCTGGCCAGCCTGGAAGCGACCGGCGACAAAGCCGGCATCGGGCACGTCGATCACGCCCAGTACGGGCTGGCCGTCCTGCAGGTCGCCATAGAAGCTGCGCACCACGCGCGCGCCCTGGTAGGCGCGCAGCGTGCCGCGGCCCTGCGCCAGGCCCTGGTTGCAGCCGCCCGACCAGCGCGTGGCAGCCGGCGCCGGCCAGTCGGCCGGTGGCGCGAAGCGGCAGCTGGCCGGCCCCGTCAGCGCCGGGGCGGCGCCGGCCGGCAGGGCCAGTGCTGCCAACAGTGCGGCCAGCGCAGACAGCGCAGTCAGCGGAGCGAAGGTAGCCATTGCTGGATCAGGCTCTCGCTGGCTTCGAAGTGCATGCCGTCCTCGGTGCGGAAGGCCGCGCCCCAGAACCAGCCATGGCGGTTGAAGATCGGCGCGATCAGCGTGAGGCCGCGCTGCACCTGGTTGTTGCCGTAGACATCGAGCACGCCGTTCAGCGTGAGATCGATCGCCGTGCCCCAGGAATGGTTGGAGATCGCCGTCGTGCTGCCACGCACCCAGCGGCAGCACAGCATGCCCGCAGTGCCCAGGGCCCGGTAGACGGCCGGCTGCTCGCGTTCGATGTCGATCATCACCGCCTTCAGGCTCAGCACCGCCGGCACCAGCCCGGTGACGCGGAAGGGCCCCACCGAATCCAGCACCAGGTTGCGCCGCAGCAGCGGCAGCGTCGGCGTCTGGCACAGCTGGCTGTAGCTGTCGCGCGGGTTGCCGATCTTGGCCAGCATGAAGCTGTTGCTCACGAACTTCAGGCCGACGTTGATGCTGGCCGCGTCGGGCCGCGGCACGGTGCCGGTGATGGCTGCGGCGCCGGCAGCGGCTGTCTTGGCGGCGGCGGCTGGCGGTGCGGGTGGCGCTGGCGGGGCGCCTGGCGCCGGTGCCGTGGCGGGCACCAGGCCCGGGTAGGTGCCGGCCAGGTTGCGCCAGCTGGTGCCGCCGGGGTCGATGCGGCCGTCGGGGTTTTTCAGGAAGTTGGACTGGAAGTCCAGGATCGCGGCGATGGTGTTCTTGCCGCAGTCACCGTCGGCATCGCCCACGCGGGCGAAGCCGCGCGCCAGCAGCAGGGTCTGCACGAGCACGACGTCGTCGCGCTGGTTGACGCCGTTGCGGCCGACCGAGGCCTGGATATTCGTCGTGCTCATCGTCGCCGTCCTCATGGTGGTGGGGGTGGCGCTAAATGTAGTGATGCGGCGCGCGGCTGCCCACCGGGTCATCACGGCCTTTCCCATGTTCGACGGCGCCCGCAGGTGTTCTGGCTAGAGTCGCCGGCATGAGCAGCCTGCAGCACATCACCCTGGCCCTGGACTGGACCCCCAACACCACCCACATCGGCTTCTTCGTCGCCCAGGCGCTGGGCGCCTACCGCGCCGCCGGGCTGCAGGTGCAGTGGCAGACGCCCGAAGCCGACGGCTACACGCTGACGCCCGCGGTGAAGGTGTCGCGCGGGCTGGCGCACTTTGGCCTGGCCCCTTCGGAAACCGTGCTGAGCTTTTCGTTGCAGCCCGACAAGCCGGCCCTGCGTGCCGTGGCAGCGCTGCTGCAGCAGGACACCAGCGCGATCGCCGTGCCGGCCGCCGGCCCGGTGCAGCGCCCGGCCCAGCTGGACGGCCAGCGCTACGCCAGCTACAGCGCGCGCTACGAGATGGCCATCGTGCGCGCCCTGGTGCGCGCCGACGGCGGCCGCGGCGACATCGTCGAAGTGCAGCCCGACCGGCTGGGCGCCCCGGCCATGCTGGACGCCGGCACGGCCGAAGCGACCTGGATCTTCAGCCACTGGGAAGGCGTGCTGGCTGAACGCCGCGGCCGGCCGCTGCGGCAGTTCCGGCTGGGCGACCATGGCATCGCCTATGGCTATTCGCCACTGCTGCTGGTGCGCGACGCCTTCTTTCAGGCCCAGCCCGCGCTGGTGCAGGCCTTCGTGCAGGCCAGTGCGCAGGGCTGGCAGCTGGCGGCGCAGGACCCGGAGCGCGCCGCAGCGCTGATGTGCGAAGCCGTGCCCCACCCCAGCCTGGCCGATGCCGGCTTCGTGGCGGCCAGTGCGCGGGCGCTGGCGCCAGCCATCCTGGACGCGCAGGGCCGCTGGGGCACGATGGCGGCGCAGCGCTGGAGCGATTTCGCCGCGCTGCTGGTGCGCCTGGGGGAATTCCCTGCAGATCAGGTCGATCTGGCGCGCTGGTTCAGCACCCCGACTTGAGCGGTGCCGGGCCGGTCAGGCGGCCGGCTGGCCGGCCTGGCGGTGATTCAGCGCCGCGGTGCGCGCGACAGGCGCCACAGCGTGTGCAGCCCGTTCAGCGCCATCAGCGGCCACAGGAAGGTACAGATCATCACCCACAGCACGCGGTTGCCTTGCTTGTCGGGGTCGGTGGTGCCTTCGCTGAAGCGGTGCTGCTGGCCGCCGGTGACCACGCCGAACAGCGCACCGAAGACCAGGAAGGCGATGATGAAGAGGTTCATGGCGGGCTCCTTGGGATCTATCTGAGTGGGGGAGGCCCGACCGCAGCCTGTGTCAGAGTTTTGCGCACGGCGGCGTGTAAATCAAGCAGTACACCGCGCGCAGGGTGATTCCCCCGCCCCGCGGCTACAGCGGCGTGAAGCCGCTGGCCTGGATGATCCGGGCCCAGGTGGCGGTGTAGGCGCGTTCCCGCGCGGCCAGCTGCGCTGGCGGCATGTGGCCCACGGCCAGGCCCATGGCGGACAGGCGGTCGCGCAGGTCGGCCTGGGCCAGCACCTTGGCCATGGCAGCGGAAAACGCGTCCACCCGGGCCGCTGGCGTGCCGGCGGGCGCGAACACGCCGTAGTAGGGCAGTTCGTCGAAGCCCGGCATGCCGGCTTCGGCCAGGGTCGGCACGTCCGGCAGCGCCGCCTGGCGCTGTGCGCCCATCACCGCCACGATGCGCAGCTTGCCGGCACGGTGGTTCTCTATGAAGTCGGGGATGCTGCCCACGCCGGCGGCGATCTGGTTGCCCAGCATGTCCTGCATCATCGGCGCGCTGCCGCGGTACGGCACGGGCTGCAGGTCCAGGCCGGCCTTCTGCGCCATCACCTTGACCAGGAATTCCGGCACCGAAGCCGGCGCCGGGATGCCCACTGAGCCCTTGCCGCCGCCGCTGGCCTTGACCCATGCAAAGTAGTCCGCCAGCCCCTTGGCCGGCGTGCCGCCGCTCAGCGCCACGGCGTTGGCGAAGCTGGCGAAGCCGGCCACGGGCACGAAGTCGCGCGCCGGGTCGAAGCCGGGGTTCTTCACCACCAGCGGCAGGATCGACACCGTGTGGTCGTGGCTCAGGAAGAGCGTGTTGCCGTCGGGCGCCGCGGCCTTCAGCGCCTGCGCGGCCAGCTGGCCACCGGCGCCGGCCTTGTTCTCGACGATCACCGGCGCGCCGAGCTCGTCCTTCAGCTTGTCGGCCAGCAGCCGGGCGATGGCATCGGTGCCGCCGCCTGGCGGAAACCCCACCAGCAGCCGCACCGGGGCGCTGCCCTGGGCACGGGCGCCCAGCGCGGGCAGCGCCAGCGTGGCGCCAGCGCCCAGCAGTTGCAGGATCTCGCGGCGGCGAAACGGGCTCATCATCTTCTCCTGGCATGAAAGCGATGGCGGCACTCTAGCGCGCCTGTCCCTGCACCCCACCTGCAACCCCACCATGAACCAAGACCTGTTCGACCGCGGCCTGAACACCCGCCGCGAAGTGCTGGGCGCCGATTACGTCGACGCCGCCATCGCCAACGCCGACGACTTCAGCCGCGACCTGCAGCAGCTGGTGACGCAGTACGCCTGGGGCGACATCTGGAACCGCCCCGGCCTGGACCGCAGGAGCCGCAGCCTGATCAACCTGGCCATGCTCACTGCGCTCAACCGCCCGCACGAGCTGCGGCTGCACCTGCGCGGCGCGCTGAACAACGGCGTGACGAAGGACGAGATCCGCGAGGTGCTGCTGCAGACCGCCATCTACTGCGGTGTGCCGGCCTCGATGGACAGCTTCCGCCAGGCGCGCGAGGTGTTCAAGGAGATGGGGGTCTAGGCCGCCGGCTCAGGCGCTGCGCTCGCTGCGCCACAGCGGCCGCAGCGCCAACACACCCAGCAGCGGACCCAGCCCCAGCCACGGCAGCACCGTGGCCAGTGGTGCCTGCGCGGCCCAGCGCACGAAAAATTCGATGCTGGCGATCGAGATCGCGAAGCCGATGCAGTTGGTGAACGTGAGCACGCTGCCCAGCGCCTGGGGCGGTGCGTTGCGTGCGGTCAGTGTCGACAGCTGCGGCGAATCGCCGGCCACCGTGATGCCCCAGACCAGCAGCCACAGCGCGAACAACCAGCCCGGCGCCCCCAGCGCCCACGGCGCGGCGGCGCAGCACAGGCCGCTGGTGGCCAGCTGCAGCGTGGCCACGCGCGCACTGCCCCAGCGCCGCGCGGCATAGCCCCCGGCCACGCAGCCCAGCATGCCCACGCCCAGCACCGCGAAGGCCGACCAGGACAGCGCCGCGCCCTGCACGCGCGTGGCCAGGATCAGCGGTACCAGCACCCACAGCGTGTAGAGCTCGATCATGTGGCCGAAGTAGCCGAAGGCCGAGGCCCGCACGCGGCGTTCCGTCCACAGCGAGCCCAGCGCCTGCAGGTGCGCGCGCCAGCCCGGGCGGGCCAGGGGCTGCGCACCTGCCGCCGGCGTGGCCTGGGCGGCCCCGGGAGCGTCCGGCAGGCCCAGCGCCACCAGCAGCCCGGCGGCCACCGCCAGCAGGGCCACGCCCACCATCACCCCGCCCCAGGGCAGGCTGCCGGCGGGCAGGGCCGCCAGCAGCCCGCGCAGCGCGTGCGGGCTGGCCGAGCCCAGCACCAGCGCCCCCACCAGCCAGCCCAGGGCCAGGCCCAGCCCGCCCCGGTCGGCGCCCGCCGTGCCCGGGCGGCTGGCGTACCACTGCGCGGCGATCTTCATGCCCACCGGGTAGATGCCGGCCAGGAAGAACCCCGTGGCCGCGCGCAGCGCGTGCAGCGCGGCCAGATCGGCCGCCACCAACACCGCGGCCAGCGCCGCCAGCGTGCAGCCCGCCGCGGCCAGCGCGCACAGCAGGAACACGCGCCGCGGGTTGTAGCGGTCGGCCACGCCGCCCAGCGCAAACACCAGCGTGCCCAGGATGAAGCCCAGCTGCACGGCCGATGTCAGCGTGCCTAAAGCGCTGTCGGGCCAGCCATAGGCCTGCTGCAGGTCGGGCATCACGGCGTTGACGGCGAACCACGGCGACGTCCCCGCGAACTGCGCCAGCACCAGCCACGGCAGGACCTTCGCAGGGGCCGGGGCGGGCGCGGTGGACGGGGCTGTCATCGATCCATTGTGGCGTGCAGGGGGGGCCGGCCACTTGCGGACAATGGCGGCTTTGACCACGAAAGCCGCCATGACCCGACCCCACCGCATTGCTGCCATCGCTGGCGACGGCATCGGCAAGGAAGTCCTGCCCGAAGGCCTGCGCGTGCTGGACGCCGCCGCGCGGCGCTCCGGCATCGCGCTGCAGGTCGAGCACTTCGACTTCGCCAGCTGCGACTACTACGCCCGGCACGGCCAGATGATGCCGGCCGACTGGAAGAGCCAGCTCGCCGGCTTCGACGCCATCTTCTTCGGCGCCGTGGGCTGGCCGGCCACGGTGCCGGACCATGTGTCGCTGTGGGGCAGCCTGCTGAAGTTCAGGCGCGAATTCGACCAGTACGTGAACCTGCGCCCGGCGCGGCTGATGCCCGGCATCCGCAGCCCGCTGGT
>JAIXZR010000036.1 GCA_027489455.1 Rubrivivax sp. | reverse complement strand
CTGCAGCGAAGCGAGGTAGCCTGCCGGCGCGTCCAGCCAGACGTAGAAGTACTTGCCGGGCGCGTCGGGGATCTCGATGCCGAAGTAGGGCGCGTCGCGGCTGATGTCCCAGTCGCCCAGCAGCGGCTTGCCGTTCTCGTCGCGGACGAACCATTCCTTGACCTTGTTGGCCACCTCGGGCTGCAGTCGGCCGTCCTGCGTCCAGCTTTCCAGGAACGCCACGCAGCGCGGGTCGGACAGCTTGAAGAACAGGTGTTCGCTGCTGCGCAGCACGGGCGTCGCGCCGCTGAGTGCCGAGCGCGGGTTCTTCAGGTCGGTGGGGGCGTAGACGGCGCCGCAGACCTCGCAGTTGTCGCCGTACTGGTCGGCGCTGCCGCAGCGCGGGCATTCGCCCTTGACGAAGCGGTCGGGCAGGAACATGCCCTTTTCGGGGTCGAAGAGCTGTTCGACCACGCGGCTGGCGATCAGGCCGCCCGCTTTCAGGTCGCGGTAGATGGCCTGGGCCAGCGCGTGGTTCTCGGGCGAATCGGTGCTGTGCCAGTGGTCGAAGGCGATGTGGAAGCCATCGAAGTAGGACATGCGGCCGGCGGCGATCTGCGCCACGAAGGCTTGCGGCGTGAGGCCGGCCTTTTCGGCCGCGATCATGATCGGCGCGCCGTGCGCGTCGTCGGCGCAGACGAAATGCACCTCGTGCCCGCGCATGCGCTGGAAGCGCACCCAGGTGTCGGCCTGGATGTACTCCATCACGTGCCCGATGTGCAGCGGGCCGTTGGCGTAGGGCAGGGCGGTGGTGACGAAGAGCTTGCGGGTCATGCCGGGGATTCTAGGCACCCGGTCTGCGCCAGCCCTGGGGCGCGACCCGCGCGCCCAGCGGCTCTAGCGCGGCACCGGGTGCGCGAGGTTGCGCAGCATCGTCGGGCCGGCGTGGCGTTCCACTTCAGCCATCAGCCCCTTGCACAGGCCCAGCGAGGACAGGGCTTCCAGCGTCACGAACATCGGGCCCACCAGCAGGCCAACCAGGTCGTCGGCGAAGGCCGGCTTGCGGCCTTCGTAGTAATGGCCGACGAACTGGATGATCCAGCCGACGACGAAGAAGCCCAGCCCCCAGGCCAGCCACTGGCCCCAGGGCGCGCCCGACACCTGGTGTGCCAGCGCCAGCAGCAGGCCGACGCCCGCTGTCGTGGCCGCGCCGATGCCCAGGTGGCCCCGCGTCAAGTACCAGGCCGCCGCCAGGGCGTAGGCCACCCAGGCCAGCGTCAGCGCCCGGCCGCCCACCGCGAACTGCGCCCCGGCCAACAGCACGCCGACGCCGAAGACGATCATCGGCACGCCGACGAAGTGCGTGACGATGTTGCGCTGGTCGCGGTGGTATTCGGCGTACTGCTGCAGCAGCACGGTGGCGCTGCGGAAAGGACTGGCCATGGAAAGTCTCCTTGCGGGGCCCACTGTAGCGCGGGCTCCTAGAATCCGGCAGAGGGCAAAGCGCCAAAACCACACGCCCCGGGGATCAACGTCAGATGAGCATCAAGAGCGACAAGTGGATTCGGCGCATGGCCGAACAGCACGGGATGATCGAGCCGTTCGAGCCTGGCCAGGTGCGCACGTCGGCCGCCGGCCAGCGCATCGTCAGCTACGGCACCAGCAGCTACGGCTACGACATCCGCTGCGCGCCCGAGTTCAAGGTCTTCACGAACATCTACAGCACCGTGGTGGACCCGAAGAACTTCGACGAGAAGAGCTTCGTCGACATCGCCGGGGATGTCTGCATCATCCCGCCCAACAGCTTCGCGCTGGCGCGCACGGTCGAGTACTTCCGCATTCCGCGCAACGTGCTCACCATCTGCCTGGGCAAATCGACGTACGCGCGCTGCGGGATCATCGTCAACGTCACGCCTTTCGAGCCCGAATGGGAAGGCTATGTGACGCTGGAGTTCAGGAACACTACCCCGCTGCCGGCCAAGATCTACGCTGGCGAGGGCTGCGCGCAGGTGCTGTTCTTCGAAAGCGACGAAGTCTGCGAGACCAGCTACAAGGACCGGGGCGGCAAGTACCAGGGCCAGGTGGGCGTGACCCTGCCCAAGACCTGAGGCGGCGGCCCGGCGGGGCCTAATGCCGGCCGAAGGCGCTGCTTTTCCGGCCATCGCCGGGCTCAAGCCGGCGGGAAGATGCGCATATTGCATCACCGCCACGCCTGCGCCCATGATCCGTTCACTGTGGATTGCCAAGACCGGGATGGAGGGCCAGCAGACCAAGCTGGACGCCATCTCGAACAACCTGGCCAACGTCGGCACCAACGGCTTCAAGCGCGGCGGCGTGGTGTTCGAGGACCTGATGTACCAGACGCTGCGCCAGCCCGGTGCGGCGACCAGTGAGCAGACCACCCTGCCCACCGGCCTGCAACTGGGCCTGGGCGTGCGCGTGGCCGCCAGCACCCGCAACTTCAGCCAGGGCACGCTGCAGCAGACCACCAGCCCGCTGGACGTGGCCATCAAGGGCCAGGGTTTCTTCCAGATCCAGATGCCCGACGGCACCACGGGCTACACCCGCGACGGCAGTTTCCAGGTCGACGCGAACGGGCAGATCGTCACCAATGCCGGGTTCGTGGTGCAGCCCGGCATCACCGTGCCGGCCAACGCCCTGGGGGTGACGATCGCTGCCGACGGCACCGTGCAGGCGCAGATCCCCGGCCAGACCGCGCCGCAGGGCCTGGGGCAGCTGCAGCTGGCCAGCTTCATCAACCCTGCCGGGCTGGAATCGCGCGGCGGCAATCTCTACGCCGAGACCACCGCGTCCGGCACCCCGAATGCAGGCGCGCCCAATGCCGGTGGCCTGGGCAGCCTGATGCAGGGCTATGTCGAGGGCAGCAACGTCAACGTGGTGGAAGAGCTGGTGAGCATGATCGCCACGCAGCGCGCCTACGAGCTGAATTCCAAGGCCATCCAGACGTCCGACCAGATGCTGCAGCGTCTGGGCCAGCTGTGATGCGCGCCTGGCGTGCCGGCCTGGCGGCCCTGGCCTGCAGCGGCAGCCTGGCGCTGGGCGGCTGCGGCATGCTCTACCCGCGCGTGGAGATGCCGGCGATCGCGCCCGTGCTGCCCCCACCCATCGAGGCCCCGGCCACGGGCAACGGCGCCATCTACCAGGCGGGCCTGTACCGGCCGATGTTCGAGGACCACCGCGCCCGCCTGGTGGGCGACACGCTGGTGGTGCAGATCGTCGAGAAGGTCAGCGCCAGCCAGAAATCCACCAGCAGCATCGACAAGAGCAGCAGCCTGTCGGGCGCGATCACGGCGCTGCCGGGCGTCAAGCCGGCCGCCTTCGCCCGCGCCACGACCGAGGCCAACGCCAGCAACACCTTTGCCGGCAAGGGCGCCACCGAGAACACGAACGACTTCAGCGGCACCATCACCGTGGTCGTGCGCCAGGTGCTGCCCAACGGGCACCTGATCATCGCCGGCGAAAAGCAGATCGGCGTGAACAGCAACGTCGACGTGCTGCGCTTTTCCGGCCAGGTGGACCCGCGCGCCATCCAGCCCGGCAACAGCGTGCCCAGCGCGCAGATCGCCAACGTGCGCCTGGAGCACCGCGGCCGTGGCGCCCAGGCCGACGCGCAGGCCGTGGGCTGGCTGAGCCGCGTCTTCATGAGCGTGATGCCGCTGTGACCGCCATGAGCGAACGCCTGCTCCGTCTCGCGATCGCGCTGGCCTTCATCGCCGCCAGCGCGGCGCTGTGGTGGCCGCACCCCGCCGCTGCCGCCGTGCGCATCAAGGAAGTGGCCAGCGTGCAAGGCGTGCGCAGCAACCCGCTGGTGGGCTACGGCCTGGTGGTGGGCCTGGACGGCACCGGCGACCAGACCACCCAGACCCCGTTCACCACCCAGAGCCTGAACGCCATGCTGCAGCAGCTGGGCGTGACAGTGCCGCCTGGCACCAGCATGCAGCTGCGCAACGTGGCCGCGGTGCTGGTGACGGCGCAGCTGCCGCCCTTCGCGCAGCCGGGGCAGGTGATCGACGTCAACGTCTCCTCGCTGGGCAATGCCAAGAGCCTGCGTGGCGGCACGCTGATCGTTACCCCGCTGAAGGGGGCCGATGGCCAGGTCTACGCCTTGGCCCAGGGCAACCTGATCGTGGGCGGCGCCGGGGCGGCGGCCAATGGCTCCAAGGTGCAGATCAACCATCTGTCGGCCGGCCGCGTGCCCGAAGGCGCGACGGTGGAACGCGCCGTGCCCACCAGCCTGCAGCTGGGCAGCGACATCACGCTGGGGCTGTCGGCCAACGACTTCAACACCGCGCGCGCCGTCGCCCAGGCCATTAACCGCGCCAAGGGCGCCGGCACCGCCGATGCGATGGACGGCCGCAGCGTGCGCGTGCGTGTGCCCGCTGCTGGCGGCGAACGCGTGGCCTTCCTGGCCGATATCGAGAACCTGCCGCTGGAGCTGGCCAAGCCCGCGGCCCGCATCGTGCTGAACGCGCGCACCGGCTCGGTGGTGATGAACGACGCCGTCACCCTGGGCCCCTGCGCGGTGGCCCATGGCAACCTGACGGTCACGATCAACACCACACCGCAGGTGAGCCAGCCCAACGCGCTGGCCGGCGGCAACACCGTGCAGGCCGACAAGAGCGACATCGCCATCAACCAGCAGGGCGGTGCGCTGATCCAGATGCCTGCCGGCGCCAAGCTGGCCGACGTGGTCAAGGCCCTGAACGTGATGGGCGCCACGCCCATGGACCTGCTGGCCATCCTCCAGGCGATGAAGAGCGCCGGGGCCCTCAACGCCGAGATTGAAGTGATCTGACGATGGCCGCGATCAACGCCCTGTTGACCCTCACCACCCCGGGCGCCGGCCTGGCCATCGATACCCGCCCGCTGGCCAGCCTGAAGGCCCGCGCCGGGGCCGATCCGGAGGCAGCGGCGCGCGAAGCCGCCAAGCAGTTCGAAGCCCTGTTCATGAACGAGCTGGTGAAGAGCATGCGCGCCAGCGTACCCGCCAGCGACCTGGACAACGCCGGGTCGCAGCTGGGCACCGAGATGCTGGACAAGCAGTTCGCCAGCCAGCTGACGGGCATGAAGGGCGGGCTGTCCGAAGCCATCCTCAAGCAGCTGGAACGCCAGATGGGCCTGACGCCCGGGCCCATCCCCAGCACCGCATCGGCCAACACCACGGCCGCGCCGATCAGCGCCAGGCCGCAGGAAACGCGCATCCCGCAGACCGGCGCGGCCGGCTTCGTGCAGCAGCACACGGCGGCTGCGCGGGCGGCGGAAGCCCAGACGGGCATCCCGGCGGCCTTCATGATTTCGCAGTCGGCGCTGGAAACCGGCTGGGGCCGCAAGGAGATCAAGCACGCTGATGGCAGCCCGTCCTTCAATCTGTTCGGCATCAAGGCCGGGCCGAACTGGAAGGGCCCGGTGGCCGAGATCACGACCACCGAATACATCAATGGCAAGCCGCAGAAGGTGGTGGCGAAGTTCCGCGCCTATGGCAGCTACGCCGAAAGCTTCCAGGACTACGCCCGGCTGATGAAGGACAGCCCGCGCTACGCCAAGGTGGTGGAAAACGCCGCCAGCGCACAGGGCTTCGCGCAGGGCCTGCAGCGTGCGGGCTATGCCACCGACCCGGCCTATGCCGAAAAGCTGGGCAAGGTCATCAACACCACGCTGCGGCTGCAGCGCCTGATGGCATGACGCGCACTGACGCCAGCCCGGCAGCAAAGGCACCGCCATGAGCGCTTCACCCCTTCTGGGCTTGGGCATCAAGTCCATGGCGGCCAACTACGCCGCGCTGCAGACCACGGGCCACAACATCAGCAACGCCAACGTGCGCGGCTATTCGCGCCAGCAGGTGGAACTGGTCACCGCGCAGGGGCAGTTCACCGGCGCGGGCTTCTTCGGCCGCGGGGTGGACGTGGCCACCGTCACGCGATCACACAACGCCTTCCTCACCAGCGAGTCGATCCGCGCGTCGTCGCTGGCTTCGCTGGACGGCGCACGGCAGGAAAAGCTGCTGCGCCTGGAAACCCTGTTCGCCACCGGCGAGGCTGGCCTGGGCTACGCGGTGTCGAGCTTCGTCAACACCATGGCCGATCTGGCCAGCCGCCCGGCCGACAGTGCCACGCGCCAGGTGGTGCTGTCGCGCGCCGGTGACATGGCCACGCGCTTTGCCGAAGCCGGGCAGGCGCTGGACCAGATCCAGGACGCGGTCTCTTCCGACCTGCGCACCAGCGTCAGCACCATCAATCAGCTGGCGCGCAGCATCGCGGTGGCCAACGACCAGATCGCCGGTCTGCAGGGCGCGGGCCAGCCGGCCAACGATCTGCTGGACGAACGCGACCGGCTGGTGGCCGAGCTCAGCCAGCACCTGCAGGTCAGCACCATTGCTGCCCCGGACGGCACGCTGGGCGTGTTCATCGGTGGCGGCCAGCGCCTGGTGCTGGGCAAGGAGGCGGCGCAGATGGCCGTGCGGCCCGACCCGACGGACCCGCGCCGCGTGGCCGTGGGCATGGTGAACGGGCCCGAAGTCAACCTGCTCGAAGCCAGCAGCCTGGGTGGCGGCATGGCTGCCGGGCTGCTGCGCTTCCAGAACACCGACCTGCTCGACGGCCGCAACCTGATCGGCCGGATGGCCGCCGAGGTGGCGCTGGCCGTCAATCAGCAGCAGCAGCGGGGCCTGAGCCTGAAAGGCGCGAACCCGGCCCCGGCGCTGTTCAGCCTGGGCACGCCGCAGGCCCAGCCCAACAGCAACAACGCCCGCGATGCCAGCGGCGCCGTGATCGGCACCGTGCGCCTGTCCTACACCGGTGAGCCCGGAGCGCTGAAGGCCAGCGACTACGAGCTGCGCGCCGACGTGGACAACCCCGGCAACTGGGTCGTGACGCGGCTGATCGGCGGCCAGCCCAGCACCGACCCGGCCGACCGGCAATCGTTTTCCGGCACCAGCACGCGCTTCCAGGGCATCGACATCGATTTCAGCGCCGCGCCACCGCAGCCCGGCGACCGCTTCGTGCTGCAGACCGTGGGCCGCGCGGCCAGCAACATGCAGCTGCTGCTGGGCGATGTGCGCGATCTGGCCGCCGCGTCGCCCCTGGCGGCCGCCGCCGGCCCCGGCAGCAGCGGCAGCGGCAACACCGGCACCCTGCAGGTCGGCGCGCTGACGATGACGACCGCCCCGCCACCGTTCGGCGCGCAGGTCGAGACGCTGGTCTTCACGCGCCTGGTGCCGGCCGAGGACGGCTTCGACTACCGCGTGACGTCCTCGCTGGGCGGCGGCAGCCAGCTCTGGAACCCGGGCCAGACCCTGGTGGGCGACAACGGCTACCAGCTGCAGGTGAGCGGCGTGCCTGGCGATGGCGACAGCCTCATCGTCAGCCCCACGCCCGCCACCGCGCTGGCCACCAACAACGGTAATGCCACGGCCTTGCTGGCGCTGCGCGATGCCGGCCTGATCGAGGGCCAGACCGTCGCCGAAGGCTATGGCCAGGCGCTGGCGGAGATCGGCGCGCGCGTGCAGTCGGGCGAATCGACGGCCAGCATCTCGGCGGCCGTGGCGCAGCGGGCCGAGAACGCCCGCGCCTCGCAGTCCGGCGTGAACCTGGACGAGGAGGCCGCCCGGCTGATCCAGTACCAGCAGGCCTACCAGGCGTCGGCCAAGATCCTGCAGGTGGCGCAATCCTTGTTCGATACGCTGCTGCAGACAGCCGCGGGCCGCTGAGCTGGCTGACGCCGGCGCCCCTCCGATCGACACCCCCCCGCACCCGGACCTGCCCCATGCGCGTGACCAGCAACATCGCCTTCGAAACCAGTGTGGTCCAGCTGCAGCGGCGCCAGGCGGAACTCACGCGCGCGCAGGAGCAGCTGACCAGCGGCAAGCGCGTGGATCGCCCCAGCGACGACCCCGCCGCCGCAGCGCGCGCAGAGCGTGCGCTGGACGCCATCACGCGCAGCACCGCCAGCCAGCGCGCCCTGGATGCCAGCCGCAACGCCATGGCGCTGGGCGAATCGGCCCTGGGGGACGCGCAGGAGATGCTGCAGCAGGCGCGCGAACTCGCCATCAGCGCTGGCAACGCCAGCTACAGCGACAGCGAACGGCGCAGCATTGCCGAAGCCATCCGCGGGCTGCGTAACGATCTGCTGGCCGTGGCCAACCGCACCGACGGCGCCGGCCGCTACCTCTTCGGCGGGCAGGGCAGCGACAGCGCGCCGCTGGTGGAAACCGTCGGCGGCGTGGTCTTCAACGGCACCCCCGGTGAACAGCGGGCGGCAGCGGGCGAAGCCGCGCCCCTGTCGATCGATGGCAGCGCGGCCTTCCTGTCGGCCCCGGATCCGGCCGACCCGACACAGCCGCTGTCGGTGTTCGGCGCGCTGGACCGGCTGGTGGATGCGCTGCTGACGCCGGGCCAGACTTCGCAGCAGATCGCCAGCGCCGTGAGCCAGGGCATCGGCGACATCGACGCCGTGACCGCGCCGCTGTCGGCCTGGCGGGCGCGCGCCGGCGAAGCGCTCAACCGCATCGACGGCATCGAGGCCCGCCTGGGGCAGGCCAAGCTGGACGCGCAGCGCGACCGGTCGAATGCCGAAGATCTGGACCTGATCGAGGCGATTTCGAGTTTTCAGAACCAGCAGACCGGCTACGATGCTGCGCTGAAGGTGTTTTCGACGGTGCAGCGGATGTCACTGTTCGATTACCTGAAGTGATCGCTGGCCCGCGGGGCCGGCGGTGGGTATTCCGGCCCGCGTGCGGGCAGCGACAGGCCGGCGTCCCGCCACGGGGCACCGGGCTGCGGGCCACGCGCAGGTCCGTTGCGGCATAGAGGCGGCGCATGCAAGACCATCCCGTGCTGGACCAGGTGATCCTGGGCTACAGCCCCATGACCGACCGCCAGAGCGCGGTGGTCGGCACCCGCCTGACGGTGTTCCCGGACAGGCCTGACGTCACTCCCGATGCCGCGGCGCTGCTGGCCGCACTCGACACGGCATGGCCGGCCGCCGAAGGCCAGGCCGCCGATGCCAAGCAACGCGCGCCGCTGCTGCTGAACATTGCCGGCGAAGCCTTGCTGCAGGCCGTGATGGCCGCCAACCCGGGCCGCCACCGGCTGCTGGAAGTGCCGGCCTTCATGGCCGGCGATACCGCCAACGTGGCCCTGCTGCAGGCCTTGCAGGCCCAGGGTGTGGCCCTGCTGATCAAGGGCCGGCCGCTGGCGCCACTGCCGCCGCAGGTGCTGGCCTGCTTCACCCATGCGGTGCTGGAACTGGGCGACGACCGCCGCCTGCAGGTGCCGCCCACGCCCGGCGGGCGCCCGGTGACGTCGGTGTACGCCGGCATCCGCACCAGCGCCGACGCGCAGCTGGCCTTCGAGCGCGGCGCCATCGGCGTGCTGGGCTGGCCGCACGACGACCCCGTCCCCGCGGCCGGCAACCGCAACAAGGTGGGTTCCGACGTCAGCGTGGTGATGGAGCTGATCCAGGGCGTGGACGCCGAGCTGCCGGTGGCGCGGCTGGAAGCCACGCTCAAGCGTGATCCGGCGCTGGGCTTCCGGCTGATGCGCTACCTGAACTCGCCGGCCTTCGGCCTGTCGGTCGAAATCAACAGCTTCGGCCATGCCCTGATGCTGCTGGGCCACGAGCGCCTGAAGCGCTGGCTGGTGCTGTTGCTGGCTTCGGCCAGCAAGGAAGCACGGGCCCGCCCGCTGCTGCACTGCGCCGTGCGCCGTGGCCTGGTGATGGAAGAGCTGGTGCGCCCGCAGCAGGACCGTGATCTTTCCGGCGAGATGTTCATCTGCGGCGTGTTCTCGCTGCTGGACCGGTTGCTGCAGCAGCCCTTCGACGAGCTGCTGTCCAGCGTGCCCGTGCCCGAGCGCGTGCAGCAGGCGCTGCGCGGTGATGGCGGCCCGCACCTGCCCTACCTGGACCTGGTGCGCGCGATCGAGGCCGAATCGGTGTTCGACATCCGGGCCTGCACCGAAGGCCTGTTCCTGTCGCCCGGTGAAGTCAACCGGGCCTTGCTGACGGCGCTGCGCACGGCCCGCAGCCTGGACTGACCGGCATGCCCGCACCCCCTTCGGCCGACGCCCTGCTGCGCCTGGTCTGGGGTGCGCCCTTCCCGGCGCTGCTGCAGGGCCCGGACCACGCGCTGCTGGACGTCAACGAATCGTTCCTGGGCCTGCTGGGCTGGGCCCGCGACCAGCTACTGGGCTGCGACCCGGTGGATCTGGAACCCGCCGAGGACCGCGACGGCAGCCGGCTGGCGCGCCACGAGATGATGGCCGCCGCCGCGCTGGGCCAGCCCCCGCCGGCGCTGCGCCGCCGCCTGCGGCACGCCGACGGCCGGCTGCACTGGGTGAGCATGGCGACGCAGAACATCGCCGCGCCGGGCCAGCCGGCGCAGTGGCTGTCGCTGCTGCAGGACGTGACGCCCGAAGTCGCCGCGCGTGAGCAGAGCCAGCGCACGCAGGCCGAGCTGGGGCTGTGGTTCGAGCTCAGCACCGCCGGCATGCTGCTGTACGACCACACCGGCCTGCTGGTGCGCAGCAACGCCGCCTTCGAGGCCCTGGTCGGCCACGTGCCCGAGGTGCTGGACGATGCCAGCGCCGAGGTGCAGGCCCTGCTGGGCTGGCAGCCGGCTGGCGACGGCCACAGCACGGGGTGCATCCACCCGACGCTGGCCGTGGGCATGGCGCCACTCGAGCGCCGCGCGGTGGTGCCGGCGGGCGACGGGCGGCGCCGGCTGCTGGGCGCGCGGCTGCTGTCCTTCGCTGCCGATGGCGGGCTGCCGCGCGTGATGGCGGTGGTCGAAGACCGCAGCGCCGAGGAAGAGCGCGATCTGGCCCGGCTGGAGATGGGCATGCTGATGGACACCGCCAGCATCGGTGTGGCCACCTACGACCCGGCCCGCGGCTGGCTGGCGCCCGCCACGCCCGCGGCCCCCACGGCGACGACAGCGCCCGGGGCGGAAGCAGGGGCGGGCAGCACTCGCGGGGCCCAGGGCGCCGATGCGGCGGGCGTGGCCGCTGCCCCGCAGCGCGGCGGCGCCCTGCTGGGCATCAGCCGCGACGTGGTGGAGCCCGAATCCCTGGCCGAATACGAACGCCTGCAGCGCGCGCTGCGTCAGGGCGAACGCACCGAGGTGCGCTACGCCGTGCGCCACCCCGAGCTGGGCGCGCGCTGGCTGCTCACGCGGGTGGAGCCCGGGGCGCTGAGCGGCGGGCGGCGCACCACATCGGTGGTGACGCTGGACATCACCGAGCAGGAGCGCGCGCAGCAGCGCAACAACCAGCTGCTGCGCGAACTGGTCACGATCCTGGACGGCAGCACGGCCGGCATCGCCTACCTGCGCGGCCCGGTGCTGGCGCGCTGCAACCGGCGCTTCGAACGCATGCTGGGCTTCGCACCCGGCGCCGCGGCCGGGGCCACGCTGGCCGAGATCTTCGGCCACGGCCGCGCGCTGCCCGAAGCCGTGCAGCAGGCCAGCGCCGCGCTGGCCGCGGGCCAGCCTTTCGAAGCCGAGCTGCCGGTGGAGCGCGAAGACGGCAGTGCGCCGCGCGTGGTCTGGTATTCGCTGTCGGTGCGGCGCGCCGAAGGCGCGGGCCAGGGCGAGCAGGCCGAGGCCGTGGCCGTGCTGACCGACATCTCGCGCCTGAAGAGCCAGCAGGCCGAACTGGAACAACTGCTGCGCGATCGCGAGCTGATGTTCAGCCTGTCCGAGGTGGGCATCGTCTACCTGCGCGGCGCGCGCATCGAGCGCGCCAACCAGGCGATGGCCGCGCTGACGGGCTACGCCCCGCCCGAGCTGACGACGCTGGACGCGGCCGAGCTGTACGAGAACGCGCGCGAATGCGTGGCCTTCGAAGCGCAGGTGGCGCAGGCCCTGCGCGAACGCGGCCGCTTCAGCGGTGAACGGCTGCTGCGCCGGCGCGACGGCAGCCTGCAGTGGGTGCAGGTGGCGGTGCGCCCGGTCGATGCCGAGGACCTGGAATCGGGCCTGATCTGCAGCTTCGTCGACGTCGACGAGCGCCGCCGTGCGCGCGAGACGCTGGCCGTGCAGGCCGAGCGCACGCGCGCGATCCTCAATTCCGTGCTGGTGGGCATCGTCACCGTCTCGGACCACGGCATCGAATGGATGAACCGCTCGGCGCGCCGCATGTTTGCCGGCGAGCTGGCGGATTTCGTGGGCGAACCCATCAGCACCGTGGCCACGCCCGAGCCCGACCACCCGCTGCGCCAGGGCCAGCACCTGCAGCGCCTGCAGGAAGGCCGGGCCGAAACCTTCGAATGCCGGCTGCGCGGGCGCGACGGGCGGGAATTCTGGGTCGTGGGCAACGCCGTGCTTACCGCCGGCAGCGAAGGTGCCGGCCGCCAGGTGACGTTTGCGCTGCTGGACATCGAGCGCCGGCGGCAGGCCGAGATCAGCATCGCCCAGGCACAGGCCTCGCTGCAGCGGGTGATCGAGACCGCGCCGCTGGCGATCGCGCTGTTCGACGCCCGCAGCCAGCGCGTGCTGCAGGTCAACCAGACCGCGGCCAGTTTCTTCGGCTGCGGCCTGGACGCGGTGCTGGCCGAAGGCCTGGCGGCCTGCCCCGATGTCGCCAAGGCCGCGGCGCTGCGCGGCTGGCTGCAGGCCGCAGCCGGCGGCATGCCGGCCCCGGCCGAGCGCACGCCACACGAATGGCGCGACGAGCCCGAGGCCGGCGCCGACGGCCTGCGCGTGTGGGACGTGCGCGTGGCGCCGCTGGCGGCCGCCGGCGATGTCGCCGCGCAGCTGCTGCTGGTGGCCAGCGACGTGACCGAGCAGCGCATGGCCGAGCAGGCCCGCCTGCGCGCGGCCATCGACCAGCGCGAGCTGCTGGTGCGCGAAGTGCACCACCGCATCAAGAACAACCTGCAGGGCGTGGCTGGTCTGCTGCAGCAGAACGCCGTGCGCCACCCGGAGGTGGCGCCTGTGCTTTCCGAAGCCGTGGGCCAGGTGCGCGCTATCGCCCAGGTCTACGGCCTGCAGGTGGGGATGACGGGGCCGCTGGGGCTGGCGGGGCTGCTGCGGGCGATCGCGCAGTCCGTGCAGCTGACCTTCGGCCAGCCCATCCACGTGCCGGCAGCGGCGATGGAGGTGCCGCACCTCTTGCCCGAGCCCGAGGCCATCCCGGTGGCGCTGGTGCTCAACGAACTGCTGACCAATGCCATCAAGCACGGCCAGGGCGGCGGCGTGCGCTGCAGCCTGCACCCGGATGGCGCCGACATCATGGTGCGCATTGCCGGCGACGGCAGCCTGCCCCCGGGCTTCAGCCTGGCGGCGGTGCCGGGCGGCGTCTCGGGCCTGGGGCTGGTGCGCGCGCTGCTGCCCCGGCGCAGCGCCGAGCTGCTGATCGAACAGCGCGGCGCCGAGGTCGTGGCCGAGGTGCGCCTGCGCCCACCCAGCGTGCGCCTGCCCGGCGCTGGCCCCGCGGCCGGCAGCCTGGCGCCGCCGGCGGTGATAGCGGCTTGAGCGCGCCCGCGGCCCTGCCAGCGCCCACCCCGCCCGGCGCGGGCGCTGGCCGCCCAGGGGCGCGCTGAGCGATGGGCCACAATGCAGCGATGAGCCTGCCTGCCGACCTGCCCGCTGTGCCCGCCGGCCCGGCCAGCAAGGGCCGCGTGCTGGTGGTCGATGACGACAGGCTGGTGCTGGCCACTGTCACCCACGGCCTGATGCAGGCCGGTTACGCCATCATCGACGCCGATAACGGCGACGAAGCCATCCTGCTGGCGCGCGAGCACCGCCCCGATCTGGCGCTGCTCGACATCCGCATGGAAGGCAAGAGCGGCTTCGACGTCGCCGCCACGCTGCGCGACGCCTACCGCATCCCCTTCATCTTCCTTTCGGCGTTTTCCGATCCGGCCACGCTGGCGCAGGTGCAGGCGCTCGGTGCGCTGGCGTACCTGGTCAAGCCGCTGGACGTGGGGCAGATTGTCCCGGCCGTCGATGCTGCCTTCGCGCGCCTGCGGGCGATGCCCGCCGCCGGCAGCGTGGCCCTGTCGCGGCCCGGCACACCCCCTGCCGCCACGGCCCCTGGCCCTGCCGCCAGCCCGCTGACGGACCCCGTGGCGCTGGCCGTGGGCGTGCTGATGCACCGCCATTCGCTCACGCGCGAGCAGGCCTGGGAGCGCCTGCAGCGCCTGGCGCAGACGCAGGCGCAAACCCCGCTGGCCCAAGCCGAGCGGCTGCTGGCCGCCGTCGAGGAACTCGCGCGCAGCGCGCTGTAGCCGCCAGCACGGCCGGCCAGGCCAGCGGCGGGCGCCGCGTCAGCCGGGCAGGGTGAAGTGGAAGACCGCGCCGCGGCCGACTTCGGCTTCGGCCCAGATCGTGCCGCCGTGACGCTGCACGATGCGCCGCACCGAAGCCAGCCCCACCCCATGGCCGGGGAAGTCGTTGGTGCTGTGCAGGCGCTGGAACAGGCCGAACAGCCGGTCCGCCGACCGCATGTCGAAGCCGGCACCGTTGTCGCGCACCTCGAAGCTGCGCTGCGCGCCCTGCATCACCGTGCGCAGCGCGATCTGCGTGCGCGCGCAGCGGCTGGTGTATTTCCAGGCGTTGCCGAGCAGGTTTTCCAGCACCAGGCGCAACAGCGTCGGGTCGCCATGGGCCGTGAGGTTGGGCTCGATCTCGATGTCGGCCTGGCGTTCGGGCGCGTGGCGGCGCAGGTCTTCCACCACGTACTGCGCCAGCTGCGACAGGTTCACGGGCTGGCGCGCCAGCGGCTGGGTGGACAGCCTGGCCAAGGTCAGCAGCGCATCGATCATCAGGTTCATGCGCGCCGCGGCGCCCAGCACGCGGTCCAGGTGATCGTTGCCCACGCGGTCCAGCAACTGGCCATAGTCTTCTTTCACGATGCGCGTGAAGCCTTCGACGACGCGGATCGGGGCGCGCAGGTCGTGCGAGACCGTCATGCTGAACTGCTCGGCTTCGCTGCCACCGGAAGGTGCCGCCGCGGGCAGTGGCGCCAGCCACAGGCCGTCGACGCCGGGTGCGGCGTCGAAGCGCTGCAACTGCCAGCCCGCGACATCCAGCCGCGTGCCCGCGGGTTGCCTCGCGATGTCGCGCAGCGCGGCGGCCACAGGCTCGCCCAGGGGGGCGACGCATTCGGCCAGGGGCCGGCCGGGCGCCGCCCCGGGCCAGGGGGCCAGTGTCGGCGTGGCCAGTTGCTGGATCACGTAGCCGGTGCCTTCGTCCCAGGCCAGGGCACCACCGCCTGCGACTGCCAGGGCTGCCTGCAAGCTGGCGGCGGTGGCCTGCAGGTGGTGTTCGGCTTCGCTGCTTTCCGCGCGGCCGACGAAGCCGTCGAAGGCCCCCGTGTCGTCCACGCAGGCGCACGCCGATACCCGCCAGTGGCGCCCCGCGGCCGCGCTGCTGGCCAGTGGCGCGGGCAGGTGCAACGGCAGCGCCAGAAAGCTGCGTCCGGGCTGCAGCAGCGGCCGCAGCGCGGTTTCCAGCGTGGCCAGTTCGGTCGGTGGGGGCAGCTTGTCAGCCTGGCCCGGCCCCTGCCACTGCAGCAGGCCGTGGCGGGCATCGCTGCGCCAGTTCCAGGCCGTGTCGATCTCGCGCCGCAGGCGCAGTTCCTGGCGCAGCGCGCGCAGCGTGCTTTCGGTCTGGCGCTGCACCCGCAGCTGCCCCAGCGCATGAAAGCCATAGGCCACCAGCGGCAGCGCCACGCCCAACAGCAAGGCGATGCCGGTGCTGCCTTCGGCGGGCGAACAGCCGGCCAGGGCCACGGCCGCGCCGAGCCCGGCCGGGCGCCAGTGCGCCAGGAGCGGACGGGCAGGGGCGCTGGGCCGATGGGGGGTTGGGGGGGCAGGGCGTGGCACGCTGGCGCGGATTGTAGGGACGGGGCACGGTGTGGCCCCCAGCGACGCGGGTACCGCCGGGGCGGGGGCCGGTCTCAAGTCCACGGCAGGGCGGCCGATGACCCGGCAGTGCTGGAGGACCCCGCCTTGACCCTGCCGCCCCGCCACGAGCCCCCCGTTGGTGCCCGCATTGACGCCGCCCCGGCCGGCCCGCATCCTGTGGCTGGCGCCCCGGCCCGCTGGCCAGCAGGCGCGCCAGGCCGTGGACGCCGGCCCTACGACAAGGCACAACCGCCGCGATGAACGCCGATTCACCCCATCCGCGCCTGGACGAGGCCGCGCTGGCGCGCCTGCGAGAACTGGATCCTGACGGCAGGAACGACGTCCTGCAGCGCGTGCTGCTGGTCTTCGAGTCCTCGCTCGTCCGCCAGCTGGCCACGCTGGCCGACGAAGGTGCGCGCGGCCAGGCGCTGGCTGTCGCCCAACTGGCGCACCTGCTCAAATCCTCGGCCGCGAGCGTCGGTGCCCTGGCCCTGGCGCAGCGCTGCGCCGAAGTCGAGCTCCGCCGCCGCGATGGCGAAGCCCAGGGCCTGGACGCCGATGTCCAGGGTTTGATCACGGAAGGCGAGCGCGCGTTGCAGGCGGTTCGGGCTATGCTGCGACCTTGATCACCTGACGCCACGCCGCGTCGACACCAGCGCCCTCATGGCCCCGCTGCCCGCCACCGCCGACGAGCCCTACCCCGCGCAGCCTGAAGTGCTGCTCGTCGACGATGACGAGGTCAACCTGCTGCTCACGGGCCTGGCCCTGAAGGAACGCGGGTTCAGCCTGATCGAAGCCAGCAGCGGCGAGCGTGCCCTGGAGCTGCTGCGCGATCACGCGCCGGACATCATCGTGCTCGATGCCATGATGCCGGGGCTGGACGGCTTTGCCACCTGCCGCGCCCTGCGCCGCATGCCCAGCATGGAAAACGTGCCGGTGCTGATGCTCACCGGCCTGGACGACGACGCGTCCATCACCCGCGCCTACCAGGCCGGGGCCACCGACTTCTTCGTCAAGGCCACGCAATGGAGCCTGCTGGCCGGGCGTCTGCAGTACATGCTGCGCGCCTCGCGCACGCGCATCGAGCTCGAACGCAGCAAGAGCAAGCTGGCGCGCGCGCAGGACCTGGCCCGCATGGGCAGCTTCGACTGGCGCCGCCCGGAGCGCAGCGAGCGTGGCGGCCTGCTGCTGTCGCCCGAGGCGCTGCGCGTGCTGAACTTCGGCCCGCATGAACGCTGCAGCCTGCGCACCCTGCTGCGCATGGTGCCGGTGGACGACCGCCACCTGATGCTGCGCCAGCTGCACGCCGCGCTGCGCCAGAGCTCGGTGCTGGCCACCGACGTGCCCATGGTGCTGCTGGACGGGCGCCAGCGCATCATCCACATCGAAGCCGAGCCCGAGTTCAACGAACAGGGCCAGGGCTCGGGCTACACCGGCGTGCTGCAGGACGTGACCGACCGCCGCGCGGCCGAAGACAAGATCCTGGAGCTGGCCAACTTCGACGCGCTCACCGGCCTGCCCAACCGCCGCCAGCTCATCTGGCGCGCCGAGCGTGCGCTGGAGCAGGCGCGCCGCCATTCGCACCAGTTCGCGCTGCTGCTCATCGACCTGGACCGCTTCAAGATCATCAACGACACCCTGGGCCATGGCGCGGGCGACGAGCTGCTGGTGGAAGTAGGCCGCCGCCTGCGCGCCTGTGTGCGCCACAGCGACCAGGTCATGGAAGGCCAGTTCGACCCCGCCGGCCTGCGCTCGCACCGCAGCCTGGAAGCCGTGGGCCGGCTGGGCGGCGACGAGTTCGTCGCCCTGCTGCCCGAGGTGGGCGACGACGACGACGCCGCGCGCGTGGCCCAGCGCGTGCTGGAATCGCTGCGCGAGCCGATCTTCGTCAGCGGGCAGGAATGCTTCGTCACCGCCAGCGTGGGCGTGGCCATCTACCCGCGCGATGGCAATTCGGTCGTGGACCTGCTGCGCAATTCCGACGTCGCGATGTATTCCGTCAAGGCGCAGGGCAAGAACAGCGCGGCGATCTACAGCCCGCAGCTGGCCGGGCGCGGGCGCGAAAAGCTGGAGCTGGAAACCGCGCTGCACAAGGCCATCGAGCGCAACGAGCTGGTGCTGCACTACCAGCCCAAGATCGACGTGCGCCTGGCCCGCCTGGTGGGCGCCGAGGCGCTGATGCGCTGGCAGCGCGGCGGCAATCTGGTGCCGCCGGCCGACTTCATCCCGCTGGCCGAGGAAACCGGCCTGATCGTGCCGCTGTCGGAATGGGCCCTGCGCGAAGCCGCACACCAGGTGCGGGCCTGGCGCGAGGCTTTCCAGTTCGACGATGCCATCGCCGTCAACCTGCCCAGCCGCCTGTTCGAGCGCAGCGACCTGATCGAGCACATCCACCAGTGCGTGACGGCGGTGAACATCCCGCACCGGTCGATCATGCTCGAGATCACCGAGACCGGGCTGATGAAGGAGCTGCAGAACGTCATCCCGGCGCTGCACCGCCTGAACGAGATCGGCGTCGAGATTTCGATCGACGATTTCGGTACCGGCTACTCCAGCCTGGCCTACCTGACGACGCTGCCGATCAGCGAACTCAAGATCGACCGCAGCTTCGTGCGCGACCTGGGCGTCACGCACCAGAGCAGCGCCGTCGTCACGGCCATCATCGCGCTGGCCCGGTCGCTGAGCCTGCGCGTGGTGGCCGAGGGCGTGGAATCGCTGCGCCAGATGGACGAGCTGCTGCGCCTGGGTTGCGGGCTGATGCAGGGCTTCCTGTTCTGCCGCGCCGTGCCGGCGGCCGAGATGCAGGCCTGGCTGGAGCAGACCGTGCTGGCGCGCACTGCGCAATGGATCCGCGAGCCGCGCGAAGAGCGCTACGAGCTGGGCGGTGGCGCCCGCAGCGTCGGGCGGCTGATGCGCTGAATGGGGGCCGGGGCATGAAGACTGCCAATCCAGCTGCAGCGGCTGCGCCGCTGGCGTCATCTGCGCCCGGCGCCGTGACCTCAGCCACAGCGTCGAACGCTGCGCAATGGGCCAAGGGCGCCTTGCGGCGCCTGGCCCAGGCGCAGCTGGAGCCCACCCCCGACAACTACGCCCGTGCCTATGCCGAGGAAGCCGGCCTGCCTGCGCCGGCAGCTGCGGCGCCTGCGGCAGCGGCCGCACCTGCGGTGCCCGGCAGCCCGGGCGTGACCGACGGCGCGGCCTGGGCCCAGCTGTTCGAGCGCGTGGCCCGGCATCTGGAACGCCCGGGCAAGGAATGGACGCCGGCGCGGCGCAAGGACAGTCTGCAGCGCGTGCTGCAGAGCAGCCGCAGCGATGCCGGCCGGCTGCTGCAGCGGCTGCAGGGCCTGACATCATCCTGGGAAGCCGATCGCCCGGCCAACCCGCTGGACCTGGGCCTGGCGGCTGCCGATGGCCCGGCCGAAGCGGACCCGGCCGAAGCCGCCCCGGCGGCGCCCGACGCTGCCACGGCAGCCGACGCCCACGGCACCGAGGCTGCGTCCAGCCCCTGGCCGGCGGCCGCCGATGCCCTGCATGCCGGCATGCGCGCCGGTTTGCCGGCCAGCGATCCGCGCGCCGTGGCGCTGGCGGCGGCGCTGGCCGACGAGATGGCCGCGCTGGCTGATCGGCTGTTGCAGGCGCCGCTGCAGGCCGCGCACCTGGAAGAGCTGCAGCGCCTGTGCGGCCGGGCGCAACGCTTCTTCGCCCACCGCCACCATCTCATCGACGAACTCGGCCAGCTCTGCCGCGAGCTGGCCGCCGGCCTGACCGAGATGGCCGAAGACGACAGCTGGGCGCGTGGCCAATGCGCCAGCCTGCAGGCCCGCCTGGGGCAGGCCGGCGATGATGACGGCGGCCCCAGCGTGCGCAGCGTGCGCGCCGCCACTGAGCTGCTGGCCGAGACGCGCACCCGCCAGGCCCAGGTGCGCCAGGAGCGCCAGGCCGCGCAGGCCGCGATCAAGACCCTGATCCAGCGCATGATCAGCGAAGCCGGCGATCTGGGCGACCAGGCCGGCCGCTTCCAGCAGGCGGTGGCCCAGCACGCCCAGGCCATCGCCAGTGCCGACAGCCTGGAAAGCCTGGCCGGCGTCGTGCAGGCCATGCTGGACGACAGCCGCGCGGTGCAGAGCGCCGTCAGCGCCAGCCGCGACCGCCTGCATGGCGACCAGGCCCAGGCCCAGGCCTTGCAGGCCCGCGTGCGCGAACTCGAAGCCGAGCTGCGCCGCCTGTCCGACGAGGTCGCCACGGATGCCCTGACCCAGGTCGCCAACCGGCGCGGGCTGATGCAAGCCTTCGACACCCTGGTGGGCGGTGGCGCGCGCAGCCAGCACGAAGGCGTGACGCCGGTGCTGGCCGTGGGCCTGCTGGACATCGACAACTTCAAGAAGCTCAACGACACCCTGGGCCACGCCGCGGGCGACCAGGCGCTGAAGTCGCTGGCGTCGGCGGTACGCGAGCGCCTGCGCCCGGTGGACCACCTGGCACGCTTCGGCGGCGAGGAATTCGTCGTGCTGCTGCCCGGCACCCCGGCGGCCGAGGCGCAGCAGGCGCTGACCCGGCTACAGCGCAGCCTGAGCGCCAGCCTCTTCATGCACGAGGGGCGCGAGGTGCTGGTCACTTTCTCGGCCGGCGTCACCGCCTGGCAGCCCGGCGAAGCGCTGGAAGCCGCCCTGGAGCGCGCCGACGAGGCCCTGTACGAAGCCAAGCGCACCGGCAAGAACCGCACTTGCCTGGCCTAGCGGGCGGCGTGGCTGCTGCGGTGCGGCGGCAACAAATGCACACGCCTGGGCCCTCAAGTTTCTGCAGGGGCGGCCGATAGAGCCGACAAGACGAGATCGGCCGGCTTGGGGCGCCCCCGGGCTGGCTGCACCCCCCTTTGCCCGGGCCCGCCCATGACACCCATCCAACGCTTGTTCCGGCCCCTGCAGACCGCGCTGCAGGTCTTCTTCGCCCGCGATCTGGCCTTGCGCCGGGGCGAGGCTGGCGTCGAGATCGTGCTGACCGATCGCAAGGCAGCCGCCAAGCCGCGCAAGCCCACGCGCAGCGAAACCGAGCTGGCGCGCGAACGCGCCGAACTGGCGCTGATGCACGAGCAGCTTTCGGCGCTGCTGGACGACCTGCCCGAAACGCGCGGCACCCTGCGCCACCTGGTCTTCGTCGAGCAGACGCTCTCGCGCAAGGGCTGGCGGGCGCTGCACAAGCTGCCGCTGGACGTGCTGCAGCGCGCGCTCGAACAGCTGGAAGGCCTGGTGCAGAACTGGTCGCCGGAAGGCCTGGCCAACCTGCGGTCGAAGATGGCGGTGGCCATCATCGATCGCGAGCACATGGACCCCAACGCCGAGGCCGACGCCTACCGCACGGCGATGCCGATGGAGGCGCCGCCGCCCGAAGCCGGGATGGCCGGCGATGACGCGGGTGGCGCCGACGACGCGGCATTGGCCGCGGCCTACGCCGCAGCCCTGGGCAGCGCGGCCCCGACGCCCGCACCCACGCCCGCTGCCCTGGCCGCGCAGGCGCTGGCGCAGGTGCAGGCCAGTGCGCAGGCGACTTTGGCGGCCAGCGCGGCGGCCGGCCCCGGCGAGCCGCTGGAGTTCCACAACGAACTGGGATCGCCCGCGGCGCGCGCGCAGCCGCGCGAGAACTTGGCCGGGCGCGGCAAGCTGCCGCCGATCAAGCTGCGCGAACTGCAGGGCTGACCCGGCCTGGCCTGGGGGCTGGCTGGGCTGGCAAAGCGCAGGGGACGGCGCCGGGGCTTGCATTCCCGGGCCAAGCAGGCGCAGAATGAACTGGATGGATATCCAGTATTTCAGCCCCGCCCCGCAGGTGCCCTGGTGAACGCCGCCAGCCCGCCGCCCCGGCTGCTGGAGCAGGTGCGCCAGCACATCCGGGCCCTGCACTACAGCCTGCGCACCGAAGAAGCCTATCTGCACTGGGTGCGCACCTATGTGCGCTTCCACGGCATGCGCCACCCGGCCGATCTGGCCGGGCCCGAGGTGCAGGCCTTCCTGCACTGGCTGGCCAACGAAGGCCAGGTTGCGCCTGGCACGCACCGGCAGGCCTTGTCGGCGCTGCTTTTCCTCTACCAGAAGGTGCTGCGTCTGGATCTGCCCTGGCTGGCCGAGATCGGCCGCCCGCGCAGCGAAAAGCGCCTGCCCGTGGTGCTGGATACCGACGAGGTGGCACGCCTGCTGGCGCATCTGGACACCCCGGCCGACCTGCCGGGCGGCCGTGCCGCGCCGGTGCGTGCACCCCGGGCTGCGCGCGCCGACGGCAGCGGGCCGCAGCCAGTGGCCTGGGCCGTGGCGCGGCCCGCGCATGGCCTGGTGGGGCGGCTGCTGTACGGCACCGGCATGCGGCTGCTGGAAGGCCTGCGCTTGCGCGTGAAGGACATCGATTTCGACCGCCGTGCCATCGTGGTGCGCGAAGGCAAGGGCTTCAAGGACCGGGTGGTGATGCTGCCCGCGGCGCTGGAAGGCCCGCTGCGCGAGCAGCTGCAGCACACCCACGCCCTGTGGCAGCAGGACCGCGCCGCCGGCCTGGCGGGGGTGCACCTGCCCAACGCGCTGGCGCGCAAGTACCTGCGGGCGGGGGAATCCTTCGCCTGGCACTGGGTGTTCCCGCAGGCCCAGCCTTCGCAGGATCCGCGCGCCGGTGCCCTGCGCCGCCACCACCTGCTGGAAGGCAACTTCCAGCGCGCGTTCAAGCTGGCCGCGCAGGCCGCGGGCATCCACAAGCCCGCTTCGCCGCACACGCTGCGCCATTCTTTCGCCACGCACCTGCTGCAGTCGGGCTACGACATCCGCACCGTGCAGGAACTGCTGGGCCATGCCGACGTGAGCACCACCATGATCTACACCCACGTGCTGCGCCTGGGCGGCGGCGCCGTGCGCAGCCCGCTGGACAGCCTGTCTGGCGCGGCCGGGTTCCGGCCGGCGGCGGCCGGGGCCGCCCCAGCAGGCCCCCCTGGGCCACCGCCCCTGCCGTCGCACCCTTCGCCGTACGCTTCGCTGCACCCTTCGCCGCACCCCGCTGCGCCCACCCGCTACCCGGCCAGCGGCCGGCCCGCCACCGTGCGCCGCGCCCGCGAGCCCCAGCCGTGCTACCGCCTGCCCACCCCCTGCACGCCCCGCCCGCCTACGCCGAACTGCACTGCCGCAGCAACTACAGCTTCCTGACGGGCGCCTCGCACCCCGAAGAGCTGGTGGCCCGGGCCCAAGCCCTGGGCTACACCGCGTTGGCGCTGACGGACGAATGCAGCCTGTCGGGCGCGGTGCGTGCGCTGGCCGAGGCTGAACGCCTGCAGATGCGCCTGATCGTGGGCGCTGAAATGCAGCTGTCCGCCCCCGGCCCGGCGGCCCCGGCTGCCGCGGCGGGCATGGCGACGGCCGAGCCCCGCCTGGTGCTGCTGGTGCAGTCCCGCCGCGGCTACACCAACCTGGTCGAGTGGATCACCCAGGCCCGCCGCCGCGCGCCCAAGGGCCAGTACCAGGCGCTGCGCTCTGACCTGGAAGGCCGCATCCCCACCGCGCCCACGCTGGCCGGGCTGCCGGGCTGCTTCGCGCTGCTGGTGCCGCAGGCCGAGCAGTCTTTCGAGACCGTCTTCCACCACGCCATGTGGCTGAAGACCTGGTTCGGGCTGGACC
Organism: Rubrivivax sp.; assembly: GCA_027489455.1. Classification (GTDB taxonomy): domain Bacteria; phylum Pseudomonadota; class Gammaproteobacteria; order Burkholderiales; family Burkholderiaceae_C; genus Rubrivivax. Next base: position 249 of record JAIXZR010000036.1, on the reverse strand, counting down.
GCGCGGCCATCGCCGTGGAACTGCGCCACCAGGCGCACGAAGGCGTGCTGCTGGACACGCTGGCCCGCGTCTCGGCGGCCACCGGCCTGCCGCTGGTGGCCGCTGGCGGCGTGCGCATGCACGCGCGTTCGCGCAAGCCGCTGCTGGACGTGCTGACCGCCACCCACCAGCGCTGCAGCGTGGCCGAAGCCGGGCTGGCCCTGGCGCCCAATGCCGAGGCCTACCTGCGTTCACGCCTGCGCCTGGCGG
>JAIXZR010000096.1 GCA_027489455.1 Rubrivivax sp. | reverse complement strand
TGGCCTTTCAGCGACCTGTTCCAGGAACTGGGCGACAAGGTCGAGGTGTTCGACTTCGAGAAGTACAACTTCGTCACCCCCATCATGAAGCCCGACGCGATGGACCGCGCCGAGCTGCTGGACCGGGTGATGAACAACTACCGCCGGTTCTTCATGAACAAGAGCTTCTTCCAGTACCCCTTCGAGAAGGACAAGGTCAAGCGCAGGTACCTGATGGGCTGCCTCAAGGCCTTTTTGAAGAGCGGTTTCCAGCGTACCTTCTACGACCTGGGCCGCGTGGGCTACTGGGGCCCGCAATCGAAGAAGGGCGTGGATTTCGCCTTCGACACCAGCCGCACCTTCACCCGCGCCGACCCCGCCGCGCTGGCCGAAGCCGACGCCAACTGGGTGACCATGCACGGCCCGAAGATCGAGCACAAGCGCCGCAAGGGCGAGGAGATTGCCGCTGCAGCGATGGCCTGTGGCGGCGGGCATGAGCAACTGGCCGACGACACGCCAGCGCGCGACCAGCGGGCGCCGGCATGACGGCAGCCGCGCTGGCCAGCAGCGGCATCGGCCGCATCGGCCCGAATGCCATCACGCGCGTGGCGCAGGCCCTGCCGGCCCGCGTGGGCAGCGGCGCCACCTGGGCGCTGTTCGAACGCGCCGGCCTGCTGCACCACCTGCTGCAGCCGCCCCAGGAGATGGTCGACGAGGCCGAGGTGCGCGCGCTGCACCACGAGATGCAGCTCACCCTGGGCCCAGCCCGCGCTGCCGATGTTGCCCGGGCCGCCGGCCGCGCCACGGGCGACTACCTGCTGGCGCACCGCATCCCGCCGCCCGTGCAGTGGCTGCTGCGGCACCTGCCTGCCGCACTGGCCGCGCGCGTGTTGGTGGCGGCGGTGCGGCGCAATGCCTGGACATTCGTCGGCAGTGGCCAGTTCAGCGCCACGGCCGGCTTCGGGCAGCCGGTGGTGCTGCGCATCCGGCACAACCCGCTGTGCCAGGGCCTGGCCAGCAGCGTGCCAGCCTGCGACTACTACGCCAAGACCTTCGAGCGCCTGTTCCAGGTGCTGGTGCACCCGGCGGCGCAGGTGCATGAGGTCGCCTGCGAAGCCTGCGGTGACGCGGAGTGCCGCTTCGAAGTGCGCTGGTAGGTGCGCTGGTAGATGCGCTGGCAGGGGCACCCATGCCGGCCGGGGCCGGCACCTAAAATCCGGCGATGGTCGCCCCCACCCCACCCCACCCCAGCGCCCTGAGCGCGCTCTCGCCGCTGGACGGCCGCTACGCCCCCAAGGTGGCCGCGCTGCGCCCGCTGCTCAGCGAATACGGCCTGATGCACCGGCGCGTGCAGGTGGAGGTGGAATGGTTCATCGCGCTGTCCGACGCCGGCTTTGCGGAATTCAAGCCCTTGTCGGAAGCCGCGCGCGGCGAACTGCGCAGCCTCGTCGTGCGCTTCAGCGAAGCCGATGCCCGCGCCATCAAGGACATCGAGAAGACCACCAACCACGACGTCAAGGCCGTGGAGTACTGGCTCAAGGCGCAGTTCACCGGCCAGCCCGAGCTGCAGGCCGCCAGCGAGTTCGTGCACTTTGCGTGCACCAGCGAGGACATCAACAACACCAGCCACGCGCTGATGCTGGGCGCGGCGCGCAGCGAAGTGCTGCTGCCGGCGCTGGACGCCGTGCTGGCCAGCCTGAAGCACATGGCGCATGACCTGGCCGGCCTGCCCATGCTCAGCCGCACCCACGGCCAGACCGCCAGCCCCACCACGGTGGGCAAGGAAGTGGCCAATGTCGCCGCGCGGCTGGCCACGGCGCGCTCGCGCATCGCCGCGGTGCCGCTGCCGGCCAAGATGAACGGCGCGGTGGGCAACTACAACGCGCATCTGGCGGCCTACCCGGGCTTCGACTGGGAAGGCTTTGCCCGCCGCGTGGTCGAAGAAGAGCTGGGCCTGCAGTTCAACCCCTACACGATCCAGATCGAGCCGCACGACGGCATCGCCGAACTCTTCGACGCCATCGCGCGCGCCAACACCATCCTGGTGGACTGGTCGCGCGATGTCTGGGGCTACATCTCGCTGGGTTACTTCAAGCAGCGCGTGAAGGCCGGCGAAGTGGGCAGCAGCACGATGCCGCACAAGGTCAACCCGATCGACTTCGAGAACGCCGAAGGCAACTTCGGCCTGGCCAACGCGTTGCTGTCGCACATGGCGCACAAGCTGCCCGTCAGCCGCTGGCAGCGCGATCTGACCGACAGCACCGTGCTGCGCAACATGGGCGTGGCGCTGGGCTACACCGTGCTGGCGCTGGACAGCCTGGCGCGCGGGCTTTCCAAGCTGCAGGTGAACGAAGCGCAACTGGCCGCTGACCTGGACGCTGCCTGGGAAGTGCTGGCCGAACCCGTGCAGACCGTGATGCGCCGCCACGGCCTGCCCGACCCCTACCAGCAGCTGAAGGATTTCACGCAAGGCAAGCCCATCACGCGCGAGCTGATGCAGGGCTTCATCCGCGGTCTGGCGCTGCCGGAAGACGACAAGCAGCGCCTGCTGGCGATGACGCCGGCCAGCTACACCGGGCTGGCCGAAAGCCTGGCCCGGCGCTGGGGCTGAAGACGATGAGCGCCAGCCCCGCGCGCGCCGATTTCCGCACCCAGCTGCTGGCCGCGCAGGCCGCGCAGCGGTCGATGCTGTGCGTGGGGCTGGATCCGGAGCCGGCGCGCTTCCCGGGTGACTGGCAGGGCGATCCGGCCCGCATCTTCGATTTCTGCGCCGCCATCGTCGACGCCACGGCGGATCTGGTCTGCGCCTTCAAGCCGCAGATCGCGTACTTCGCCGCCCAGCGTGCGGAAGACCAGCTGGAGCGCCTCATCGCCCACATCCGCCAGCGCGCGCCGCAGGTGCCGGTGATCCTGGACGCCAAGCGCGGCGACATCGGCAGCACGGCCGAGCAGTACGCGCGCGAAGCCTTCGTGCGCTACCAGGCCGACGCGGTGACGCTGTCGCCCTTCATGGGCCTGGATTCGATCGAGCCCTACATGCACTACAGCGGCCGCGGCCTGATCCTGCTGTGCCGCACCAGTAATCCGGGCGGCAGCGACCTGCAGGCCCTGCCGCTGGCGGCGGGCGGGCTGCTGTACGAGCAGATCGCGCGGCTGGCAGCGGGTGAATGGAACCGGGGCGGGCAGATCGGCCTGGTCGTGGGCGCCACCTATCCGCAGGAACTGGCACGCGTGCGCGCGCTGGCGCCAACATTGCCGTTGTTGATCCCCGGCATCGGGGCCCAGGGCGGCGACGCGCAGGCCACGGTGCAGGCCGCCTGGGGGCCGCAGGCGCCGGTGATCGTGAGTTCCTCGCGTGCCGTGCTGTACGCCGGCCCCGGCCCGGGCTTTGCTGCCGCAGCCCGTGCCGCGGCGCAGTCCGTGCGGGTGCAGCTGCAGCAGGCCGCCGGCCTGGCGGGCGACTGACAGCCGCCAGGCCGGCACGCGATGCCACCCGGGCCAGGGGGTGACAATCCCTTGTGCAGCCGGGCGTACGCGCCCATCCTGTGACTGCGTCTACCAGCCCCCCGCGTGAGCACTGAAACCCAGTCACCCTATTCGCAGCTAACCGACTTCGTGCCGCGCTTCCAGCCGGCGCGCGAGCCGCTGCCCTATGCGCAGCAGGCGGGCCGGCTGCTGCGGCACGCGCTGGCGCTGCTGGCGCTGGGCTGCGCCGTGGGGGTGCTGGCGTTGCTACTCACGGTCAGGGGCAGCGATGGCGGCCCGGCCTCGGCCGTGGTCATCGGCACCCTGGGCCTGGCCGCGGCGCTGTGCGCACGCGCCCCGCACGCCTGGCTGGGCCATCTCTTCACGCTGGTGGCGGCGGGCATCGTGGTGGCCATCGCGGCCTGCGCGTTTGCGCTGGGCTGGGGCCTGTTGTCGCCGGTGCTGTTGATGCCGCCGCTGCTGGTGCTGGGCGTCGGGGCGGCGGTGGGCCCCCGGCCGGCGGCCGGCGTGGCCGCCGCGGCCGCCTGCGGCCTGGGCCTGCTGGGCCTGCATGCGGGGGTGCCCGCGGGCCTGGCCGCCGCGCCACCGGCGCCGGGCGTGCCGCTGCTGCCGCCCGTGGCCCATCTGCTGGTGCTGCACCTGGCCGCGGTGGGCCTGGGCTTGGCGGGCGGCTGGCTGCTGTCCAACAGCCATCAGCGCCATCTGGAAGTGGCGCGCCAGCGCGAATCGCGCTATCGCAGCCTGCTGGCGCTGGCGGCCGACGCCTACTGGGAAATCGACGGCGACTACCGCCTGTGCGCCGCGGTCTACCACGACGATGCCCGTCAGCTCACGCGCGAAGGCGGCCTGGGCGCGGTGCCCTGGCGGCTGCCGCGCTTCGTCTGCGATCCGGAGACGCTGGACCAGCTGCTGGCTGAGCTGGACGCGCGCGTGCCCTTCCGCGACCTGCCCGTGGGCTGGCAGGCGCTGGACGGGCGCGAGCTGCGCTTCCTGGTCAGCGGCGAGCCGCGCTTCGGCGAGCGCGGCGAATTCGTCGGCTACTGGGGCGTGGCGCGCGACGTCACGGCCGAATCCGCCGCGCGCGATGCCCTGCTGGCCACCGAAGCGCGCTACCGCGAGCTCTTCAGCCGCATCCCCACGCCGCTGGTGCTGCACCGGCACGGCCGCGTGCTGGACGCCAACCCGGCGGCGCTGGCGCTGTTCGGCGTCGCCGATCTGGCGGCGCTGCGCGGCGCCGATGTGCTGCAGTTCTACGAAGGCGGCGATGCACGCGACCGCGCGCGCCAGCGCGTGCAGGATCTCGAACAGCTGCCGCTGGGCACGGCGCTGCCGGTGGCGGAGTTCCGCCTGTCGCTCCAGCAGCGCATGGCCTGGGTGCGGGCCACGGGCGTGCGCGTTTCGGCCGAAGGCGGGCCGGCGACGCTCTCGATCTACATCGACGACACCGACCGCCGCACCGCCGACGAGATGGTGCGCCGCAGCGAAAGCCTGCTGTCGCACCTGGTGGCCACCAGCCCCGACCTGATCACGCTGACGGAAATGAGCAGCGGCCGGTATGTGATGGTCAACACCGCGTTCGAGCGCATCACCGGCTTCAGCGCCACCCAGGCGGTGGGCCGCACGGCGGTGGAACTGGGCGTCTGGCACAGCGCCGAAGACCGCCAGGCCCTGGTCGAGACCCTGCAGCGCGAGGGCAGCGTGGCCGATCTGCCCTTGCGCTTCCGGCGCCGCAGCGGCGAAGATTTCCAGCTGCTGGTGTCGGCGGCGCGCTTCACGGTGGACCGGCGCGACTACCTCGTCATCAACGCCCGCGACGTGACCGCCACCGAACGCGCCCGGCTGGAGCGCGAAGCCATCCTGGCCAATGCCTCGGTAGGCATCGCCGTCACCAGCCGGCGCTGCTTCGTGCTGGCCAACCACCACTTCGAAGCCCTGTACGGCTGGCCGCCGGGCGAGATCATCGGCCAGCCCGGCAGCGTGGTCTGGCCGGGCGATGCGGCCTATGCCGAGATCAGCGCGCTGGCGCAGGCCCCGCTGCTGCGCGGCGAGGTGGTGGAGTTCGAGCGCGAGGCCCGGCGCCGCGACGGCAGCGTGTTCCTGGCGCGCATCCGCGGCCGCGCCATCGACCCGCAGCGCCCGGCCGACAGCGGCACGGTCTGGATCGTCGAGGACATCACCGCCCGCCACGAAGCCGCCGCTGCACTGGCCCGTGCGCGCGACGACGCCGAGGCCGCCAGCCGCGCCAAGAGCGCCTTCCTGGCCAACACCAGCCACGAGCTGCGTACGCCGCTCAACGGCATCCTCGGCCTGGCCCGGCTGGCGCGCGAACCCGGCCTGCCCGAGCCGCGGCGCCAGCAGTTCCTGGAACAGATCGCCGACAACGCCCAGGCGCTGGCGGACATCATTTCCGACATCCTGGACCTGTCCAAGATCGAGGCCGGCAAGTTCGAGCTGCAGTCCGAGGTCTTCGACCTGGGGGCCCTGCTGCGCGACCTGCACCGCACCTACGGCACGCTGGCGGCCGCGCGCGGGCTGGACCTGCAGTTCCAGCCCGCGGCCGATGCGCTGGGCCCGGTGGTGGGCGATGCGCTGCGCGTGCGCCAGATCCTCACCAACTACCTGGGCAATGCACTGAAGTTCACCGCCCGGGGCAGCGTCACGCTGACGGCCCGGCGCCTGTACGACGCGGCCACCGACGGCCCCGGCCCGCGGCTGCGCCTGCAGGTGCACGACACCGGCCCGGGCATCGCGCCCGACGCGCAGGCCCGGCTGTTCCAGCCCTTCACCCAGGCCGACCAATCGACGACGCGGCGCTATGGCGGCACCGGCCTGGGCCTGTCCATCTGCCGCGAGCTGGCGCTGCTGATGGGCGGCGAGGTGGGCGTGGAAAGCCAGCCTGGCCAGGGCAGCTGCTTCTGGGCCGAACTGCCGCTGCCCGTGGCCGATGCCGCTGCCCCGCCGGCGCCGCCTGGCGCGGGGGCCGATGTGCCGGACGGCGCCCCGGCGCCCGCGCTGCAGGGCCGGCGCGTGCTGATGGTCGAGGACAACCCGGTGAACATGCTGATCGCGGTGTCGATGATGGAAGCCTGGGGCCTGCAGGTGGCGCAGGCGCACGACGGTCAGCAGGCGGTGGCGGCGGTGCAGCAGGCCTTCGACGCAGGCCAGCCCTTCGACGCCGTGCTGATGGACGTGCACATGCCGCTGATGAGCGGGCACGAGGCCACGCGCGCGCTGCGCCAGACCCAGGCCGGCTGCCACCTGCCCATCATCGCCCTCACCGCCGCCGCCCTGGTGAGCGAGCGCCACGCCGCGCTGGAAGCCGGCATGAACGACTTCCTGACCAAGCCGGTGGACGCCGAGCGGCTGCGTTCGAGCCTGACGCGCTGGCTGCTGCCCGTGGTGCGCTGAAGGCGGGCGGGCTGGCCACGCTGGCTGGCCCGCGATACCGGCCATGGGTTTCCAAGGGCTGGGGCGGCTGCTGGACAATCCGGCGCTCGTCGGGCCATGCCCCTTTCCCGCCAACTGCACCGGAAGAACCCCGCGATGCCCCTGTGGACCTGGCTTGTCCCCCTGCTGGCCGCTGGCGTGCTGGGCACTGCGCTCTGGCTGCCGCTGGGCGCGCTGCTGGTGGCCGTGTGTGCGCTGGCGCTGGTGGGCGCGGTGGTGTCGGCCGTGCACCATGCCGAGGTGGTGGCGCATCGCGTGGGCGAGCCCTTCGGCACCCTGGTGCTGGCGGTGGCCATCACCGTCATCGAAGTGGCGCTGATCCTCTCGATGATGCTGGCCGGCGGGCCGGACAAGGCCACGCTGCCGCGCGACACCATCTTCTCGGCGGTGATGATCATCCTCACCGGCGTGGTGGGCGTGTGCATCCTGGTCGGCGGCCTGCATCACCACGAGCAGAGCTTCCGCCTGGAAGGCGCCAACTCCGCGCTCGCGGCCCTGGTGGCGCTGGCCGGGCTGTCGCTGGTGCTGCCCACCTTCACCACCAGCTCGCCCGAGGGCACCTACACCGTGTCGCAGCTGGTCTTCGTGGCCGTGTCTTCCCTGCTGCTGTGGGGCGTGTTCGTGTTCGTGCAGACGGTGCGGCACCGCGACTACTTCCTGCCCCCCGCGCAGGCCGCCAACGAGAACATCCACGCCGCCCCGCCCACGGTGGTGCAGGCCTGGGCCAGCTTCGGGCTGCTGGTGGTGTCGCTGGTGTCGGTGGTGGGGCTGGCCAAGCAGCTGTCGCCCACCATCGAGGCCGGCGTGGCCGCAGCCGGGGCGCCCAAGGCCGTGATCGGCATCGCGATTGCCCTGCTGGTGCTGCTGCCCGAGACCTGGGCCGCCGTGCGCGCAGCGCAGGCGGACCGGCTGCAGACCAGCATGAACCTGGCGCTGGGCTCGGCCCTGGCCAGCATCGGGCTGACGATCCCGGCCGTGGTGGTGGCCGCGGTCTGGCTGGACCTGCCCCTGGTGCTGGGCCTGCAGGCCAAGGACCTGGTGCTGCTGATGCTGGCTTGCCTGGTCAGCACCATCACGCTCACCACCGGCCGTACCAACCTGATGCAGGGCGCCGTGCACCTGGTGCTGTTCGCGGCCTTTCTCTTTCTGGCGCTGGTGCCTTGATCCCGCCACCGCCCGCTTGGCGGGCCGGCTTCAGATGTCGAAGCTGTCGCCCGGCACCGTGGCCAGCGCGGTGTCGATCACGCTGCGCGTGAGCGGCGGCGCGAACTGCGCGATGAAGTCGTAGGCATAGCCGCGCAGGTAGCTGCCGCGGCGCAGCGCCAGCCGAGTGGTGTTGGTGGCGAACAGGTGGCGCGCGTCGATGGCACGCAGGGGCCGGTCGCGGTCATCGTCGAAGGCGATGGCGGCGATGATGCCCACGCCCATGCCCAGCTCGACATAGGTCTTCACGACGTCTGCATCCATCGCCGCCAGCACGATGCTGGGCTGCAGGCCCTGGCGGGCGAAAGCCTCGTCGATGTGGCGGCGCCCGGTGTAGCCGGTCTCGTAGGTGACGATGGGGTGGCGCGCCAGGCGCCGCAGGGTCAGCGGCTCACCCACGGCAGCCAGCTGCAGCAGCTCGTGCCCGGGCGGCACCACCAGGCAGTGCGTCCAGGCATAGCAGGGCAGGGCGGCCAGGTCGGGGTATTCGGCCAGGGCTTCGGTGGCGATGCCGATGTCGGCCTCGCCATCGAGCAGCCAGCGCGCGATCTGCTGCGGCGAGCCCTGGTGCAGCCGCAACTGCACGCCCGGGTGCGCCAGGCTGAAGTCGCGCACCGCGGGCGGCAGCGCATAGCGCGCCTGCGAATGCGTGGCCGCGATCGTCAGCGTGCCCTGGCCGGCGTTGGCAAAGTCCGCGCCGGCGCGCTGCAGGCTGTCGGCGTCGCGCAGCAGCGCTTCCACCAGCGGCAGCACCGTCTGGCCGGCCGGCGTCAGGCCCGTCAGGCGCTTGCCGGCGCGCACGAAGATCTGGATGCCGAGCTCGTCTTCCAGTTCGCGGATCTGCCGGCTCACCCCGGGTTGCGAGGTGTGCAGCGCGGCCGCGACCTCGGTCAGGTTGAAGCCGCGGCGCACGGCTTCGCGCACGGAACGCAGTTGCTGAAAGTTCATGTCGGGGGTGTCGTGGGCGCGGCGCATTATGGGCGGCGCCCACGAGCAGGCTGTCGTGTGGGGGCAGGCCTGCACGCGCGATGACGCGCCATCACGCGCGATGAATTCGCCGTCGGCGCCCGCCGCTGCAGCGGGCCGCTGGCATCATTGCTGCGTCACCGCCGCATCCACAGGCGCAGGAGGCTCCGGCTTGAAGATCGAAGAACGCAACGTCTACGTCGGCCCGTCGCTGTACGCGCATTTCCCGGTCATCAAGCTGCTGCTGGACCTGGGCCCGCTCGAAGCCTGGCCCAGCGCCAGGCTGGGCCCGGCCTTCATCGACGGCCTGCTGGCGGCCCTGCCGGGCCTGCAGGAACACGGCTGCAGCTTCGGCCAGCCCGGCGGCTTCGTGCGCCGGCTGCGCGGCGGGCCGCAGGTGGGTGACGACCCCGAGCAGCAGCAGGGCACCTGGCTGGGCCATGTGTTCGAGCACGTGGCCATCGAGTTGCAGAACATCGCGGGTGAAGACGTGAGCTTCGGCAAGACGCGCAGCGTCGAAGGCCGGCCCGGCGTCTACACCGTGGTCTACGAATACGCGCAGCGCGACGAAGGCATCGAAGCCGGCGAACTGGCGCTGAAGCTGCTGTGCTCGCTGCTGCCGGCCGATCTGCGCCCGGCCGATGTGGTGCCTGAGGACTGGCAGTGGGAAGAGGCCCGCACCGATTTCATCCGCTACGCCCAGCGCCGCGCGCTCGGGCCCAGCACGGCATCACTGGTGAAGGCGGCCGAGGAACGCAACATCCCCTGGCTGCGCCTGAACGAGCAAAGCCTCATCCAGCTGGGCCACGGCAAGTACCAGCAGCGCATCCAGGCCACGGTCACCGGCCGCACCAGCTACATCGCGGTGGAACTGGCCCAGGACAAGGAAGAGACCAACAAGATCCTGGCCAACTGCGGCCTGCCGGTGCCCAAGCAGGAATTGGTGCGCAGTGCCGACCGCGCCGTGCGCGCGGCCGAGCGGCTGGGCTACCCGGTGGTGACCAAGCCCTACAACGGCAACCACGGCCGGGGCATCAGCATCGGGCTGAAGACGCCCGATGAAGTGCGCAAGGGCTTCGAAGCCGCCGCCGAACACAGCAGCAGCGTGATCGTCGAGACCTACCTGCACGGCGACGACCACCGCCTGCTGGTGGTGGGTGGCGAGCTGATCGCCGCCACGCGCCGCACGCCGGGCCGCGTGATCGGCGACGGCACGCACACCGTGCGGCAGCTGGTGGAGATCGTCAACCAGGACCCGCGCCGCGGCATCGGCCACGAGAAGGTGATGACGCGCATCGAGCTGGACGCGCAGGCCGACATGATGCTGGCGCGCCAGGCGATGACGCTGGACAGCATTCCCGCCGCCGGGCAGGAAGTGCTGCTGCGCAGCACCGCGAACCTGTCCACGGGCGGCACGGCCACCGACGTGACCGACGTCATCCACCCCGACAACCGCGAGATGGCCGTGCGCGCCGTCACCGCGATCGGGCTGGACGTGGGCGGCGTGGACTTCCTCTGCCCGGACATCACCGAAAGCTACCGCCGCGTCGGCGGCGGCATCTGCGAAGTGAACGCCGCGCCGGGCTTTCGCATGCACGTGGCGCCCAGCGAAGGCACGCCGCGCGATGCGGCCGGGCCCGTCATCGACATGCTCTTCCCGCCGGGCAGCGCTTCACGCGTGCCCATTGCCGCCATCACCGGCACGAACGGCAAGACCACCACCAGCCGCATGCTGGCCCACATCACCAAGATGGCCGGCTACACGCCGGGCCTGACCACCACCGACGGCGTCTACATCGACGGCCAGCGCACCGTGGAAGGCGACATGACGGGCCCCGTGGCCACGCGCATGGTGCTGGCCGACCCGAAGATCGACATGGCGGTGCTGGAGATCGCGCGCGGCGGCCTGCTGCGCGCCGGCATGGGCGTGCCCTTCGTCAACGTGGGTGCGGTACTCAACGTGAAGAGCGACCACCTGGGCATGAAGGGCATCGACACGCTGGAGCAGCTGGCCGAGGTCAAGCGCATCATCGTCGAGGTGGCCAAGGACTGCGCTGTGCTCAACGCCGACGACGAGAACGTCATCCGCATGTCCGCCCACACCGACGCCAAGCACCTTTGCTATGTGACGACGAACCCGCAGCACGCGGTGGTGCGCGAACACATCCGCGCCGGCGGCCGCGCCTGCGCGCTGGAAGCGGGCGTGAACGGGCAGATGATCACGCTCTACGACAAGGGCCGCCACATCCCGCTGATGTGGACGCACCTGATTCCCGCCACGCTGGAAGGCCGCGCCATGCACAACGTGCAGAACGCGATGTTCGCCGCGGCGCTGGCCTTCAGCCTGGACATCAAGCTCGACGCCATCCGCCAAGGCCTGCGCACTTTCGACACCACCTTCTATCAGGCGCCGGGGCGCATGAACGTCTACGACGAACACC
>JAIXZR010000248.1 GCA_027489455.1 Rubrivivax sp. | reverse complement strand
TACATCACCTTGCGCTGGTCGTTGGCGACGTCGTCGTATTCCAGCAGCTGCTTGCGCATGTCGAAGTTGCGCGCCTCGACCTTGCGCTGCGCGCCTTCGATGCTGCGGTTGACGATGCCGGCCTCGATGGCCTCGCCCTCGGGCATCTTCAGGCGGTCCATGATGGAACGCACGCGGTCGCCCGCGAAGATGCGCATCAGCTGGTCGTCCAGGCTGAGGTAGAAGCGGCTGGCGCCGGGGTCGCCCTGGCGGCCGCTGCGGCCGCGCAGCTGGTTGTCGATGCGGCGGCTTTCGTGCCGTTCGGTGGCCACGATGCGCAGGCCGCCGGCGGCCTTCACCTGGTCGTGCAGGGCCTGCCATTCGTCCTTGAGCTTCTGCGCCCGGCTGGGCTTCTCGTCTTCGCTCAGGCTCGGGTCTTCCTCGAGGAACTGGATCTGCTTCTCGACGTTGCCGCCCAGCACGATGTCGGTGCCGCGGCCGGCCATGTTCGTGGCGATGGTGATCACGCCCGGGCGGCCAGCCTGGGCGACGATCTCTGCCTCCTTCGCGTGCTGCTTGGCGTTCAGCACCTGGTGCGGCAGCTGGGCCTTTTTCAGGAGCTCGCTGATGAGCTCGCTGTTCTCGATCGACGTCGTGCCCACCAGCACCGGCTGGCCGCGCTCGTGGCAGTCACGGATGTCCTTCACGACGGCGTCGTACTTCTCTTTCGCCGTCTTGTAGATCAGGTCGTTGTCGTCCTTGCGGATGGTCGGCTTGTTGGGCGGAATGACGACGGTCTCCAGACCGTAGATTTCTTGGAACTCGAAGGCCTCGGTGTCGGCCGTGCCCGTCATGCCACCCAGCTTGGCGTACATGCGGAAGTAATTCTGGAAGGTGACGGAAGCGAGCGTCTGGTTCTCGCTCTGGATCTGCACGCCTTCCTTGGCTTCCACGGCCTGGTGCAAGCCGTCGCTCCAGCGCCGGCCCGTCATCAGGCGGCCCGTGAACTCGTCGACGATCACCACCTCACCGTTCTGCACCACGTAATGCTGGTCACGGTTGTAGAGGTTGTGGGCGCGCAGGGCCGCGTACACATGGTGCATCAGGGCGATGTTGGCCGGGTCGTAGAGGCTGGCACCCTCGGCGAGCAGGCCGCTTTCGGTCAGCAGGCGTTCGGCGTTCTCGTGCCCGCGCTCGGTCAGGAAGATCTGCTGCGCCTTTTCGTCGACGGTGAAGTCACCCGCTTCGATCACGCCTTCGCCCGTGCGCACGTCGGCTTCGCCGATCTGCTTTTTCAGCTGCGGCACCACGGCGTTGATGCGCACGTACATCTCGGTGTGGTCTTCGGCTTGCCCGCTGATGATCAGCGGCGTGCGCGCCTCGTCGATCAGGATCGAGTCCACCTCGTCGACGATGGCGTACTGAAGACCACGCGCCACGCGGTCGCGCACGTCGGTGACCATGTTGTCGCGCAGGTAATCGAAGCCGAACTCGTTGTTCGTGCCGTAGGTGACGTCGGCGGCGAAGGCGGTCTGCTTTTCGGCCCGGTCCATGCCCGGCACGTTGATGCCCACCGTCAGGCCGAGGAAGCCATAGAGGCGCCCCATCCATTCCGCGTCGCGGCGCGCGAGATAGTCGTTCACCGTCACCAGATGCACGCCCTTGCCAGCCAGCGCGTTGAGGTAGACCGGCAGCGTGGCCATCAGTGTCTTGCCTTCGCCGGTGCGCATTTCGGCGATCTTGCCTTCGTGCAGCACCATGCCGCCGATGAGCTGGACGTCGAAGTGCCGCATCTTGAGCACCCGCTTGCCGGCCTCTCGGCACACGGCGAAGGCTTCAGGCAGCAGATCATCCAGCGTGGTGCCGGCCTGGATGCGCTTCTTGAAGTCATCGGTGCAGGCCCGCAGGGCGGCATCGTCGAGCCGCTCGTACTGTGGTTCCAGCGCGTTGATCTTGTCCACCGTGCGCCGGTAGGTCTTCAGCATGCGGTCGTTGCGGCTGCCGAATATCTGGGTCAGGATTTTGGGAAACATGCGGCTGACGTAGCGAGCGGGGGTGTTGGGGGATGTGACCGGGGGCTGCAGCAGCGCGCTGAGGGCGGCAGGCAGGTCGGGGGCGAGGGCACATGCGGTCTTGCAGGCGCCTTTGCTGCGACGCTGCCACGCTGCCAGCAGTACAAATGGGTGCGCCGGCGCAGCTTGCAAGCCTGAAAGCCGCGGCTGCGCTCCCACCCCCGAGCGGGCAGCCTTCGATGGTAGCACCGGGCTGGCTAGACTCTGGCCATGAACCCACCCCCACCAAGGAGCCTGCCGCCACGGGGCGTGCCCTTGTCACAGGCGCTGCAAGGCAGTGAGCCGCTGGCTGGCCTGATGCAGCGGGTGGGCGAAAGCCGCGCCCGGCTGCACGCGGTGGCGCCGCTGCTGCCGGCCAGCCTGCGCATGCAGGTGCGGGCTGGGCCGCTGGACGCCGCGGCCTGGGTGCTGCTGGTGGACAACGCGGCCGCGGCGTCGAAGCTGCGGCAGATGCTGCCCGATCTGGCTGCGGCGCTGGCAGCCGCGGGCTGGCCCAGCCCGGCACCCGTGGTCAGGATCCAGGCGCGGCCGCCGGCCTGACGGCGTCTGGACGGCGTCTGGGCGGCGTCTGTGGGGCTGGTGCCGGCTTTCGGAATCGAACCGAAGACCTTCCGCTTACAAGGCGGGTGCTCTACCAACTGAGCTAAGCCGGCACGGCGATGAGGCGAGTACAAATCTTAGGCCACGGCGGGTGGGCCGGCCCGGCCGTGCACCCCGACTGGGCCCGGCGGCCTACTTCACACGCTTGAGCGACGGGCGGCCAGTCGGCGACCCACCCGGTTCGGTCGGCTCGCCAGGGCCTTCATCAGCCGGGGCCGTGGGGCCCGGGGCCGATGGCGCCTGTGCCACCGTGGATTCGTCGTCCGGACCCGCTGCCGCCAGGCGCAGGCCCCTGGCCGCACCGGAGGGCCTGGCATCCGCAGCAGGTGTGGCCACCTTGCCAGACCCGGTATCGGTCGGCACAGGGAAGGCCATGCCCTGCCCGTTCTCACGCGCATAAATGGCCACGACGTGATCCACCGGCACCAGGATCTCGCGCGATGTACCGCCGAAGCGGGCCTTGAACTCGATGAACTCGTTGCCCATCTTCAGGCCGCTGGTCGCCTCGAAGCCGACATTGAGCACGATCTCGTTGTTCTTCACGTACTCCATGGGGACCTGGACGCTGCCGTCCACGAACACCGCCAGGTAAGGCGTGAAGCCGTTATCGGTGCACCAGTCATGCAGCGCACGCAGCAGGTAGGGGCGCGTTGACGTGCCCTGGTTGGTATCGACGGGACCGCTCATGGTCAGGGCAGCTCGCGCTTACTTGCGCATCACCTTTTCGGACGGGGTCAGCGCCTCGATGTAGGCCGGCCGGGAGAAGATGCGCTCGGCGTACTTCAGCAACGGCACGGCGTTCTTGCTCAGGTCGATACCGTAGAAATCCAGGCGCCACAGCAGCGGCGCGATCGCGACGTCGAGCATGCTGAAGTCGTCGCCCAGCATGTACTTGTTCTTCAGGAAGATCGGCGCCAGCTGGGTCAGGCGGTCGCGGATCTGGTCGCGCGCCTTCTCGAGCTGCTTTTCCGTGGCCTTCACGCCGCGGCCTTCCAGCAGGTTGACGTTGCTGAACAGTTCCTTTTCGAAGTTGAAGAGGAACAGGCGTACGCGCGCACGGGCTACTGGATCGCCCGGCATCAGTTGCGGGTGCGGGAAGCGCTCGTCAATGTATTCATTGATGATGTGGCTCTCGTACAGGATGAGGTCGCGCTCCACCAGGATGGGCACCTCGTTGTACGGATTCATCAGCGCGATGTCTTCGGGCTTGGCGAAGATGTCGACGTCCCGGACTTCGAAATCCATCCCCTTCTCGAACAGCACGAAGCGGCAGCGGTGCGAATAGGGGCAAGTGGTTCCGGAATAAAGCACCATCATGGTGGCAGGCCTTCGATTGATCGGCGGGGTCGAAACGCCCCGCCCAAATGGTAAACGCAGCGGGAGGCGTCAACCCCTCGCTGCGTCGGTTTGCCGGCCTGCTGCACTGGCAGCCGGCCAGCCGGTCGCTTACTTGATGTCTTTCCAGAAGTTGGCGTTCAAGCGCCAGGCCACGACGATCAGCAGGCTCAGGAAGATCAAGACACCGACGCCCAGCCGCACACGGCTGGTCTGATTGGGCTCGGACATCCACTTCAGGTAAGCCACGAGGTCGGCCACGGCCTCGTTGTACTGCTCCTTGGTCATCGTGCCCGGCGCGATCTGCTCCAGGCCAGTGAACGTGCGGATCGTCTTCGCCGGATCGTGAGGATCCTTCTGCTCGGTGTAGACGGCGCGCTGCTGGCCCTGCAGCTCCCACAGCACATGTGGCATGCCGACATTCGGGAAGGCCGCGTTGTTCCAGCCCGTCGGCGTGGTGTCGTCGCGGTAGTACGTGCGCAGGTAGGTGTAGAGGTAGTCCGCCCCGCTGTCACTGCCCTTGCCCACGGCAGAGCGCGAGCGCGCGATCAGCGTCAGATCGGGCGGCACCTTGCCAAACCAAGCCTTGGCATCAGCGGGCGTCATGGCCACCTTCATCGTGTCGCCGGGCTTGGCCCCGGTGAAGATCAAGTTGGCCTGGATCTGCTCTTCCGTCAGACCGATGTCACGCAGGCGGTTGTAGCGCATGAACGCGGAAGCGTGGCAGTTCAGGCAGTAGTTCGCGAACAGCTTGGCTCCGTTTTGCAGCGCCGCCATGTCCCTTACGCGCTCTTGCGGGAACTTGTCCCAGGGAATGCCGCCACCCGCCGCTTGGGCGCCGGACCACACGAACACGCTGGCCACCAGGCCCAGGATCAGCTTCTTCATGTTTGCTCTTCTTCGTTTTGCCCTGCGGGCATCAGTGCGGCTGGAAGACCACGCGGTCAGGAACCGGCTTGAATTCACCGATGCGGCTCCACCAGGGCATCAGCAGGAAGAAGCCGAAGAAGAACACCGTACCCACTTGCGATACATAGGTGCCGATGACCGACGGCGGCATGATGCCGAGGTAACCCATCACGAAGAAGTTGATCAGGAAAGCGCCGTACAGCCACTTGTTCCAGCTCGGGCGGTAGCGGATGGACTTCACCTCGCTGCGGTCGAGCCAGGGCAGCGCGAACATGATCATCACAGCCGCGCCCATCACCACCACGCCCCAGAACTTGGCGTCGAACAGCATGAGCGCTGACACGGACACCAGGGCCCCGACCAGTACGGCCACCTTCCATGGGCCAGACAGGCCACCCCGGAGGACGGCAAGAACGGCCGCCAGCCCGACCAGCGCCACCATCACCAGGACGAACCGATCATCGACGGCGCGCAGCATCGAGTAGTAGGGCGTGAAATACCAAACCGGGGCGATGTGCGCCGGTGTGGTCAGCGGGTCTGCGGGGATGAAGTTGTTGAACTCCAGGAAGAAGCCACCCATTTCCGGCGCGAAGAACACCACGGCCGAGAACAGCGCGAGGAACACGCTGACGCCCAGGATGTCGTGAACCGTGTAGTAGGGGTGGAACGGGATGCCGTCCAGAGGAATGCCAGTCTTCGGGTCCTTCTTGGCCTTGATCTCGACGCCGTCCGGGTTGTTCGAACCCACCTCGTGGAGCGCGATGATGTGCGCCGCCACCAAGCCCAGCAGCACCAGCGGCACCGCCACCACATGCAAGGCGAAGAAGCGATTGAGCGTTGCGTCGCCCACCACGTAGTCGCCGCGGATCAGCAGTGCCAGGTCGGGACCGATGAAGGGGATCGCGGCGAACAGGTTGATGATCACCTGAGCGCCCCAGTACGACATCTGGCCCCAGGGCAGGAGGTAGCCCATGAAGGCTTCGGCCATCAGGCACAGGAAGATGGCGCAGCCGAAGATCCAGATCAGTTCACGCGGCTTGCGGTAGCTGCCGTAGATCATGCCGCGCCACATGTGCAGGTACACGATCACGAAGAAGGCACTGGCACCGGTGCTGTGCATGTAGCGCACGAGCCAGCCCCAGGGCACGTCGCGCATGATGTACTCGACCGAGGCGAACGCATAGGCCGCGTCGGGCTTGTAGTGCATCGTCAGGAAGATGCCCGTGACGATCTGGAGCACCAGCACCAGCATCGCCAGCGATCCGAAGAAGTACCAGAAGTTGAAGTTCTTCGGCGCGTAGTACTCCGACAGGTGCTCCTTGTAGAGCTTGGAAGCCGGGAAGCGATTGTCGACCCATGTCATCACCTTCTCGGCGACGGGCGCATCCGCAGGTGCTTGCTTGAATTCAGCCATCTAGGACCTCTGAACGGCGGTGAATGGGGAGTGGATGTAGATCAGGCCTTCTTGTCTTCGCCGATGAGCAGCATCGTGTCGGACTCGTACATGTGCGGCGGGACTTCCAGGTTGTCAGGCGCGGGCTTGTTCTTGAACACCCGGCCAGCCATGTCGAAGGTCGAGCCGTGGCAGGCACACAGGAAGCCACCCGGCCAGTCATCCGGCAGCGAGGGCTGCGCACCGGCCGTGAACCTGTCGCCAGGCGAGCAGCCCAGGTGCGTGCAGATGCCGACGCCGACGAAGATCTCCGGCTTGATCGATCGTTGCGGGTTGCGGGCGTACTCGGGGGTCAGCTCGCCGGGCTTGCGCTCGCTCTTCGGGTCGGCCAGCTGTGCATCGTGTTTGACCAGGGTTTGCAGCTGCTCGGGCGTACGGCGGATGATCCACACCGGCTTGCCGCGCCACTCGACCGTGACCTTCTGCCCTGGCTGCAAGGCGCTGATGTCGACGCGCACAGCGGCCCCGGCCGCGCGTGCCCGCTCTGACGGGGCGAACGTGCTGACGAAGGGCACGGCCACCGCGGCGCCGCCAACGGCACCAACGCCGCAGGTGATGGCGATCCAGGTGCGGCGGCTGCTGTCGATGCCTTCCGCCTTCTGGAAACTGATGTTGGAACTGGCGACGTCGCTCATGAGGATCCTCAGATCAGGCCGGCTCGCAGGGCCGGCAGGGCATATTCGGGACAACCCGGGATTCTAGACGCAGCGTCCGTACGCTCGCTGACCCCGGTTTGAGTCTTGACGCTGGGCGGAGCGCTGCTACCGTCGCGCCGCGGCAGCCAGGAGGCTTGCCGGTTTTCAACCATATCGGCAGCGCCGGGCATTGGAGCAAGAGCATGAGTTTCTCTTCGGAGTTCAAAGAGTTCGCCCTGAAGGGCAATGTTGTCGATCTGGCCGTGGGCGTGATCATCGGCGGGGCCTTCGGCAAGATCGTGGACTCCATGGTGGGCGACCTGATCATGCCGGTCGTCGGGCGCATCTTCGGCGGGCTCGATTTCAGCAGTTACTACATCCCCCTGTCGGGCCAAGCCCCGGGGCTGGCCCTGGCGGAGGCCAAGAAGGCCGGGGCCGTGCTGGCCTACGGCAACTTCATCACCATCGCCATCAACTTCATCATCCTGGCGTTCATCATCTTCCTCATGGTCAAGCAGATGAACCGCATGAAGCGCGCCGAGCCGCCGGCGCCGCCGCCTGCCACGCCCGAAGACGTGGTTCTGCTGCGCGAGATCCGGGACGCATTGAAGCGCTGAAACGTCACGCGCCAAGGGCTGAACTGGCCGGTTTTTTCCCGGTTCAGCCGCGTACCCGTGCTGCAGGCGATGCCCATACTGATGGTGCAACGCCCGCCGCATGAACGCCAAGACCATCCACCGACTGCCAGCGCCACTCGAAGCCGCGGCCCAGACCCTGAAGCTGGCCGCGCGTCATGCCGTGGAGCGCACCATCGAAAGCCTGGGGCTGGCGGCACTGGCGGCAGGCAACGCCTATCAGCGCGACGGCCTGCTGGCAGCGCAGTTCGAGCTGAACCGCAAGTCGGCGGTGTTCGTCCTCAGCTTCAACGACGCCTTCGATGAACGCGTGATGCGGGATGCCGGCGGCCAGCCGACCGTGCCACCCGTCACCCCGCCCGGCGCGGCGGGCAAGCCCACGGCCTGGGACGCACTGAGCCTGGTGGCCGACCACGACGTCGAAGTGCAGATATCGGCCGACCGCTTCGGCATGGATGTCGCGCACGCCTGCGAATGGGAACTGCGCGAGTTCGATGCCTTCGTGGCCGGCCTGCTGGACCCGGGCGACAGCCAGGCCAGCGACCGCGAGCGCAACCCCTTGCGCCCGCATGTCGTGGGCCACGCGATGCTGCGCGCGATCGAAGCGGTGTCCGACCGTGCCGATGTGCGCAAGCAACTGTCGAGCGAGATCAGTCGCTCGCTCGCCAGCCTGCTGCGCAAGGCCTACGGCGACATCGTTGCCGACATGCGCCGCGCCGGCGTGCAGCCGCGCGGTCTGAGCGTGCGCGCCAGCGCGGCACCGCGCCAGACCGATTTCGCTGCCTCCAGCCGCGCCAGCGCGCTGGAGGCGCCGCGCAGCGGCTACAGCCGCTCAGGCATGCCGCAGCCTCCGGGCGCCGGCTACGAGCAAGACCCCATCACCGGCGTGCGGCGGCCAGCTGGCGGGCCTGCGCAGGGCGGGCACAGCCTGCATGGCATCGGCCCGGGCAGCAGCGGATTCGGGGCCTCGGCGCGCGGCGGGCTGACTGGCAGCCGACGCGGCCCCAGCCTGGGCCAGGTGGACCCGGCACTGATGAACCTGATCCGCCGCCTCACGCACAGCAGCGCCCATCAGGCGGACGAGGCGGCACCCGCCAGCGGCTGGCCCGGCAGCTTGCGCGGCCCGGCCGATGCAGCGTGGGCCGACGGCAGCGAGATCGACGACGGCCGCGGCGTGCCGAACCTGATCCTGGCCCACCGGGAGGAGCTGCGCCAGGCCAGCCGCGGATCGCTGGACCACATGGTCATCGACGTCATCGCCGGCCTGTTCGACCAGATCCTGTCCGACCCGAAGGTGCCGCCGCAGATGGCCAGGCAGATCGCCCGCCTGCAGCTGCCCGTGCTGCGCGCGGCACTGGGCGACACCCGCTTCTTCTCGTCGCGGCGCCACCCCGTGCGGCGCTTTATCAACCGCATCGCATCGCTGGGCGCAGCCTTCGAGGACTACAACGAGCCGGCCGCACAGCGTTTCCTGACGAAGGTCAAGAGCCTGGTGAACGAGGTCGTCGAAGGCGACTTCGACCAGATCGAGACCTACGAAAGCAAGCTGCGCGCACTGGAAGGCTTCATGGCCGAAGGCCAGGCCGAGATGGCGTCGGGCCCGGCCTTGCAGGCCGCCGAGCTGCTGGCGCAGAAGGAAGACGAAGTGCGCCTGCGCCAGCTCTACGCGCAGCGCCTGGAAGGTGAACTCAAGGGCCTGGCCGGCCCCGAGTTCGTGCGCGACTTCATCACGCGCATCTGGAGCCAGGTGATGATCCGCGCCGCCCGCCAGGCCGGCGCCGACAGCGAGCTGGTGCAAAGGCTGCGGCAGGCCGGGCGCGAGCTGTTCATGAGCGTTCAGCCCAAGGCGACGCCAGCAGCGCGCAAGCTCTTCCTGGCCGAACTGCCGCGCCTCATGCAGGACCTGAACCAGGGCATGAACCTGATCGCGTGGCCCGAAGCCGAACGCCGCGCCTTCTTCGGCCAGCTGATGCCGGCCCACGCCGACGCACTGAAAAACACCAGCGCCCGGCAGCTGGACATCAACCTGCTGGCCAGGCAGGTGGACGGCGCGCTGGACCAACCCCTGCCTTCGGCCGACGAGATCCGCGCGGCCGGCGCGCTGCCGCCGGTGCTGCACGACGAGGTACCGCAGCACAGCTTCACGGCCGAAGAGGCCCAGCGCGTGGGGCTGGTGCAGGAAGCCGCGGTCGATTGGACCGCCCCGGTGGCCCCACCGGCCGGTGGCGACGTGGACATCGACATCGATGTTGGCACGGCGTGGCCGATGCCGGCCGCGGGCACCGGCACGGGGCCGACAACCACTGCAGAAGCCCACCGCGGGCAGACCGCAGCGGCGGCCCCCCCGGGCGCTGCCGACAGCGCGGAAGCGCCCGAGCCCACGCGCGGCCGGGCCCTGGCCGACCACGTGCAGATCGGCTTCGCCTACCAGATGCAGCTGGAAGGCCAGTGGCAGAAGGTGCGGCTGTCACACGTCAGCCCGGCGCGCAGCTTCTTCGTCTTCACGCACGGCAGCGCGCGCGCGCAGAAGACGGTGTCGCTGTCGCGGCGGATGCTGGAAAAGCTCTGCGAAGCCGGCCGCCTGCGCGCCTTCGAGCAGGCCTTCCTGGTCGAGCGCGCGACGGCGCGGGCACGCCGCCAGCTGGCGATGCTGGCGGCCGAGCCCGGCCCGGCCGCGCTGCGCTGAAGCGCCGCGCCTGGCCTCAGGGCAGGCGCGACAGCGCGTTGACGGCGTCGACCAGGCCGAAGCCGTCGCAGATGCTCCAGGCCTTGGTGGGCGCACCACCGACGAACGGGATCACCCGGGCCGGCGTCGACACCTGCAGGATCGTCTTCATCTGCTGGGGCGCCAGGCTGCCGGGCCCGGGCTGCTGAAGGCCTCGAAAGCCGGGATGAAGGGGCTCACCTGCGTGGCCGGGAAGGTGTACCGGTAGGCCGCCACGCTGGTGGCGCTGGCGGCCGCGCTGTGGCCCCAGGTCGTGGGGCTCGACGTCGTGGTGAACGCAGCGCCACCCCAGCCGCCCAGGTTGACCATGCGTACACGCAACGCCAGCCGGGTGCCCGCCCCGGTGCGGCCGACGAGTAGTACGACACGCGTTTGCTGGACGGTGCATCCGCCCACGATGCTTGAATTCCCCCAGGGTCAGGCGCGGCGGCGGCCCTTAATCCCTCAATGGCAGCAAGTCAGCCGCCGCCAGCCGCCGAGCCATCCGCAGCGCCGCGATCAGGCTGGCCGGATCGGCCTGCCCCGTGCCGGCGATGTCGAAGGCGGTGCCATGGTCCGGGCTGGTGCGCACGAAGGGCAGGCCCAGCGTGACGTTGACGCCCTGCTCCACCCCCAGGTACTTCACCGGGATCAGGCCCTGGTCGTGCGTCATCGCCAGCACCAGATCGAACTCGCCACGCCGTGCGCGCATGAACACGGTGTCCGGCGCGAAAGGCCCATGGGCATCGATCCCCTGGGCCCGCGCCGCCTGCACCGCGGGCTGGATGAAGTCGATCTCCTCGCGGCCGAACAGACCGCCTTCACCGGCATGCGGGTTGAGCCCGGCCACCGCGATGCGTGGTCGTGCCGTCTGCCATGCCGCGGCCGCGGCATGGGCGATGCGCAGGGTCTGCAGCACGCTGTCGAAGCTCAGGGCATCGATGGCGCTGCGCAGCGACAGATGGATCGTCACCAGCACGACCTTCAGCTCGTCGTTGGCCAGCATCATGCGCACCGGCGGCGGCGCCTGGCCCGGGGCTGCCGCCAGCGCCTGCAGCATCTCGGTGTGGCCGGGGTAAGGCGATCCGGCGGCGGCCAGGGCTTCCTTGTGGATCGGGGCGGTGACGATCGCGCGCCCCTGCCCGGCCTGCACCAGGCGCACCGCGGCTTCGATGCATGCCGCGGCGGCCGCGCCGCAGCGCGCGTCCACCCGGCCCCAGGGCAGCTGTGCCAGGCCGGCCGGCAGGCCCGGCACCGCCAGCACCGGCAGGCAGCCAGGCGGCACCTGTTGCCGGTCCTGCGGGCTGTCGATCACGGCCGTCATGCGCGCGCCAGCGCGGCGCAGCACCGACGGGTCGCCCAGCACGACGGTGTCGTGCAGTTCGCCTTGCTCGAAGGCGCGGCAGATCAGCTCCGGCCCGATGCCCGCGGCGTCGCCCAGGGTCAGCAGCAGCGGCAAGCCGGCCGACGGCGACGAGGACGGCGCCAGGACGTGGCCGTTCATGCCGGGTTGTCGATGTCGATGAACTGGTGCGCCAGCCCGAACTCCGCCGCCAGGGCGTCGGCCACCGCGGGTGCGCCGTAGCGTTCGGTGGCGTGGTGGCCGCAGGCCAGGAAGGCCACGCCTGTCTCGCGTGCGATGTGGGCCTGGGGCTCGGAGATCTCGCCAGTGATGAAGGCATCGGCCCCGGCCGCGATGGCGGCCTCGAAGTAGCCCTGCGCACCCCCGGTGCACCAGGCCACGCGGCGCAGCGGGCGGCCGTCGCCGGGCACCAGTGTCGGCGCGCGCCCCAGGGCCTGGGCGATGCGGTCGGCCAGGCCGGCTGGCGTGGCCTGTTGCGCTGTGCCCGCCCAGGGGCCGACGAAGCCCAGCGCCTGGTCACCGAAGCGGGCGTCGGCCGCAAGGCCCAGGCGGCGGCCAAGCTGCGCGTTATTGCCCAGCTCGGCATGGGCATCCAGTGGCAGGTGGTAGGCGTACAGGTTGATGTCGTGCCGCAGCAGCCGGGCCACACGCTCGCGCAGCCAGCCTGTCAGCCGGCCGTCCTGCCCGCGCCAGAACAGCCCGTGATGCACGAGCAACGTGTCGGCGCCGGCGTCGATGGCGGCGTCGATGAAGGCCAGGCTCGCAGTCACCCCGCTGGCCACGCGGCGCACCTCGACGCGGCCCTGCACCTGCAAACCGTTCGGCCCATAATCCTTGAAGCCGTCGGGCTGCAGCAGGGCCTGCAGGTACTCGTCGACGCGCTCTCGTGCCGCCATCGCAATCTCCAGGCCCCCGGGCCATCGCTCGTTCCACCCATTTTGACAACATGTGGCGCCGCACCTGGCTCGTCTTTTCCCAAGCCGTGACGGTGGCTGTGGCGGCACTGTTCGTGGTCGTCACCCTCAAGCCCGACTGGCTGCCCGGCGGCCGCAGCGGCACCCTTCTGCCGGCACCCACGCTGACCCAGATCATCAGCCCCGACCGCGCTGCCAGCGGCGCTGATGGCGCCCTGGGCCGGCGCCCGAACAGCTACGCGCTGGCCGCGCAGCGCGCCGCGCCCGCCGTGGTGAGCGTGATGGCCACCCGGGTAGGCGTCAACCCCCATGCCAACGATCCGCGCTTCCGTGAATTCTTCAACCGCCTGCCCAACGGCAGCGCGCCCCAGCAGACAGGCTTGGGGTCCGGCGTGATCGTGGCCCCCGAGGGCTATCTGCTCACCAACCACCACGTCATCGACGGCGCTACCGACATCCAGGTGCAATTGCCCGATGGCCGCGAGGCCAGCGCGCGGCTGGTGGGCAGCGACGCCGAGACCGACATCGCCGTGCTCAAGATCGACCTGCCCGACCTGCCCGTGATGACGCTGGGCGACGTCCGCGCGTTGCAGGTGGGTGACGCGGTGCTGGCGATCGGCAACCCCTTCGGCGTAGGGCAGACGGTGACGGCGGGCATCGTCAGTGCGCTGGACCGGCAGACGCCCGACAGCTCACCGCTGCAGAACTTCGTGCAGACCGACGCTGCCATCAACCCGGGCAATTCCGGCGGCGCGCTGGTGGACATCGAAGGCCGGCTCGTGGGCATCAACACCGCCATCTTCACGCGCAGCGGCGGCAGCAACGGCATCGGCTTTGCGGTGCCGGTGGACACGGCACGCACGGTGATGGAGCAGCTCGTCACCACCGGCCGGGTGCAGCGCGGCTGGATCGGCGTGGAAACGCGGGAGCTCACGACCGATCTGGCCGAAAGCCTGAACCTGCCGGTGCGCAGCGGCGTGCTCGTCGTCGGCGTGCTGCAGGACGGCCCGGCCGCGCGCGGCGGGCTCAAGCCGGGCGACGTGGTGCAGAAGGTGGGCGACGCGGCCGTGAAGACGCCCGGCGAACTGCTGGCCGCTGTGGCCGCGCTGCCGCCGGACAGCGAGACCCGCCTGGCCGTGCAACGCGGCGCACAGGCACTGGAAGTGAAGGTGACGCTGGCCAACCGGGCCGACAACCTGGTGCGCCGCCAGCGCTGAGCTGCCAGCGCCCGGCGGGCGGCTAGAGCATCCGCGCCAGCCGGTCCAGGATCAGCACGGCGAAGAAGCCGCAGGCGGCCACGATCGTCCACTTGACGATCACGATGCCGCGCCGGCGCCACACCACCTGGCGCGTGCCGATGTACATCGCAAAGCACAAGAGCCCGCTGACCAGCAGCAGCCCGAAGATCAGACGGAAAGCCAGCATCGCGCGCCCCTGCCCTGCGCCTACCAGGCCGGCGCCAGGTCGGCAAAGCCGCGTGGCGCATCGGCGGCATTGTCGAAGCTGACGACGCGCCAGGCTGCAGCATCGGCCAGCAGCGCGCGCAGCAGCTTGTTGTTGAGCGCGTGGCCGCTCTTGTAGGCCACGTAACTGGCCAGCAGCGGCTTGCCAGCGATGTGCAGGTCGCCGATGGCGTCCAGGATCTTGTGCTTGACGAACTCGTCGTCGTAGCGCAGGCCTTCGGCATTGAGCACGCGGTGATCGTCGACCACGATCACGTTGTCCATGTTGCCGCCCAGGCCCAGGCCGCGGCTGCGCATCATCTCCACGTCCTTGGTGAAGCCGAAGGTGCGGGCCCGTGCGATGTCGCGCTTGTACTGGCCGGCGCTGAAGTCGAATTCCACGCGCTGGCCGGTGGCGTCCACCGCCGGGTGCTTGAACTCGATCTCGAAGCTGAGCTTGTAGCCGTGGTACGGCTCCAGCCGCGCCCACTTGAGCTGCGCGCCGCTGCCTTCGCGCACTTCCACGGTCTTGAGCACCTGGATGAAGCGCTTGGGCGCGTCCTGCAGCGCGATGCCGGCGCTCTGCAGCAGGTAGACGAAACTGGCGGCACTGCCGTCCAGGATGGGCACTTCCTCGGCAGAGATGTCGATGACGAGGTTGTCCAGCCCCAGGCCGGCGCAGGCCGACATCAGGTGCTCGATGGTCTGCACGCGCGGGCCGCCCGGGTCGCCGCCGGGGCTGATCGTGCTGGCCATGCGCGTGTCGCTGACGGCGAAGGCATCGACCGGGATGTCCACCGGCACCGGCAGGTCGACGCGCCGGAAGACGATTCCCGTGTCGGGCGGGGCCGGGCGCAGCGTGAGCTCGACCCGCTGGCCGCTGTGCACGCCCACGCCGACCGAGCGCGTGATGGACTTGAGGGTGCGCTGTTGCAACATGCCGCCATTGTCGCCGCCGCCGCGGCACCGTGTCTGCGGCCGGCAGCAGCCCGTCGTGGGAGTCGAAGGCCGTGAAGTCCAGCACGAAAACCGGCCCTTCCGGCAAGGTCCGCCGCCACAAGACCACCCGGGCTGCAGGCGTTCGTTCACGGGGTGTTCCACCCGAACGGAGGGCGTCGGCCGGCCCACCGGCCAGGCCGCCGATGCCATGATTTCGCCAGGGTGCAGGTCACCCGTCGACGATTGAAATCAAGCTGCGTACAGGTGGCCTGCCAGCCGGCTGCGGGTTGCCGCAGCAGCGCCGGGCAGGGGTTGCCGCCTGGCCTGGCGCGTGCGCTGTCATCAAGGGAAACAACATGCTGGACACGATCTTCCGATCCGCCACTGACCGCAAGCAGGTGGACGCCGAACTGCGCGACATCCTGACCGAGCTGCGCGAGGAACGCGATGCCTTGCGGGCCGAACGCGAAGAGTTCCGCGTGCAGCTGGAAATCGCCGGCGGCGCGCTGTCGCGGCTGAAGAGCACCAACAAGGCCCTGGACGAGCTGAGCGCCAAGGCCGAGACGGTGATGCGCAAAGTCAATGGCATGGCCGACGTGGCCGCTGGCGTGGACGAGCGCGCGCGCCGCCTGGAGAAGCTGGACCACCGCGTCGGCGCGCTGGTGTCGCAGGTGGTGGTGGCCGAGAACGCCGCACGCGAGCTGCTGGCCCCGGAAGGCCACCTGGCGCAGCACCGCAAGGCGATGGACCGCCTGGGCCAGAAGGCTGGCGAGGCCCAAGCCGCGATGGACCAGATGCAGCGCGACCACGAGCAGCTGGCCCAGGACCACGGCCAGCTGCTGCAGACCGCCAACGACGTGCGCCAGGCCCTGCAGGGCCTGGGCGCGATGGAAGGCAAGCTGGCCGAGCTGGCAGCGGCCGAATCCGGGCTGCGGCGCGAGGTGGCCGGCGCGCGCGACGTCGCGCGCGAAGCGCGCACGCAGGCCGAATCCGCAGCCACGGCTGTGCAGGAAGTGGCAGCGCGCTGCGACGCGCTGGCCCAGCTGCCTGAGCTGAGCAAGGACGCCGAGAAGCGCATCGGCGCGCTGCATGCGCTGGCCGAACATGTGTCGGTGAAGGTGGCCGCGCTGGAAACGCAGAAGCACGCCGTGGACCACGCGGCCGCCGAGACCGCACGCCTGAACCAGATGGTGTGGTCGATGGAAGCGCAGATGGCCAAGCTGAGCGAAGGCCAGCAGAAGATGCGCCAGACCGAGGAATCGGTCGGCCAGATCTGGCAGCTGGCGCGCACCGTGACGCAAGAGCTGCAGACCGCCACCGCTGCGCGCGACGAGTTCCTGCGCGAGACCGCACGCGTGGACAACACCAGCCGCGGCCTGCTGGACAACCTGCGTGCGATGGCCGAGCGGCTGACGATGGAGAAGGCCGAGTACAGCGCCTTCGATGGCCGCCTGCAGACCGTGCGCACCGAGCTGGCCGATGCCGAGCAGCGCATGCACGCGGTGCTGGAAAAGGACGAGCAGCTGGCCGCCATGCTGCAGAAGGCCGAGGGCCTGAGCAAGATCTTCGGCGAGCTGCGCATCGAGACCGAGGACCTGGCGCTGCGGCAAAGCCAGCTCAGCGAGCTGGGCCACCAGCTCAGCGCGATGGAAACGCTGTGCAAGCGCACCGCCAGCCAGCACGACAGCCTGAAGCGGTCGCAATCCGAACTGGACGCGCTGCGCGCCGAAGTCGCCAGCCTGCGCAAGCAGTTTGCCGAGGCCGCCCGCCTGCGCGACGCGCTGGCGCAGGACCGCAGCAGCCTGCAGGCCTTCGTCGAGCGCACCACGGCCCTGATCGGCCGCACGCCGGACATCGAAGGCCGGCTGGACACGCTGCTGGGCAAGATGGTGCTGATCGAACAGGGCGGCGCCGCCGCCGACCGCCTGGCCGAGACCACCCGCACCCTGCAGGCCGAGCTGGAACGCGTGAGCCAGCGCATGGCCTTCGTCGAAGGCGTGGGCGGGCGTGTGAATGCGCTGTTCGAAGTGAGCGGCGACGTCGAGCGCAAGATCGTGCAGCTGGCAGAACAGCGCCGTGTGGCCGAAGACCTGGCGCAGCAGTGCGGTGCGCTGGGGCAGCAGATCGGCCTGGCCCAGCAGCAGATGGCCGATCTGGCGGTGCAGCAGGGGCGCCTGGCGCCGCTGGCGGGTGAGGTCGAGCGCATGGCGCAGCAGATCGAGCAGACGCGCACAGCCGTGGCCGCAGGGCGACAGGAAGAAATCGTGGCCCAGCAGCAGCGCGAGCGCACGCTGGGGCTGCTGACCGAAAGCAAGCAGCAGCTGGCGCAGACGGCCGAGCAGCTGCGCCAGCTGCGCGAACTGGGCGACAGCCTGGCGCACGTGGCCGGCCGGCGCGAAGAGCTGCTGGCCGAACTGGCGCAGGTGCAGGCCCGCCAGACCGACGCACTGGCGCAGGTGAACCTGACCGAAGACCAGCTGCAGCGCGCCCAGGCGATGCTGCAGCTGATCGAGCAGCGCCGCGCCATGCTGGCGCACACCGACAAGGCGCTGGCGGGCTTCGAATCGCGCATGGTCGACCTGGACCAGCGCACCGAAGGCCTGGACAAGCGCATGAGCTGGCTGGCCGAACGCGAGAAGATGGTGCAGACCATGAAGACCGAGGTCGACGGCATCCGCCAGATCGCCGCCAGCAGCAAGCAGGACTTGCAGGCCCTGGCCGAGCAACGCCAGCAGCTGGGCGAAATGCGGTCCACCGTGGACAGCCTGCTGCAGCGCATCGGCGACACCGACGGAAAGATCGCGCTGATCGACACCTGGCGGCGCAAGGTCGACGAGGTGCAGGCCCAGGCCAAGGCCGTCGACGCCCTGCTGGGCGACGTGCAGGGCACGCTGGAAAACCTGAGCGAGCAGCGCGCGGTGATCGACGACGTGGGCGAGAAGCTGGCGCGCCTGGACTTCACCGTCGAGGAAGCCAAGGGCACGATCGCGCGGCTGGATGCGTCGGCGCAGGAATCGCAGAACACCCTGCGTACGCTGCAGCGCGAACGCGAAGTGGCCGAGCGCGTGGCCACCAGCATCAAGACACTGCGCGCCCGCGGCGCGGTGGCGGCGGCCTGACGGGCCTGGCCTTGCTCGCCCTGGGGGCATGGCTTGGGTGAAGATCGGCGCCCCCCACCACCGCACGCCCAGGATCACTGCCATGCCCAACGCCCGCAGCGCACTCGCCGTCCGGCTGGAATTCGCGCCGGGCGCGCTCGTCCACGCCAACCTGTCGGGCGCCGCCTTCACGGGTGACTGGCTGTGGGTGGCCGGCGACGAAGCCTGCGGCCTGGACCGCCTGCGCCGGCTGCCGCCGGTCGGGCGCGAACAACTGCGCTTTGGCGAGGTGCGCGATTTCCCGCTCGCCGATCTGCTGGATCTGCCCGGTGCCGCCGACGAAGAAGCCGATCTCGAAGGCATGGCCGTGGCCGATGGCTACCTGTGGGTGGTGGGCTCGCATGGCTACAAGCGCAAGAACGCCCGGCCCGAACGCAGCCATGCCGACAACGCCCGCCGCCTGGCCAAGCTGGCGCTGGACGGCAACCGGCGCCTGCTGGCCTGCCTGCCGCTGGAGACCAACGCCCAGGGCGAGCCCTGCCTGGTGCGCCAGGCGCAGGACGGCCGCCGCGCGCTGCGCCTGAAGGGCGATGCGCAGGACAACCAGCTCACCCGCGCACTGGCCGACGATCCGCACTTCGGCCCCTACATGGCCCTGCCGGGCAAGGACAACGGCTTCGACATCGAGGGCCTGGCCGTCGATGGCCAACGGCTGCTGCTGGGGCTGCGCGGCCCGGTACTGCGCGGCTGGTCGGCGCTGCTGGAAATCGCGGTGGAGCCGCGCGGCGGCCAGCTGCGCCTGCTGCCGCTGGACGACAGCGGCACCCTGGTCCGCAAGCACTTCCTGCAGCTCGACGGACTGGGCGTGCGCGACCTGCACTTCAGCGGCGACGATCTCTACATCCTGGCCGGCCCGACGATGGTGCTGAACGGCGAGATCCGAGTCTTCAAGTGGCCAGGCGCGCGCACGGCGCTGGCCGCCAACCGCGAGCCGGTGTGCTTCGAGCCGGCGCTGACGGAATCGGTCTCGCTGCCGCACGGCCGCGGCACCAACCGCGCCGAAGCCCTGTGCGAGCTGCCCCCGGGCCTGGCCGGCAGCAAGCCGCAGTGGCTGGTGCTGTACGACGCGCCGGGCGAGGACCGCAAGGACGGCGAATACACCGTCTTCGGCGACCTGCTGCGCCGCACCTGAGGCGCAGGCAGCGCTGCTGCCGGGCGAGGCGCGCCCAGCCGAGCCCCGGCCGAGACATTACGATGCGCTGATGCACAGCGCACGGCCGCCCGCGGCGAACGGCAAGGCCTGGCGCCGCTGGCTGCCGGCGCTGCCCGTGCTGGACTGGGGCCGTGCTTACGACCGGCCGACCCTGGGCGCCGACCTGCTGGCGGCGCTGATCGTCACGGTCATGCTCATCCCGCAGAGCCTGGCCTACGCCCAGCTGGCGGGCCTGCCCCCGGCCACCGGGCTGTACGCCAGCATCGCGCCACTGCTGCTGTATGCCGTGTTCGGCAGCAGCCGCGTGCTGGCCGTGGGCCCAGTGGCGGTGGTGTCGCTGATGACGGCGGCAGCCATCGGCAGCATCACCCCGCCCGGCGCGGTGGGGGCGGCGGCGCTGGCCGTCACGCTGGCCTTCCTCTCGGGGCTGATGCTGCTGGCCATGGGGCTGCTGCGGCTGGGCTTCATCGCCAACTTCCTCAGCCATCCGGTGATCTCGGGCTTCATCTCGGCATCGGGCCTGCTGATCGCGGCCAGCCAGTTGAAGACGCTGCTGGGCGTGCCCGCCAGCGGCCACCACCTGCCGGCCTTGCTGCACTCGCTCTTCGGCCAGCTGGGGCAGGTGCACGGGCTGACGCTGGCCGTGGGCGCCGGCTCGACGGCCTTCCTGTTCTGGGCGCGCATCGGGCTCAAGCCCTTGCTGCAGCGGCTGGGCCTGGGCGCGCGCGGCGCCGACATCGCGGCCAAGGCCGGGCCGGTGGCGGCGATCGTGGCCACCACGCTGGCGGCCTGGGCGCTGGACTGGCAGGCCCAGGGGCTGAAGATCGTGGGCCACGTGCCGCAGGGGCTGCCGCCCTTCACCTTGCCGGTGTTCGATCTCGCGCTCTGGCAGCAGCTGGCGCTGCCGGCGCTGCTGATCAGCGTGGTGGGCTTCGTCGAATCGGTGTCCGTGGGCCAGACCCTGGCGGCCCGGCGCCGCCAGCGCATCGAGCCCGACCAGGAGCTCGTGGCCCTGGGCGCCGGCAACATGGGCGCGGCTTTCAGCGGCGGCCTGCCGGTGACGGGGGGCTTCGCGCGCTCGGTGGTGAACTTCGATGCCGGGGCGCGCACGCCCGCGGCCGGCGTCTACACCGCCTTCGGCATCCTGCTGGCCACGCTGCTGCTGACGCCGGCGCTGTACTACCTGCCGCAGGCCACGCTGGCCGCCACCATCGTGGTGGCGGTGCTGTCGCTGGTGGACTTTGGCATCCTGCGGCGCACCTGGGCCTATTCGAAGCCCGATTTCGCGGCCCTGCTGACCACCCTGCTGGCCACGCTGGCGCTGGGCGTCGAAGCCGGCCTGCTGGCCGGCGTGGGCGTCTCGCTGGCGCTGTACCTGTGGCGCACGAGCCGGCCGCACATCGCCACCGTGGGGTGGGTGCCGGGCACCGAGCACTTCCGCAACGTGCAGCGCCATGCCGTCGTCACCCACCCAGCGCTGCTGAGCCTGCGTGTGGACGAAAGCCTGTACTTCGCCAATGCGCGCACGCTGGAAGACGTGGTCAACAACGCCGTGGCGGCCAGCCCCGCGCTGCGCCACGTGGTGCTGCAGTGCTCGGCCATCAACGACATCGATGCCAGCGCGCTGGAAAGCCTGGAAGCCATCGAGCGCCGGCTGCACGAAGCCGGCATCGCGCTGCACCTGTCGGAAGTGAAGGGCCCGGTGATGGACCGGCTGCAGCACACCGACTTCCTGCGCACGCTCAGCGGCCAGGTCTTCCTCACCCACTACCAGGCCGTGGCCGCGCTGGCGCCCGAGACGCTGGCCCCGGGCGCGAAGCGAGGCTAGCGCCGCGTCAGGCTGAGGTAGACGACGTTGCCGAAGGGATCGCGTTCCAGCACGGCGCTGGCCAGGTCTTCCTGCGGCACGGCCTGGGCCAGCGCGGCCATCTGCGCGTCGTCGCGGTAGATCAGCCACCAGTCCATGAACGATTCCATGTAGCCGGTGCCACGGTTGTCCGGGTGGTAGTTGGCCAGCAGCAGCTGCCCGCCGGGGGCCAGGCGTTCGAACAGGCTGCGCGTCAGGCGCATCGCCACGGGCTCTTCCAGGTAGTCGTACAGGCCCGCGGAATAGACCAGGTCGAACTGCTGCAGGTCGCGCGTCTCGCGCGCGTTGGCGATGAACTGCCGCACCGTCAGCGGGCGCGTCTGCACGGCAGGATGCTCGGCATGGCGCTGCTGGATCTGCGCCAGGCTCTCGCCGTCCTGGTCGCACATCACGGCCTGCGCCAGGCCACCGTCGCGCAAGGCCTGGGCCAGGTCCAGCTCGCGTGCATGGCCGCAGGCCAGGCTCAGCAGCCGCAGCGGCGGCTGGCCGGCGGCGCGCCGGGCCTGCGCCAGGGCGTCGATGCGGCCGGCGATCACGCGCCGGCGCACTTCCACCGAAGCGCAGGTGGGGAAGTCGGTGACGGTCTTGAAGATCGTCTTCGTCGTGCCGCTGAGCTGTTCGCTGGCCACGCGTTCGCTGTCGTAGATGAGATCCATCATCACCGCATCACCGGCGTAGCCGCGCGGCTTGTTGCGCGCGCGCTCGGTCATCGGGCAGGCCTCGGCCAGGCGCCACAGCGGGTGGCGCGAGACCACGTCGGCAATCAGTTGCCGCCAGGCGGCGGGGGCCTGGCGGCGCCATTCGTCGGTGCGGTCGATCAGGCTGCTCATGGCCGCGGCCACCAGGCCGTTGCTGGCGGCCTGCTGCAGATCGTCGAGCGTGCGCTGGCAGTCGCTGCGCAGCTGGTCGTAGGTGATGTCCATAGGGTGCTCTCCTTGGGGGGTGGTGCTTACTGCGCAGTGAAGTCGTAGCCCAGTGACAGGCTGATCCAGGCCTTGCCGCTGTTCGCGTAGCCCGCGCTCTTCGCGACACGGTCGGTGCCCACCACCACGCCGGCCTTGAAGCCGTCCTTGACGGTGCCCAGCAGGCCGATGCCATAGCTCAGGCCGGCCAGGCTTTCGGTGCTGGCCTTGCCGTCCTTCATCTGGGCCACGTCCACCTTCGTGGGCCCGGCGAAGGTGATGAAGGCCAGGCTGCTGCCGTAGATCGTGGCGCGGTAACCCAGGTAGCCGCCCAGCGTGGCGCCGCCGGCCACGCTGCGGTCGCCCCCCATCTGGTACTTGTAGGGGACGATCAGGGTGCCGTACGTCAGGCCGTAGCGGTTCGGCGGGGTCTTCGTCAGCGTGTCGGTGTCCAGCGCCACGATCTCGCCAGCCTTCGCCAGCGTGAGTGCCTTGTCGCCACAAGGATCGGTGCCGGCCTCGCCTGCCTCTTTGACGCGAAAGAGCACATGCGTCTTGGGTTCGGCCGTGCCGACCTTCAACGATGCAACACCGACGCCCTTGAGGTTGGCTTTGCCGCCAATGCAAACGTCCTTGGCGGTGCCGCTTCCCAGGACCGTCACCTGCGCCTTCACGGGCGTCTGGTAGTCGATGCGGTCGCCGATGAAGTTGGTGGCGCTGGAGGGTGCGTCGGTCACGTACTGCACGGTCGTGGGTGCAGGCGTCGTGGCCGCAGTCGGCTCGGCCGCCGGGGCCGGGGCCGGGGTCTGCCCCTGCGCCTGTCCGTGCAGGCTGCAGGCCAGCAAGGCAGCGGGCAGTGCAGCGAGCCAGCGCATGGGCGGGTTCGGGCTGCGGCGGTGGCCGGTGTTGGCGGCGTTCGGGG